>DASWRX010000081.1:0-15000 GCA_036402955.1 Thermoanaerobaculia bacterium
GAACGTGGAAAACTGGGCTTCCTGATCCCGTGCCGCCCAATCCCACATCGTAGAAGGGAGCATCGGCTCCAGAGTCGGCCCGATCCTTGCTGAAAGGATGGCAAGGAGGAACCGCCTTGCCGAAGCCCGACACCCTCTCCGTCGTGGACCCTCTCGACCCCCGCCGCGACCGCGATCCCCGCGAGCCCACGGACGACCCGAAGCGCGACGAGCCGGACGATGATCCCGTTGAGGATCCCCTGGAGCAGCCGCCGATCGATGATCCCAAAGAAGCTCCGGAGGACGAGCCGGTCCGCCGCGATCCCGATCCCGGGGAGCCTGCCCGGGAGGTGAGCCTCTGAGGGGTGATTCCATGAGATAGAGTCTCGGTCATGCTCAGCCGCCAGCGCTCCGGCTCCGTGCTCTGCCCCTCCTGCGGCAAGCTCGTGGGGGTCAACGACGAGGTCTGTCTCAACTGCGGGCGCAAGCGCCCCGGGATGTGGGGCTTCACCTCCATCCTGCGCAATCTCGGCAAGGACATGGGCTTCGTGCAGGCGGTGATCGTGGGCAACGCCTTCCTGTATCTGGCGATGCTCGTCGTCGATCCCCGGCACATCGGGATGTCCGGGCTGTTCTCGATCGGGGCGCCCAGCCAGTTCGCCCTGATCCGGTTCGGCGCCAGCGGCGCGCTGCCGGTCTTCGTCCTGGGCCACTGGTGGACCGTTCTCTCCGCCGGCTGGCTCCACGCGAGCCTGCTGCACATCGGCTTCAATCTCTACTGGCTCCGCTTTCTCGCCCCCGAGACGGCGGAGCTCTACGGCCCCGCCCGCACGGTGATCATCTATACGATCTCCTCGATCACCGGCTTCCTCGCCAGCAGCCTCCTGGGCGTGCCGCTGACCCTGGGCGCCTCGGCGTCGATCCTGGGGCTGCTCGGAGCCCTCGTCTACTACGGCCGCCGCACCGGCAGCAGCGTGGTGGGACGGATGGCCTGGAGCTATGCCCTGTTCATGATCGTCTTCGGGTTCCTGATGCGCGGCGTGGACAACTGGGCCCACCTCGGCGGCTTCGCGGGCGGCTTCCTGGCCGGCGTCCTGCTCGATCCCCGCAAGCCGGAGACGGGCAACCATTCGCTGATGGCCGTGATCTGCCTGGTGCTGACGGTGGCCGCGATCGTGGTGTCGCTGGTGATTCCGCTGCCGGCGCGCTAACCCTTCCCCGGCACGATCCCCAGCTCCTTGGCCCGCCGCCGCACCTGGTAGGCCTCGCGGGTCTCCTGGCTGCTGAAGCGCTCCTCTTTCCAGGGATCGCCGTAGGTGTGGTAGCCGTTCTCCTCCCAGAAGCCGCGGCGGTCCTCGGAGAGCAGCTCGACGCCGCTCACCCACTTGGCGCTCTTCCAGGCGTAGAGGTGGGGCACGATCAGCCGCACCGGGCCGCCGTGGTCCACCGGCAGCGGGCGGCCGTTGTGACGGTCCACGAACAGGGCCCGCGCGGAGAGGAAGTCCTCCAGCGGCAGGTTGGTGGTGTAGCCGCCATAGCAATGGAGCATCACGTGCGAGGCCTCCGGATCGACCTCGACCTGCCGCAGCACCTCGCGCGTCGCCACTCCTTCCCAGCCGTTGTCCAGGGTGGAGAAGCGGGTGACGCAGTGGAAGTCGGCGGTGACCTGGACGCGGGGGAGGGCCTGGAACTCCCGCCAGGAGAGGGTGCGCTCCGCGGCGACGAGCCCGGAGAGCCGCAGCGTCCACGTTTCCGGATCGATCTTCGGCGTCGAGCCGTAGGTGAGGACCGGCCACTTGTCGGTCGCGTACTGGCCCGGGGGGATGCGGTCCGGCCCGGTGTGCGGAGTGTCGTCCATGGCGGAAGGATACATGGGGGACCGCCCCGGCCGGGAATTCGTGACCAGACAAGTATCCTTTACAGTCTTACGACCGTCTGCTAGCTTGAACCGGCGGAACGGAACCCAATGAGAACGACGCCCGCCACCCTGGAGACCCCCGCCCCCTCCCGCGACCGCGACCGGCCGGTGGGCCTGCTCGAGCTGATCGGCAACACGCCGCTGATCGACCTCTCGGAGCTCACCGGGCGGGCGGAGGTGCGGCTGTTCGCCAAGGCGGAGTCCGCCAATCCGGGAGGCTCGGTGAAGGACCGGCCGGCGCTGGCGATGGTGCTGGACGCCGAGCGGCGCGGGCTGTTCGCCGGGGGCCGGCGGCTGCTCGACGCCACTTCGGGCAACACGGGGATCGCCTACGCCATGATCGGCGCGGCAAAGGGGATTCCGGTCACCCTCTGCCTGCCGGACAGCGCGAGCCCCGAGCGGAAGAAGATTCTGCGCGCCTACGGCGCCGAGCTGCGGATCACCGATCCGCTGGCCGGCAGCGACGGCGCCATCCTCGAGGCACGGCGGCTGGTGGCCGCGGAGCCGGAGCGCTGGGCCTACCTCGATCAATACTCGAATCCCGAGAACTGGCGGGCCCACTATCGCACCACCGGCCCGGAGATCTGGGAGCAGGCCGGCGGCGCGATCACCCACTTCGTCACCGGCCTGGGCACCAGCGGCACCTTCATGGGTGTCGGGCGCTTCTTGCGTGAGAAGAGCCGGGAGACGCAGCCGGAGGTCCGGCTGATCTCCGTCGAGCCGGACTCGCCGTTCCACGGCCTGGAGGGAATGAAGCACATGGCCTCGGCCATCGTGCCGGCCATCTACGATCCGTCGCTCGCCGACCAGGCGCTGGAGCTGCCGACCGAGGAAGCCTACCGGATGGTCAAGCGGCTGGCCCGCGAGCTGGGGCTGCTGGTGGGGATCTCCGCCGGCGGCAACGTGGCGGCCGCCCTGAAGGTGGCTGCCGGGCTGCGCTCCGGCACGCTGGTCACGGTACTGTGCGATGGCGCGGACAAGTACCTGTCCGACCGCTTCTGGGAGGAATCCTGACATGAGCCGTCTGACCCTCACCCCCGACCACCTGCGGACGATCGACCAGCACGCCGAGGCGAGCTATCCGGAGGAGTGTTGCGGCTTCCTCATCGGCCACGCCGGCGCGGATACCGCGGACACTGCGGACACCACGCTCGTCGAGCGCGTGCTGCCGGTGGCCAACGAGCGGCAGGACAGCCGGCACAACCGGTACGTGATCAATCCCGAGACGGTGCTCGCGGCGCACAAGGAGGCGCGCGCGGCGGGAGCCGACGTGGTGGGCTATTACCACTCGCACCCGGACCATCCGTCGCGGCCGAGCGAGTTCGACCGCGACCACGCGTGGCCGGGTCTTTCCTATCTCATCGTCTCCGTGCGGAAGGGCCGCGCGGAGGACGCCAGGAGCTGGCGCCTCTCCGACGACCGCGAGCGGTTCGACGAGGAGACCATCGATCAGGCGGCCGCGCCGGCCGCGTCCCTGAAGGAGGCGGTCTGATGAGCGTCACGATCCACATCCCCACTCCCCTGCGGCGTTTCACCTCCGACCAGGGGGAGGTCCAGGTCGACGGCGGCACGGTCGGCGACGCCCTGCGCGACCTGACCCGGCGCCACCCGGCGCTCCAGCGGCATCTCTATACCGACGACGGGACGCTGCGCAGCTTCGTCAACGTCTTCCTCAACGACGAGGACGTCCGCCACCTCCAGAAGGACGGCACGCCGATCGCGAGCGGCGACACGCTGTCGATCATCCCGTCGATCGCCGGCGGCGCCGGCCTGCTCGAATCGGCCCGCGGGATGGCCCCTGGGATCGCCCACGGGGTCGACGATCTGCCGGATCTCTCGCCGGGGGAGATCCGCCACTACAGCCGTCACCTGATCCTGCCCGAGGTCGGCACGCTGGGGCAGCGCAAGCTCAAGGCGGCCAAGGTGCTGACGATCGGCACCGGCGGCCTCGGCTCGCCGCTCGGGCTGTACCTGGCGGCGGCCGGCGTCGGCACGCTGGGTCTCGTGGACTTCGACGTGGTGGACGAGAGCAACCTGCACCGCCAGGTGCTGTTCGGCCGCGCGTCCGTGGGACGGCCCAAGGTGCAGGCCGCGGCCGAGCGCCTGCGCGACGTCAATCCGCACATCAAGGTCGTCCCCCACGAGACGCGGCTCGACTCGTCCAACGCCCTGGAGCTGTTCCGGGACTACGACCTCATCGTCGACGGCACGGACAACTTTCCGACGCGCTACCTGGTCAACGACGCCTGCGTGCTGCTGGGCAAGCCGAACGTCTACGGCTCGATCTTCCGCTTCGAGGGACAGGTATCGGTCTTCTGGGGGGCCAAGGGGCCCTGCTACCGCTGCCTGTTCCCCGAGCCGCCGCCGCCGGGGCTCGTCCCCTCGTGCGCCGAGGGGGGCGTGCTCGGCGTGCTGCCGGGCATCATCGGCTCGCTGCAGGCCAATGAGGTGATCAAGCTGATCGTCGGCGCGGGCGATCCGCTGATCGGCCGGCTGGTGCTGTTCGACGCCCTGAAGCTCAAGTTCCGTGAGCTCAAGCTGCGCAAGAATCCCGACTGCCCGATCTGCTCGGAGCACCCGACGCAGCATGGGCTGATCGACTACGAGCAGTTCTGCGGCATCGACCGCCAAGCGGACGCGGTGGAGGCCGCGTTCGAGATCTCCACGCCCGAGCTCAAGTCCTGGCTGGACGAAGGAAGGCCGGTCACCCTGCTCGACGTGCGCAATCCGCAGGAGTGGGAGATCTGCCGGCTCGACGGGGCGAAGCTGATCCCCCTGCCCGAGGTCCAGGACCGCCTGGGCGAGCTCGATCCGGCGGACACCATCGTGGTCTACTGCCACCACGGGCCGCGCTCGAGCCGGGCGGTGAACTTCCTGCGCCAGATGGGCTTCTCGCGGGCGATCAACCTCGCCGGCGGCATCGACTCCTGGAGCCTGATGGTCGATCCGTCGGTGCCGCAGTACTGAGTTGGTATTGAGTCGCTGCGGAAGCTGAGTTTCCCGGTCCGGTGGCCCTCATCACCCCGGCCCTCTTCTCCCATCCTCCCTCCCACCCGCCGGGAGAAGAGGGAGGGGGTTAGCTGAAAAGGCTGAAGCCCCTCTCTCCCGGCGGCCGGGGGGAGGATGGGAGAGAGGGGTTGGGGAGTGAGGGTCCGCCCCGAAGGGGGCGGCGGGCCGTCCGGCGGTGCGGCCTTCCCCCTTCGCCCGCTTCGTGATACTCCTCCCGGCCGAGAGGAGATCTCATGCCCACCCACGAAGACGCCAAGCTGATCCTGCGCCTGTACGAGATGCGCCGCGAGCCCCGGATGCGCGAGGCGCGCGACTGGTTCGCCAAGAATTTCCGCGCTACGACCGGGGAGGAATTCCTGACTCTCTGCCCGCCGGGATCGGAGGCCAACGCCTCCTACCGCATGGTCACCAGCTACTGGGAGATGGCCGCTTCCTTCGTCGTCCACGGCGTGCTGGACCGCGAGCTGTTCTTCGCGAGCAACCAGGAGCTGCTCCTGGTCTGGGAGCGGATCAGGGAGCTGCTGCCGAAATCCCGGGAGTTCAATAAGAACCCGGTGAGCCTCAGGAATTTCGAGCAGGTCGCGACCGCCTTCATCGAGTGGTGGAACCAGCAGGCGCCCGAAGCCCACGCCGCCTTCGCGGCGCGCATCGGTCAGGCTCCGCCGCCGAAGCCCGCGGCCTAGGCGCTCTCATAACCCTTTTTCCGGAGAGATCCCGGGGAGATCGAGCTTTGAACCGACAGCAGACATGGTGGCTCGCCGCAGCCCTCGTCGCCCTCTGCCTCCGCCCCGCCTGCGCGCAGGTGCCGGACGGCGTGGCCGACGAGGGCATGGCGGCGGACAAGCACGAGAAGGCCGCGCCGGCGGAGAAGGCTCCGAAGGCCGAGGACCACGTCGTCACGACCCAGCACCGGGCGGTGATCGGCGGGCAGGAGATCCGCTACACCGCCACCACCGGCACCCTGGTGCTCAAGGAGGAGGACGGGACGCCCCGGGCGTCGATCTTCTTCACCGCCTATACCCGGGACGGCGTCCGGGACCTCGGCAAGCGGCCCATCACCTACACCTTCAACGGCGGGCCGGGCTCGTCTTCGGTCTGGCTCCATCTCGGGGCCTTCGGGCCGCGCCGGGTGGCGCTGGAGGACGAGGGATGGGCGCCGCCGCCCCCCTACCGCCTGGTGGACAACGGCGAGTCGCTGCTCGACGTGACCGATCTGGTGTTCATCGATCCGGTCACCACCGGCTACAGCCGGGCCACGCCGGGCAACGATCCCAAGAAGTACTACGACGTCCGCCGGGACGCCGAGACGGTGGGGGAGTTCATCCGGCTCTACACCACCCGCTTCGGGCGCTGGTCGAGCCCCAAGTTCCTGGCCGGCGAGAGCTACGGCACCACCCGCGCCGCCCGGCTCTCCAACTACCTCCAGAGCCGCCTGGGGATCTACCTGAACGGCGTCGTCCTCCTCTCCTCGATCCTCAACTTCCAGACCGCGGACTTCGCCGTGGGCAACGACCTGCCCTACCCGCTCTTCCTGCCCACCTACACGGCGACCGCGTGGTATCACAAGAAGCTGCCGCCGGACCTCCAGGCCACCGGCCTGCGCAAGGCGGTCGAGGAGTCGGAACGCTTCGCGGCGGGCGACTACACGCTCGCCCTCATGCAGGGCAACACCCTCACCCCGGAGCAGTGGAACGACGTCGCCGCCAAGGTCGCCCGCTACACCGGCCTGTCGCCGGAGTTCGTCAAGCAGGCCAACCTGCGGCCGGGGATCCAGGCGTTCGTCAAGGAGCTGATGCGGGACCAGCGCATCACGGTAGGCCGTCTCGACAGCCGCTTCCAGGGGCGGGACCGGGACGCCGCCGGGCCGCGCGACGAGTTTGATCCCAGCTACGCCGCCATCCAGGGACCGTTCACCGCCGTGCTCAACGACTACGTGCGCCAGGACCTCGGCTTCAAGAGCGATCTGCCCTACGAGATCCTGACCGACCGCACCCGGCCGTGGAGCTTCGACAACGACAACAGCTATCTGAACGTGGCGGAGGACCTGCGCCGGGCGCTGACCCAGAACCCGGCGCTCAAGGTCTTCGTGGGGGCCAGCTACTACGACCTCGCGACACCGATGTTCGCGGCCGAGTACACCTTCAACCACATCGGCTTCGAGCCCGACTCCCGGCGGCGGGTGAGCTTCCACTACTTCGAGGCGGGGCACATGATGTACATCCGCCGCCCTGACCGCGAGCAGCTCAAGAAGGACCTCGCCGCCTTCATCACGGCGAACGGGGGATCGTGACCTCCGGCGCCAGCCCGATCTCCCGGGCCAGCCACTCGCGGCGATCGCGGGTGGCCTCGTCGTCCAGCCCGTGGCCCGCGTCGTACCAGCGCACCGTCTTGGGCTGGCTGCCGGCCTCCTGGTAGGCGCGGCCGTTCGCGGCCGGCACGATGTCGTCCACCCGGCCGTTCTGGAACAGCAGGTGGGCCGGCGCGGCGTGGCCCACGAAGCGCAGCGGCTCGATCGGCTGCATGGCGGCGAGCCAGCGTTTCCGCCGCGCCGGCGTCAGGCGGTCGAGGGAGGGGTCGTTGCCGGTCAGGAAGTGGCTCACCAGGCCGCCGTCCCCCACCACCAGGGCGAACGCATGGAGCCGCTTCTCGACCCCGGCGAGCAGCCCACCCATCGCTCCCCCGTAGCTCCATCCCACGTAGGCCAGGCGTTTGGGATCCACGTCCTGGCGGGCGAGGAGGAGGTCGACGCCGCGCCGCCAGTCGACGATGAGCTGGATCTGCTCGTCGCGGTCCCGCTCGTCGAACCGGAGGATCTCGCCGCGCGCCCGCGCTCCGCGGGAGAACGGCGCGTCGATCGAGAGCGTCACGGCGCCGCGGCGGGCCAGCGCCCGGGCTTCCGGCAGGGTGACCCCGCGGGTCCCCGGGAGACCGTGCATCAGGAGGACGCCCGCGAAGGGTCCGGGGCCGTCCGGCACGATCAGGGTCGCCGGCACCCGGCCTCCCTTGGGACTGGCATAGGTGAGGTCGCGGATCGTCAGCGCGCCCTCCTTCCAGGTGGAGTCGAAGCGGACGTCCAGGGGCGCGCCCGCGTCGTAGTCGAAGGCCTTGACGGCGGCGGCCGGAGAGAGCGCCGCCGGCACGGCGGGGTCGCCGCCGCCCGCCGCCAGCGAGGGCACGAGCAGGAGCCGGGAGAGCAGTCGGCGGATCGGGCTCATGCGCCTGTTGTATGCCAGCCTTGAGAGGAGCGCAAGCGCAGGCCGATGGCGGCTAGACTCCAGGACATCGGCTATGCTTTCGAGGATGCGCACGCCGATTGGAGAATCCGCGCCCGCCTTGGCCGATGATGGCTCGCCGGGCCCCGCGCAACCACTCCAGGGGCGTTGCGTGGTGCTTCTCGGGGGGCTCGGTTTTATCGGCCTCAATCTCGTTCCTGAGCTGTTGCGTGCGGGTGCGCGCGTGGAGATCGTCAACCGCTCGCTCGATCCGCTGGCGCTGCGGTGGCTCGACCGCCAGGCGGCCGGCTCCTCTGTGGGTGTGCACCAGGGTGACATCCGCGATGCAGAGAAGCTCCACGGCTGGCTGGAGCCCGCGGACGTGGTGATCAACCTGGCGGGTGAATCGGGGGCGGTCAAGAGCGTCCGTGACGCACCGACGGATGCGCAGGTCAACGTCGGCGGGCATCTCGCCGTGCTCGAGGCGCTGCGCGGCCGGCGACGCCCCGTGCGGGTGGTCTTCATCTCCAGCCGGCTGGTCTACGGAGTTACCGGGCCGACTCCTGTGGACGAGGCCCATCCAGCCCGTCCCACCAGCCTGTACGGTCTCCACAAGCTGACCGTGGAGCACTACCACCGCCTCTATTGGGAACACTTCGGCATCCCATATACCGTCCTTCGGTTGACCAACCCATATGGGCCCTTCCAACTGCCCGACCGGCGGGAGTACGGCATCGTGAACCGTTTCATTCTCACCGCCCTGCGCGGTGAGACGATCACGCTCTTCGGAGATGGCAGCCAACTCCGCGATTACCTCCACGTTTCCGACGCAGTGGCGGCGATCCTCCGTACCTCGACGGATGGGCGGGCGGCGGGTGAGATCCTCAACGTCGGAGCCGGGGTCTCGGTGAGCCTGCGCGAGATGGCCGAGAAGATCGTCGCGGCCGTTGGTTCCGGCAGGGTGGGAGTGGTGCCCTGGCCCGAGGGCTACGAGCGGGTAGAAACCGGCGATTTTCTATGTGATACCGGTTATATCGAGCGCCTGATTGGCTGGAAGGCCGGGACGGATCTGGAGACGGGCCTCAGGAGGACCGTGGATTGCTGCCGGGAGATCCTCGCCGACGCCGGCTGCCTGGTCCCGAGCGGAGGTGCTCGGTGAGATTCGCGGATCGCCTGGCACGCGCGCTGCGCCGAGGGACAGCGCGCTCTTCGCGCCGTTCACCCAGCGCGCCGATGTCGTCTGGGGAACCGATTTTCTTCCACCGGCCGCACGGTCAACCCTGCCATGGTATTACCCAGGAAGTGATCGATGACTTCGAGCACCTGTCGAGCCTGGTGGTGAGAAATGACGCCGGGAAACAATATGCGCTACCCGCGGACGTGACATGCATCACGTACCATAATTACAAGTTCAAATGCCTCATCGAGCGATGTTATGAAGCCTATGGAATCTACGACTATGTGGTGCTCGGAAGAGATGTCGTGAGTTGGGACTGGGGCGCGAAGGTGACGCTGGTCCTGGACTATCTGGAATCCGGGGCCTGCACCACCCGCTACGTCCTCTGCACGGATGCGGACGACGTTCTGATGGTACAGGATCCCGCCACGATGCTCGACCGGTTCCGGGCCTGCTCCTGCGATCTGCTTTTCTGCAACACCTTCGTCGACTATCCGGCCAATAAGGCCTGTCGCGACTTCGAGACCCTCAAGTACTACACGCATCCCCTCCATTGTCGTCTCAGCGCCGGTGCCTATATAGCCGAGAAGGTGGCGCTGACGAGCTGCCTGCGAGAGCTCGCCGACGCCTACCATGAAAACGCGCCGTGGGCGCTTGACGAGGGTGCTTACGTAGACCAGTTGGGTTGGCGGTATCTCCACGCCAGGGACTATCCGAAGATCCAGGTCGATTACCGGAGCCTCATCTTCAAGCGCTATGACCTGTTCCGGGATGTTGCAGAGTAGTGACGCTGCGACCAGCCATCAATGCCACTCCGATACAAGGACCCGTCGCTCCAACGCTGCCCGTAGGGCATCGTGCCGCTCCCGCCTCAAGTTTTCATTCATTTGCCAATGGAATTCCACGATCAGCTCGGCAACGTAGTCGATCGTGCCGTCCGCCACCATTTTTTCGAGGACGGGATACTCCGCCCCCTCGATGTCCATCTTCACCACGAGGCGGTCCCGCCGGCTGAAGTTGCGCCGGATCCATCGGCTGAAATCGATGCAGCCCACCGCGATGGGACGGGAGTAATCCACCTTGGCGGCGTTCCTGACGTGACCTGCCAGGAGCGTCGAGCCCCCTCTGTGGTTCGGTCCCCATTCGGTGGCGAGATAGAAGTCCATCATGCCGCCGTGCACCCAGACGGCTTTGTCTGAGAAATGGATCGGGGTCCCGGGATATCTGCGCCGGACCTCATCGATGCAGGACGCGAGCTCGGGCTGAGGCTCGAAGGCGAAAAACTCGGTCTCCGTTCCGCGCTCGATCCGTTCCGAGAGAACCTTGCCGGTATTGCTCCCGCAGTCCACGAAAACCGTGCGCGGTTGGCGCCTTGCCCGTCGTCGCAGGAAGGAAAATATTCCGAGGGAGAGGTCGCTCACGCCAGCAGTGTAGCAGATCGCCGCTTTCCTCAAGCGAGAACAAAGCGTGTCCGCAGGGTTACGCGCGGGCATCAGAAAGAGCGGTAGATGGGTATGTCAGATCTCCGCGTAACAAATCCCCCCGCTGAGACGACTATAAGGATTGAGGCGCCGCCGAAGGGCTACCGCCGCCAGCGTCTATTGACTGTCCCCAGGGTGGGGGCGTAATCTGGATGGCCCAACTGTCCAGGAACCAGTTCGAAAATTCATGAGGAGGTTTGCCGTGAACAAGAAAAAGATGATTATTCATGTGATGACTGTGCTCGTTCTTCTCATCACCTTCAGCTCGCTGGCCTCTGCGCAGGCGACCCGGACCTGGGTGTCGGGGGTCGGCGACGACGCCAATCCCTGCAGCCGCACGGCGCCCTGCAAGACGTTCGCGGGCGCGTACTCGAAGACCGCGGCCGGCGGCGAGATCAACGTCCTCGATCCCGGCGGCTTCGGGGCCGTGACGATCGGCAAGTCGATCACCATCTCCTCGGAAGGGTTCGAGGCCGGCGTGCTGGTGTCCGGCACCAACGCCATCGTGATCAGCGCGGCTGCGACGGACGTCGTGGTCCTGCGTGGTCTCGACATCGAAGGGCTGGGGACCAGCCTGGACGGTATCAAGGTGATCGGCAGTCTTGGCGCTCTCCATGTCGAGAAGTGCACCATCAATGCCTTCCGCGGGTCCAACGGCTCGGGGATCGAGATCGCGCCCGCGCCGCTCTCGGCGGCAACCACCCAGGTCTTCATCAAGGACACGATCGTCCGCAATAACGGCCAGGGCACGGGCGGTGGCATCTTCATCAATCCCGGCGCGAACGCCACCATCAAGGCGTCGCTCGACAACGTCCGGATAGAAAACAACGTCTTCGGCCTCAAGGTTCAAGGCTCTTCTACCGTCACGGTGAACGACAGTGTCGCCGCGGGCAATGCTAATGCCGGCTTCTCGGCCGCTACCAGCCCTGCGGTGGTGAATATCGAGCGCAGCGTGTCGACCTTCAATGGGACGGGGATCGTCTGCAATTTGGGCACGACCCTCCGCTTGGGCAACACGCACATCACCAACAACACGACTACCTTCGCCGGCAACGGGACCTGCTCGTCGTTCAAGAACAACGACATCGACGTCGCCGTCAGTGTCGCTCCGATCAACCCGCAGTAGACCTGCTTTTTCTGACCCCTCCCGGCGTCCGCAGGGACCGCCGGGAGGGTCAGGCTCCGCCGATCACCAGCACGAATTCCCCCTTGATCGCCGGCCGGCCCTTCATCTCCGCCAGCAGCTCGGAGAGGGGGCCGCGCAGGATCTCCTCGTGCAGCTTGGTGAGCTCGCGGGCGATCGCCGCCGGGCGGTCTCCGAGCTCGGCGAGGGCATCCTCCAGACTGGCGAGGATGCGGTGGGGCGACTCGAAGACCACCAGGGTGTGGCCGAGATCCGCCCATCCCTGATAGAACGCGCGCCGCTTGCCGGTCTTGGCAGGCGCGAAGCCGGCGAAGGTGAAGGGGTAGGGCGGCAGGCCCGAGACGATCAACGCCGCGAGGGGAGCCGCGGGGCCGGGGATCGGCTCGATCCGCGCGCCCAGCGCCGCGGCCTCGCGCACCAGCAGGAAGCCGGGATCGGAGAGCAGGGGAGTGCCGGCGTCGCTCGCCACGGCGATCGTCTTCCCCTCCTGGAGGTCGGCCAGCAGCCGCGGCAGGCGCTGCCGCTCGTTGTGCTCGTGGAGCGAGACGAGCGGCTTCCTGATCCCCAGATGGGCCAGCAGGCGGCCGGTGTGGCGGGTGTCCTCGCAGGCCACCAGGTCGGCCGACTCGAAGGCGGCGCGGGCGCGCGGCGACAGGTCGCCCAGGTTGCCGATCGGCGTGGCGACGACCAGGAGCCTGCCGGCCATCAGTGTTTTTCCCTCAATCGGTTCCCCTCAATCGCGGGGGATCTCCTGGTCGAGGTTGACCGCGCTCCCCGAGAGCCGGGCGATCAGCATCAGGCGGCGCTTAAAGCGGAACCGCTGCTCGAGCGCCACGATGCGCCGCACCACCCGCTCGTCGTAGCCGCGGTCCACCACCTCTTCCGGCCGCAGGCCCATGTCGAACAGCAGGTAGAGCACCTCGTCGGCCATCTCGTAGGAGAAGCCGAGCTCGCCCTCGTCCGTCTGCCCCGGCCAGAGGTCGGCCGACGGGGCCTTGTCGATCACCTCGGCGGGGAGCCCGAGATGCCGGGAGAGCTGCCAGACCTGGCACTTGTAGAGATCGCCCAGCGGATTGAGCGAGCTGGCGTTGTCGCCGAACACGGTCGAGTAGCCGAGCAGGATCTCGGTCTTGTTCGAGGTGCCGAGCACCAGGGCGTCGAGCTTCTTCGCCTGGTCGAAGAGGATGGTCATCCGCTCGCGGGCCATCTTGTTGCCCCGGCGGTCGGCCGGGGCCTCGGTCTCGATGGCGAAGTAGGCGTCCACCATCGGCGAGATGTCGAGGGCCTGGTGGGGGACCCCGAGATGCGCGGCCACGGCGCGGGCGTCGCGCTCGGACTCCGCGGAGGAGGTGCGGTAGGGGAGGAGGAAACCATGGACGTGCTCGGGGCCGAGGGCGCGGGCGGCGAGCGCGGCCGCGAGCGAGGAGTCGATGCCGCCCGAGAGGCCGAGGACCACCCCCTGAGTGCCGGAGGTCTCCACGGCGTCGCGGATGAAGCTCGTCAGCACCTCCACGGCGAGCGTGGCGTTGAGCGCCAGGCGCGCGCGGACCTGCTCGCGCCGGATCACGACGCGGGCTCCGTGGGACCCTGGATGTCGGTGCGCTCGTCGTCGAGCAGCGGCAGGCGCCAGCGCAGGCGGTCCGAGTCCCGCAGGTCGATCTCGGCCACCAGCAGGTGCTCTTCGAGGAACGGCGCCCGCTCGGCGATCTCGCCGCCGGGTCGCACGATGTGGCTGCCGCCGGGGTAGAAGGAGCCCTCCTCCCAGCCCACGCGGTTGCAGTAGACGACCCAGCAGGTGTCGAGCAGGGCGGTGGCGCGGGTCAGGGTCTCCCAGCTCTCGTGGCTCTCGGGGAGGGCCCCGGAGCCGATGCGGCCGGGAGCCGCCGAGACCACGATCAGCAGCTTGGTGCCCGCCACCGCCAGCCGCCGCGCCAGCTCCGGGTGCCAGAGGTCCTCGCAGATCAGGAGCCCGGCCGTTCCCCAGGGCAGCGTCGCGGTCTCCAGCCGCCGGCCGGCGCCGAAGAAGCGCTCCTCCTGGAAGATGCCGTAGGTGGGCAGGTAGAGCTTGCGGTGGACGTGGGCGGCCTTTCCCTCGGCGAGCAGGACGGCGCTGTTGTGGAGCACGCCGCGCTCCCCCTCCTCGACGAAGCCGAGCACCACGCGCATGGGGCCGGCGGCCTCGGCCAGCCGCGCCAGCACGGGCGAGCCGAGCGGCAGCGCCACGCGGGGGGTCAGATGGAGCAGGCGATAGCCGGTCAGCGACAGCTCGGGGAAGACGAGGAGGTCAACGCCCGCCTGCCGCGCCCGCGAGATCCAGTCGAGATGGCGCTCGGCGTTGCGCTCGACGTCCCCCAGCCGGCCGTCGATCTGCGCCAGGCCGATCTTGAGGAGGGTCGTGGTTGCGGCCATGGTCGGACCGGATGCTAGCATGGAGCCATGAAGACCGTTCCGTGGCTCGTTCTGGCCGCCCTGCTCGCGGTGGTCGCCCCGGGTGTGGCGCAAAAGAAGCCGGCCCCGGCTCCTCCTGCACCGCTCTCCAAGCCCGCGCTCCGGGACCGGGTGCTCGCGGTGGTGGACGAGGACCCGATCCTCGCCTCCGACGTCGAGCGGGTGGTCCGGCTCGGGCTCGACGCGCCGAACCCCGGCGAGAGCGATGAGGCGTTCCGCCGCCGGGTGCTCAACGGGCTGATCGAGCAGCGGCTGCAGTTCCACGAGATCGACCGCTACGGCTTCGAGCAGGTGCCGGTCGACGAGATCCAGAAGCGGGTGGCCGCCATCCGCGCCCGCTTTCCGGACGAGGCGTCGTTCCAGAAGGCCCTGAAGGAGGTGGGGCTCGACCTCAAGGGCCTGCGCCAGCTCGTGGCGCGCCAGCTCCTGGTGCTGACCTACGTGGACGAACGGCTGGGCCCCCGCGTCTTCGTGGGGCCGGACGACGTCAACCGCTACTACCGCGAGGTGCTGGTCCCCGAGATGAAGAGGCGCGGGCAGCCGGCGCCGCCGGTCGAGGACGTGCGCGACGACATCCGCGAAACCCTGAAGCAGCAGAAGATGACCCAGGAGATCGCGAGCTGGACCCAGGA
>DASWRX010000082.1:0-5360 GCA_036402955.1 Thermoanaerobaculia bacterium
AGGAGCGGCGGCATCCTCCTGAAGCCGGTCGGCAGCCGAGCAGGTCTGGTCCGCAAGGAAGGGGTCCTCGTGTTCGCCGGAGAAGCCGAAGAGGACCTTGCCCTGGCGGTGCAGAGTGACCGAGACGAGCGGTCACGCAAGTTAGCCGGCCTCGGATAAGGGTCTTTTTCGATACCTCCGTTCTGGTTGCCGCCCTCTCTTCGATCCTGGTCTACACCTTGTTCCGGACGAGCTGAGCGGTCAGCTCCCTCGCCAGCCGTTCGACCTCGGGCCGGCGGAGGAGGCTGGAGTGGTCTCCGGGGCAGAATGGTCCGGTCGAGGCCGGCCGGGACGAACCGGCTCCAGGCGTCGGCGCGGCGGCGCAGGAAGCGGCGGTCGCCTCGGAAACCCAGAGGGTGAGGCGGCCGGTATACGGCTCGGGCGCGTACGCGCGGCTCGCCTGGAGGTTGGCGGCGAAGGTGGTCGATCTCGTTCTTCTCGGAGGCGGAGCTGCGGCGCGCCGGCGAGCGCGCGCTGGTCGCCTGGTGGGCGGCGCGGCCGGGGGAGGGCGCCACGGCGGCCGAGTTCCGCGGGTTCTTGAAAGAGCGTCTTCCCGAACCGATGGTGCCGTCGTTCTTCGCCCTGCTTCCCGCCTTGCCGCGGAACGCGAGCGGCAAGCTCGACCGCCGGGCTCTTGCGATCCCCCAGCTCGAGGCGACCTCGGCCGGCGGCTACGAAGCGCCGGCGACGCCGGCCGAGGAGGCGGTGGCATACGTCTGGCGCGACGTCCTGGGCGTCCCGCGCGTCGGGCGGAAGGACGACTTTTTCGCCCTGGGCGGCCGCTCGCGAGCCTCCTCGAGCGGACGACCGCCGCGGCGCTCGCCCTGGCCGCCGAGGAGCTCCTCCTGGACGAGCTCGAGCGCGAGCTAGCGGCGCTCCCCCGGGCGGCGAGCCGTCCGGGGGAGCGGGCGCCTGGGAGCGCCGTCGTTATGGGGTCTCAGATCGAGCCGTGAGGACGTCATTTAGGACAGCGCATGTTGTTCGGAAGGCAGCTGACCTGGCACTGTCCATTGACCACGGCCGTGCAGCAGTGATCGCCCTGGATGCACAGCACGTTGCAAGCGCAGGTCTGCTGCGCTGCCGTCATCTTAGGGGTGAAGCCGAGCAAAGCTCCAAGGACCAGCAGGATGCCGGCGCCTCTCAGGATGTGTTTACGCATGTTGAACTCCTTTCTGAGAAGCCCTTCAGCCCGTCATGGGCCGCGCGGGCAGCGGCGCAACTCATGTATGCCCCCGACGGGGTGCGGAACGATTGCGCCCAGGATATTTCTATGCATGGAACGCACCCGATCGAAGCAAGTGATGCCGATGATTTTAAATGGCTTACAGAACATTTGCTGGGCCGCGATTTCACCGAGCAGGACGATGCGCATCCTGGTCTACACCGTGCGCCAGCAGAGCTTTGAGATCGGTACGAGCTGAGCGGTCAGCTCCCTCGCCAGCCGCTCGACCTCGGGCCGGCGGAGGAGGCTGTAGTGGTCTCCGGGCAGGATGGTCCGGTCGAGGCCGGCCGGGACGAGCCGGCTCCAGGCGTCGAGCGCGGCGGCGTAGGAAGCGGCGGTCGCCTCGGAAACCCAGAGGGTGAGGCGGCCGGTGTAGGGCTCGGGCGCGTAGGCGCGGCTCGCCTGGAGGTTGGCGGCGAAGGTGGCGAAGAGCGGCTCGATCTGGGCCAGGCCGAAATCGGCGGGCAGGAGGCCGGCGGTGTGGCCGAGGCGGACGACGTGTGCGAGCTTCTCCTGCTCCGGCAGGGAGCGCAGCTCTTCGGGGGAGATCCCGACATTGAAGCCGAGCAGGCGGGCCATGTCCTGTGCGAACCAGGCCACGAGCTCCTCGTCCGTGGCCGGCGCGTCCGCGGTCTCCGGCGGCAAGGCGTCGATCAGCGCGAGGAGCTCGGTCTCCTGCCCTTCCGCCGCGAGTTGCCTCGCCATTTCGAAGGCGATCAGGCCGCCCATGGACCAGCCGCCGAGCCGGTAAGGTCCCTGCGGCTGGACCCGGCGCACCTCGGCGAGGTAGCGGGCCGCCATCTCTTCGACGCTCTTCGCGTGCGGCCGGTCGTCCGGAGCCTGGAGCGCGTAGAACGGCTGGTCCGGCGCGAGATGGCGGGCGAGGTCGAGATAGCAGAGGACGTTGCCGCCGATCGGATGGACACAGAAGAAGGGGGCCTGACTCCCCTCGGGCTTGATGGCGACGAGAGGGCCGCGCCCCTTCCGGCCGGCCGGGTGGCCGCCGGACGTCTCGGCGAGCGCCGCGAGGGCTTCCAGGGTCGGAGCGGAGAACAAGGCTGCCAGAGGGAGGGTCTTGCCGAGCCGTTTCTCGATCCGGGCCATCAGAAGGACGGCGAGGAGGGAGTGGCCGCCGCGTTCGAAGAAGTTGTCGTGAACGCCGATGTGGGCGATGCCGAGAAGCTCCGCCCAGATCTCCGCCAGGACCTCTTCGACCGCGGTCCGCGGCGCGACGAAGCCGGGGGCCGGTCCGCTGTCCGGCTCGGGCAGGGCCTTCCGGTCCACTTTGCCGCTGGGTGTGAGCGGCAGGCCTGGGAGCGCCATAATCGCCGAGGGGAGCATGAAATCGGGCAGCTTGTCGCGCAGGGCTTGGCGGAGCGCAGCGGTGTCGACTTCGCCGGTGACGTAGGCGACGAGCCGGAGGTCGGCGGGGGATCCGACCGATCCGTCGGATCGGTCCGATTTCACAACCACAACCGCCTCTCGCACGCCGGGCAGGGCGCTCAGCGCCGCCTCGATCTCGCCCAGCTCGATGCGGTAGCCGCGCACCTTGACCTGGTTGTCCAGGCGGCCGAGGAAATCGAGGGAGCCGTCGGGGAGCTGGCGCACGAGATCGCCGGTGCGGTACAGCCGGGCGCCGGTGTCTCCGCTGAAGGGATCGGGGACGAAGCGCTCGGCGGTCAGGTCCGGGCGGCCGAGATAGCCGCGGGCGAGGCCGGCTCCTCCGATCCGGAGCTCGCCCGGAACGCCCAGCGCAGCGAGAGTGCCGGAGGCGGTGACCGTGTGGACGCGGACGTTCGGCAGCGGCCGGCCGATGCGCGTGGGCGGCGTGCCGGCCGTGAAAGGAGTGGCCGTCGTGTCCACCGTGCACTCGGTCGGCCCATAGACGTTCCAGAAGCGGGTGCGGCCTTGATGACTTCGCGAGAGGGCCGCGTCGCGGAGGTCGGCGTCGACGGCTTCGCCTCCCACCGTGACGAGCGCGGGCGCGGCGTCTTCGCCTCCATCCCCAAGACCGGCGGCGAGGAGCGGCCGGAGCTGCGACGGCGTGCAGTCGAGCACGTCGATCCGCTGCCGGCGGACGGTGTCCACCAGCGCCGCGGGGTCCAGCCGCACGGCCTGCGGCAGGATGTGGAGGGAGTGGCCCCAGGAGAGCTGGACGAGCTGCTGGATGGAGGCGTCGAAGGAGAACGAGGCGTTGACCCCCACCCGGAGCGGTCCCGCCTCCTCGCGGTAGACGGTCTCGCGCAAGGCCCGCGCCAGGTTTACCACCGCGCCGTGCCGGACGACGACTCCCTTCGGCCGGCCGGTCGAGCCCGAGGTGTAGATGATGTAGGCGGGATGATCGGCGAGGGGCCTCACCCCCGATCCCTCTCCCATCGCCCCCCCTGCCTCCGGGAGAGGGGCGCCACCACCCAGCTCGTCGAGGAGCACGGCCGGAGTTCCGTTCGGCACGCGGCTGGCGAGAACGGAGGTGGTGACCACGACCGGCGCCTTGCAGTCCTCCAGGATCCAGGCGATCCGTTCCGCCGGGTAGGTGGGATCGACGGGCACGTAGACGCCTCCCGCTTCGAGGATCCCCACAAAGCCGGCGATCGCTTCGACCGAGCGGTCGAGGAACAGGACGACCGGCACCTCGGGACCGACGCCGTGCTCGCGGAGACGGAGGGCCAGGCTCGCGGACTGCCGGCCGAGATCTCCGAACGTCAGCCGGCGGTCTCCGCAGACGGCGGCCAGGGCCTCGGGAGCTTCCGCGATCCGCTGCGCGATCAAGTGATGCAGGCACGACGGATCCGCCGAGGCGCTCGCCGTGTCGTTCCATTCGATCGCGAGCTGGCTCCGTTCAGCGGCGGTGAGCAGCGGCAGCTCGGACAGCCGCCGCGCCGGGTCGTCCATGGCGCCGAGCAGCAGTTGCTCGAGATGCGCGAGGAAGCGCTCCATGGTCGTCGTGTCGAAGAGGTCGGCGTTGTAGTCGAGCACGCCGCTCAGCCGGTCCGCGGCGTCGGTCAGCGCGAGATCGAGATCGAACTTCGCCGAGCGGGCTGCGAAGGAGAGCGGGTGGAGCGTGATGCCGGGCAGCTCCAGGGGGGACTGCGGAATGTTCAGGACCTGGAAGCCGACCTGGAAGAGCGGCGTGTGCCGCAAGTCGCGCTCGGGCCGCAGCTCTTCGACCAGCTTCGCGAAGGGGACGCTCTGGTGGTCGTAGGCGCCGAGCGCGGTCTGGCGGACGCGGTCCACGAGGTCTCCGAAACCCGGATCGCCGGAGAGATCGGTGCGCAGGACGAGCATGTTGATGAAGAAACCGATCAGTTTTTCCACGTCGCCGTGATTGCGGTTGGCGGTCGGCGTTCCGACGGAGATGTCGGTCTGGCCGGTGTGGCGGTGGAGGAGCGCCTGGAAGCCGGCGAGGAGAGTCATGAACAGGGTGGCGCCATGGTCGCGGCTGAAGGCGCGCAACGGCTCGGTCAGGGAGGGCCGGAGGAGCGGATGGAGCAGGCCGCTCGGCGCCTGGGCAAGGATCGGCCGCGGCCGGTCGGTGGGCAGCTCGAGCACCGCGGCGCCGGTGAGCTGTCCGCGCCACCAGGCGACCTGGCGCTCCAGCACCTCCCCCTGCAGCCATCCTCGCTGCCAGGCGGCGAAGTCGGCGTACTGGATGGCGAGTGGAGGCAGGGAGGCCGGCACGCCCGCGATCCGCGCGCGATAGAGGGCGGACAGCTCGCGCACGAAGACGCCGACCGACCAGCCGTCGAAGATGATGTGGTGGAACGAGAAGAGCACGGCGTGGTCGTTCTCGCCGAGGCGCATCAGGAGGCCGCGCACGAGCGGGCCGTGCGCCAGAGAGAAGGGCCGGAGCGCCTGGGAGAGCGCGAGGCGGTGGATCTCTTCTCCGTGCAGGTCCTCCGGGAGCGCCCGCAGATCGACCACGGGGATCTCGAACGGAGCCGCGGGCCGGATGACCTGGACGGCCTCGCCGTCGACTTCGGGGAAGGTGGTGCGCAGGCTCTCGTGGCGGAGCAGGATCTCGTCCAGAGCGCCGCGGAAGGCGGCGGTGTCGAGCGGCCCCTCCAGGCGGAAGGCCACCGATTCGTTGTAGGCCAGCGTC
>DASWRX010000083.1:0-58452 GCA_036402955.1 Thermoanaerobaculia bacterium
CCGGCCTCCCGCCGGCCCCGAGGAGAGCGCGGCTCCCACCATCACCAGGAAGCCGAGACCGACGAAGAACAGCCCATAGGCGAACTTGGTGGGGCTCGACGGCTCGAGCCGCCGCCGGCCGAGGACCAGCCAGAGCCAGGCAAAGACGGGCGCCAGCATCCAGATGAACGCCGAGTTCACCGACTGCAGCCAGCTCGCCGGGAACTCGAAGCCCAGGATCGAGGTGCGGGTGAAGCGCTCGGCGAACAGGTTGAGCGTCGAGCCCCCCTGCTCGAAGGCGGACCAGAACAGGCAGGCGAAGAGGAAGAACGCCAGGATCGCCAGGAGGTGCTTGCGCTCCTCGGGCGTCCACGGGCGGCTGAACAGATAGGCGAAGTAGAGGATCGGGATCACCAGCAGCGAGTAGCCGACGTAGCGGGTGACGTCCGACATCGACAGCCGCAGCAGGAACGCGAGACCGATCAGGGCGGCGAAGACGACGGTCGCGATCAGCAGGCTCCGGCGATCCTTGGCATGGGCGGCCGGATCGGTGACCGCCGGCCGCAACCCCACGCCGCCGAGACGGCGGCCGCCGAGGACGTACTGGACGAGGCCGAGCACCATCCCCACCGCCGCGGCGCCGAATCCCCAGTGCCAGCTGTTCGCGGGGTTGATGCCGTGGCTCGCGAGGAAACCGCGGAACTGGACGCTCTGCGCCAGGAAGCCGACGGCCAGGGGGGCGAAAAAGCCGCCGATGTTGATCCCCATGTAGAACATCGAGAAGCCGGCGTCGCGCCGCGCGTCCTCCGGGGTGTAGAGCCCGCCGACCATGGCGCTGATGTTGGGCTTCAGGAAACCGGTGCCGGTGACGATCAGGAACAGCCCCAGGAAGAAGGCGCCGAGGCTGTGGAACGTCAGGCTCAGGTGCCCCAGGGCGATGATGATCCCCCCCAGCAGCACGCTCCGCCGCTGGCCGAGGAGACGGTCGGCGATCCAGCCGCCGGGCAGGGCGGTGAGGTAGACCAGCGCCGTGTAGAGGCCGTAGATGGGCCCCGCCTTGGCCGCGCTCCATCCCAGCCCGCCCTCGGTCACCGTGGCGGTCATGAACAGGAGAAGGATGGCCCGCATGCCGTAGTAGCTGAACCGCTCCCAGAGCTCGGTGAAGAAGAGGGTCGAGAGACCGGGGGGGTGGCCGAAGAAGCTCCCCGGCCCGGGAACGGCCTGACCGGCGTTGCGGGCGAACGTGCCGGTGGCGGGATCGGCGACTTCCAGATCGGGGGTCTTGACCATGAGCACCACCTCAAAAAAGTTGACAGAAATCAGCGGGCGCAGCTTACCGCAGCGGACGGAGCAATCACAGTGCCATGCCTTCGTCACCTTTCTCTGCGGGCCACCGTCTTGTCCAGAGGACACACCGTATGGTGGATCGTTCCTTTCAGAGGTCGGAAACGCTCGATAAACTTGCCCTTTCCCAGGGAAACCCTGAGAAAACCGGCATGGCACCTCCCTTGCGATAGCCCCTCGGCGGAACACGAGCTTCACCCATCCGACCCGCGGCAGAACACCGCCGCGCGGCACCCTGGGGGAAGCCGGGCGCCCCCGCCCGGCTTCCCTTCCCTCCTGCCCGGAGTAGAATCCACGGGCCATGGCTCCGCCCGATCCGCTGCACTCCCTGCGCGACTCCATCGCCGAGGTGGACCGCGCCATGCTCGAGCTGCTGCGCCGCCGCATGGATCTGGCGGCCGAGGTGGGCCGCGTCAAGGCCGGCAAGGACCTGCCCGTGGTCGTGCGCGACGTCGAGGACCGGGTGCTCGGCCGCGCCCGCCAGCACGCCGAGGCGTGCGGCGTCTCGGAGGACGTCATGGAGCGGGTCTTCGAGGCGATCATCCGCGGCTCGGTCGAGCGGCAGTACCGGGTGGGGATCTCGCTGCGCGAGCAGCGCGGCGAGCGGGTGCTGATCCTGGGCGGCGCCGGCGGCATGGGACGCTGGTTCCGCGGCTTCCTCGAGCTGGCCGGGCACAGCGTGGATCTCGCCGATCCCGCGCTCGGCAGCCTCCCCCGCTCCGCCGGCCGCTTCGCCGGTCTCGGCGAGGTGCCGGACCTCGACTCCTACGCGGCGATCCTCGTCTCGGTGCCGCTCGGCCGCATGGCCCAGGGCCTGGAGGAGGTGGTCGAGCGCCAGCCGAAAGGGCTGGTGGTGGAGATCGCCTCGATCAAGGCGCCGCTCGCGCCCGTCCTCGAACGGGCGCGCCGGAGCGGGGTGCGGGCCTTCGCGCTGCACCCGATGTTCGGCCCCAGCAAGTCGTTCTACGAGCCGCTGACCTTCGTGCTCGCGGCGCAGGGGGATGCGGCCGAGGAGAAGCGGGAGCTCTCGCCGCTGCTGTCGCACCCCTACACCAGGCTGGTGGCCGTCCCCTTCCCCCATCACGATCGCCTGATGGCGTGGCTCCTCGGCCTCTCCCACCTCACCAACATCCTGTTCGGCGTCGCGATCACCCAATCCGGCATCGAGCCCGCGGAGCTCCACGCCTGCGCCTCGACGACGTTCATCCGCCAGGCGACGACCGCGCTCTACGTGCTCTCCGAGAACCCGGACCTCTACCTCGACATCCAGAACCTCAACCCGCACCGGCACGAGGTCTACGGCGCCGCCCGCGAAGCCCTGGCGCAGATCGAGCGGCTGGTCGAGGGCCGTGACCGCGAGGAGTTCGAGCAGGTGATGAACGCGGCCCGGCGCGCACTCACCCGCGAGACCTGACGGGTCAGGCCTTCTCCTTCGCCTTCGCCCACTTCTCGGCCTTCTTCGCGCCTGCCGCGGCGGCCTTCCCCTTGGCGGCGGCCTTGCCTTTGGCCCCCGCCTTGGCCGCGGGCTTCTTCGCGGCGGCGGGTGTCCCGGCGGCCTTGGCGGAGGCTGCCGCGGCCTTGCCCCTGGCGGCCGCTCCCCGCTTGCGCGCCACGGCGAGGCCGGCCGCGGCAGCGGCCACGCCGGCGACCGCCGCGGCGGCGGACGCCATCATCCGCTTCCGGGAGGGGCCCTTGCCGGCCTCGGCAGCGGCCTGCTTCGCCGTCTTCGCGAGAGACGCGGCATCCGCGGGCGGCGCCGTCTTCGTGGGCGCGGTCTTCGTTTCGTCCGTTGCCTCTCCAGACCCCTTCTTGTCCTTGGCAGCCATCGAAGCTCCTTTCTCAGAGCTGAACCGGGTTGAGTGCGACACGACGGATCCTGCTGCCGGGCAGGTTAGCAAAAAGCGTGCAATTTTTCTCTACGGCCCCAAGTCTCACAGCCCGCCGAGCGCCTGGGCGAGATCGGCGATGAGATCCTCCGGGTGCTCCAGCCCGACCGAGACGCGGATCAGCTCCTGCGCCGTGCGGGAGCCGGGGCCCTCGCTGGTGGCGCGGTGCTCGATCAGGCTCTCGACGCCGCCGAGCGAGGTGGCGCGGGTGAAGAGCCGCGCGCGGCCGACGGCGCGCAGGGCCGCCTCGCGGCCGCCCGCGGCGCGGAAGGAGAGCATGGCGCCGAAGGCGGACATCTGCCGCCGGGCGATCTCGTGCCCCGGATGGGAAGGGAGCCCGGGGTAGTGGACCGCCGCCACGCTGGGGAACTCGGCGAGGGCGCGGGCCACGGCGAGCGCTCCGGCGCTCTGGGCCGTCACGCGGCAGGCGAGGGTGCGCACGCCGCGCAGCACCAGCCAGGAGTTGAACGGCGAGGCGACCGCGCCCAGGACGTGCCGGAGATGGCGGACCCGCTCGTGGAGATCGCCGGCGCGGGCGAAGACGAGCGCCCCGCCCATCACGTCGCTGTGGCCGCCCAGGTATTTGGTCGTCGAGTGGAGGACGACGTCGGCCCCGAGCTCGAGCGGCCGCTGGAGCGCCGGGGTGGCGAAGGTGTTGTCCACCACGACCGTGCAGGCACCGGCGCCGCGCGCGGTCGCCGCGAGAGCCGCGAGAGCCGCGAGGTCGACCACCTTGAGCAGGGGATTGGAGGGGGTCTCCACCCAGAGGACCCGGGTCTCCGGCCGGAACGCTGCCGCGACGGCCGCGAGGTCGTCCATCGCCACGAAATCCGCGCGGATCCCCCAGCCGGGGAGGAACTCCTCGGCGGCGGCGCGGAAGCCGTAGTAGGCGTCGTCGGGAAACAGGACGTGGGAGCCCGGCGGCAGGGTCTGCAGCAGGGCGGTCCCCGCCGCCATCCCGGAGGCGAAGACGAGCGCCGCCTCGCCCCCTTCTAGGGGGATGAGAGCCGCCTCGAGCTGATCCTGGTTGGGGTTCGACTCGCGGATGTAGGTGTGCCCGGCGACCGGCTGGCTCTCCGCATCGCGCGCGAAGGTGGTCGAGAGGTAGATGGGCGGGGCGACCGAACCCGTGGCGGGGTCGATCCGGTGTCCGGCTTGCACCACGAGGGTCTCGAATCTCATGGCGGTGAGACTAGCGCGGCGGAGCAAAAACAAAAAGGGCCGGCGCTCACGAGCGCCGGCCCCTTCGGGGATGAGGAACGGAGGGACCCTTACGAGGGGATTCTCGCCCCGCCGGCGCAGCTCTGGATGGCGCCCTTCTGCGAGCCCGAGATGGTGCCGTTCTTCTTGAGGTCGTTGGTGAGGTGCGAGACGCAGCTCACGAAGCCGCCATGGTTGCCGGCGCCGACCGCGCAGTCGTTGATCTGGTCGGAGATCCGGCAGCCGGTCGCGAAGGTGGTGTTGGGCACGCCCGAGTCGCAGCCGTCGATGACGACGGTGGCGCTACGCGACGAGCCGAGGCACTGGTCGACGCCGTCCGGCACGCCGTCGCCGTCCGAGAACCAGCCGATGTCGGTCATCTGCTGGCGGGTCAGGTCGATCCCGTGGGTGAGGTCGGCGTTGATCGCCGGCTCCATCAGCAGGTTCGGGAAGGCGATCGGATCCCAGTGCGAGATCGACGAGCCGGGGACCAGCGGGTTGGGGGCGTTGAGCAGCGCCCGGCCCTGCGGATCGGCGCCGGCACGGACGGCGAGGTTGACGCCGAGCGTGGCGTTGACCGTGCCGGTGGCGAGCGCCGACTTGACCCGGTTGCCGTCGGCCAGGCTGATCCGCGCCGAGGGGATGGTGATCGTCGGATCGACGCCGGCCATGCCGCCCGGCGGGCTGCCCGCCACGTTGTCGGCGATGAGCACGGCGATGGCGCCGGCGTTCTGGGCGTTCTTCACCTTGACCACGAAGCCGCAGGTGCCGCGGTCGAGGAGGGCGATCTTGCCGGCGAGCGAGTTGGTCAGCGGCGAGCAGCCGTCGGTGGTCGACGGGCCGGCGGCGTTGGACGGGTCGAGGCCCACCACGACGTCACCCGTGATGCCCGGCGAGGCGAGGACCGGGCCGAAGGCCGCGGTGCCGACCCGGGTGTTCCCCAGAGAGGCCGGCGTGTTGAACGTGACCAGCGGCGTGCCCGGCTGGAGCACGTTCGGAACCGCGGCGGTGACGTTGATGCCGGTCCACACCACGTGGTTGGTGTCGAGGGTCGAGGCCTTCCGCTCGGCGTCGGTCATCTGCGGCCAGTTCTTGTTGAGGACGGTGTCACGGTTGTAGACGCCGTAGACGTCGGGCAGGCCGAAGAACAGCGCGCCGCTCGCCTTGTCGTAGAAGCCGGAGAAGCCCAGGCCGTGGCCGAACTCGTGGAGCAGCACCGTCACCAGGTCGATGTTGGTGCCGTGGAGGTCGTCCAGGCCGTAGTACCAGCCGATGCCCGCGAGGCAGGTGGGCTGGCCGAGGTTGCTGTTGAAGCGGGCGATGATGTCGTCGGAGCCGGTGCCGTTGGGGCCCGGGTTCAGGTCCGCGCCCGCCAGCTTGTTGGCCAGCGCCACGTGGTACCAGGTGTTCGGGAGCTCCGCGTTCGGGAAGTTGCTCCAGACGTCGAGCGTCCCCGCCGAGCCCAGGGTGGCGGCGGTGGCCGTGCAGGCCAGCGGCTGGAAGGACGACTGGATGTAGATCGTCACCGGGCTGTCCAGGATCGAGCCCCAGATGTCGGCGGCGTACTGGAAGGCGTTCAGCCGCTGCTGGCCGATCGTGGTGCCGGGGTTGCCGCCCACGGGGGCGGCCGGCGTGGGATCGTTGAAGCCGACGCCCGCCGCGTTGGTGTTGACGATGACGATGTGGGCCGCGCCGAAGACGGGGCCGGTGAGCAGGAGCGCGAAGATCGCGAGGAGGCCGAGGAGCTTGGTCGTCTTCATGATTCTCATTTCTCCTCGAGCGCGGGGGTGGTGGCGAGAACGGCGTCGGCGGCGGCGGAGCTGTCCACGCAGACCTGCTGGATCGAGCCGTCCGGCTGGACCTGCGCCATGGAGATGTTCAGGAACGTGTCGGCGAGACTGACCGACAGCGTGCCGTCCGGCCACTGGTTGAGCTGCAGGCCGGTGGCGCTCTTGGTCAGCCCCTGGAGGCCGGCGAGGGCCCGGTTCTCGGCGGCGGTCGGCTGGCGCAGGTTGCCCTTGGCGTCGACGGCGGCGGTCATGCCGGCGCCCGGCGCCTTCTGGCCGGCGGCGGCCGGCTTTGCGTCCCCGGCGAACGCCGGAGCGCCGAGGCTCAGGACGGTCGCGGTCGCGAGTCCCAAGGCGGCGAGAGCCTTTCCATACGATTTCGTCATTGAACCAATCCTCCCATAAAGGGGTTTGATCGAGGCTCGTTCCGCGGAGAAGGCCGGCACCATGCAGGCCGCGCCGCGGAGCGTAAGGATCCAAAAAGAAGGCTTCAAAAACTCCAGATAGAAGAGCGGATCGTTCGTTCAGTGCCGTTCCCAGTACGGACCGGGACACCGGACCGGGACACCCAGGCACATCCGGCTCCCGGCGCTCTCCGGGAACGGACCGCGGGGAGAGACACCTGCGCCGCCGTCCTGCATCCTTCTCTTTTTTCGGCAGCCCGGCTATCTCGGTGAGACCCGAAGCTTTGCGTCACCGCCTCGCGGCGGCTTTGCCCTTTCGATGTGTGAGCGCCCAGTTTGGGGGCGGGAAAAGCAGATGTCAAGAAGAATTGTTGATGAATTTAGTACAGATATTTTCGGCCTCGGCCGAGCCCGATTTCGGGTGAATTTCAGGTAAAAATTTCAAACCGGGCGAGGGACCGGCATCATTCCAGCAATTCCACCTGATAGCCCGCCGCGGCGAGGTCCCGGCGCAGCTCCTCGATGTGGCCGGAGTTGCGGGTCTCGAGGGTGACGTCCACCTGGGCTTCCCAGAACCCGGCGTGCATGAAGACGCGGTCGTGCTGGATGCGCACCACGTTGCCGCCGCCGCCGCCGAGGATCTGCAGCAGCTCGGCCAGCGCTCCCGGACGGTCCGGGACGTGGGTGCGGAAACGCACCAGGCGCCGGCTTTCGACCAGGTGGCGGTCGATGATGCGCGAGAGCAGGGCGATGTCGATGTTGGCTCCCGAGAGGACCATGGCCACCCGGCGCCCCGCCGTGTCGGGGATCAGGTGACGGGTCATGGCGGCCAGCGTGGTGGCGGCGGCCCCCTCGGCCACCGTCTTGCCGGTCTCGAGGAGACGGATGATGGCGGTGCGGATGTCGTCCTCGGCCACGGTGACGATGCCGTCGACGAAGCGGCGGATGTGCTCGAACGTGCGCTCGCCCGGCCGCTTGACGGCGATGCCGTCCGCCACCGAGCGCTCCACCGGGCGGAGGAGGACGCGCCCCTCCCGCAGGCTCTCGGCCATGGCCGGCGCGGCCGCGGTCTGGACGCCGTAGACGCGCGCCGACGGCTTCATCTCCTTGACCGCCGCGGCGATGCCGGAGATCAGCCCGCCGCCGCCGACGGGGACGACGATCACCTCGACCCCCGGCGCCTGCTCGAGGATCTCGAGGCCGATCGTCCCCTGGCCGGCCATCACCTGCTCGTCGTCGAAGGGATGGATGAAGGCGAGCCCCCGCTCCCGCTCCAGCCGCAGCGCCTCTTCGTACGCCTCGTCGAAGATCTCCCCCGCCAGCACGACCTCGCCGCCGAGCCGGCGGGTGTTCTCGATCTTGATCAGCGGCGTCGTCACCGGCATCACGATGACGGAGGGCACGCCGGCCAGGGCGGCGCTGAAGGCCACCCCCTGGGCGTGGTTGCCGGCCGAGGCGGTGATGACACCCCGCCGGACCTCGTCCGCGGGCAGGGAGGCGATCTTGTTGTAGGCGCCCCGGACCTTGAAGGAGCCGGTGAACTGGAGGGTCTCGTACTTGAACCAGGCGTCCGCGCCCAGCTCGTCGGAGAAGACCCGCGACCGCTGGCACGGAGTGGCTTTCACCACGCCGCCGATTCGCGCGCGGGCAGCTTCGATGTCTTTCAGACCGATCACGCCGGGAGCTCTCGGAACGGCCGGCAGTGTAGCAGGCGCCTCAGCCCCGCGGGAACGACCGCAACGAAGAAGGGCGCCCGCGATGGGGCGCCCTCCCGGAACCTCACGACCCTTGGGATCGAGCCCTACTGGGCGTGCCGGACTCCCACCTCGGCGACCGCGTCGGCGCCGGCCGCGGCATGCTCGCTGGCCTGGGAGTAGCTGGCGCGCTTGAGGAGGGCCTCGGCGAGGCTGGAGCGGACCTGCTCGGCCATGCGGCCGTCGAGCTGGACCGCCTTGCCGAACGCCTCGCGGGCGGCGTTCATGTCCCCTTTGAGAGCCAGCAGGGAGCCGAGCTGGTCGTAGGCCTTCGCCTGCTCCTCGGGCGTGGAGAGGAGGGCGAGGGCCATGCGGGTCACCTGGATGCCCGCCGCGTACTGACGGGCGCCGCCGTAGGCGCGCGCCACGCCGAGCATGCACTCGGGGCAGGCGCCGCCCTGGAGCTCGCTGGCGCGCTCGAACTCGGCGGCCGCGTGCTGGAAGTCCCCCTGCTCGATGAGCTGCTCACCATTCCGCAACGCTCTGGCGGCGTCCTCCTGGACGACGGCGTCCGCGGCCCACGCGGCGGGAGCGATCGCAAGCGCGACCAGGGCTCCGAGCATCGGCAAGATCGAACGGCTGCGGGTTCGTGAGGTCATCGTTAACTCCTTCCTTATCAAAAGCTTGGCGGTACGTCTACGCTCTCGGCTCGCCGCTTCGAGCGGCCCCGCCAGGCGGGACGATCAGGGTAAGAGCAACCCCCGTGCCAACTCTTCGGGCGGTGGCCGGGGTGGGTCTTCCGTGGCACCCCTCTTGCTTGATTCCCTGGTACGAAAGGTGCCCTTGCGCCCCGCCGCCGGGACACCTCGGTATGTCTTTGGTACCCTTACTTCCTGGAAAGAGAGGCAGACATCATGAGTAAGCACAGCAACCGCATCGCCATGGCCGCCGTGGCCGGGCTCCTCGCCCTGACCCCTGCGTTCGCGGCATCCACGTCCTCGTCGAAGCTCAGCGCCGGCGACACCAAGTTCGTGAAGGAAGCGGCCTCCGGCGGCATGGAGGAAGTCGAGCTCGGCAAGCTGGCGGCGTCCCAGGGGTCCGACCCGGACGTCAAGAGCTTCGGCCAGAAGATGGTCGACGACCACTCCAAGGCCAACGACCAGCTCAAGCAGATCGCCTCCCAGAAGGGGGTCACCCTGCCCACCGGGCTGAACAACATGCAGAAGCACGACCAGGCCAAGCTCGCGAAGCTGTCCGGCGGCGCCTTCGACCGCGCCTACATCAGCATGATGGTCAAGGACCACAAGAAGGACGTCGCCGACTTCCAGAAGGAGTCGAAGAACGCCAAGGACTCCGACATCAAGAGCTTCGCCTCCTCGACCCTGCCCACCCTGCAGGACCACCTGAAGATGGCGCAGGACGCCTCCTCGAAGCTCCACCCCACGAAGAGCGCCAAGAAGAGCAAGTAAGCCCCTGGTGCGCAGGGGCGGCCCCGCGAGAGGCCGCCCCGCCGTCTTCGTCGTCCCTTCAGTACAATCCCCCGCATGACTGACGGCTCACTGGACCGGCTCCCCCGGACGCGGGAGGCGATCGAGGAAGGCATCCACGCCCATCTCCACCTCGGCGCGCAGCTCTATGTCTCGCTGCGGGGCGAGGTGGCCGCGGACGCGGCGCTGGGCGACAACCGGCCGGGCGAGCCGCTCACCCGCGACCGCCTCATGCTCTGGCTCTCCGCGACCAAGCCGGTGCCGGCGGTCGCCATCGCCCAGCTCTGGGAACGCGGGCTGATCGAGCTGGACGATCCGGTGGCGCGGCACATCCCCGAGTTCGCGGCCCACGGCAAGGAGGGGATCACCCTCCGCCATCTCCTCACCCATACCGGGGGCATCCGGATGCTCGACACCGGGTGGCCGCGGGCGACCTGGGAGGAGATCGTGGCGAAGATCTGCGCCATGAAGCCCGAGCCGCGCTGGGTCCCCGGGCAGAAGGCCGGCTATCATCAGGCGTCGAGCTGGTTCATCCTGGGCGAGGTCATCCAGCGCGTCGGGGGCCTCCCCTTCTCCATCTACGTCCGCCGGGAGATCTGCGAGCCGCTCGGGATGGCGGACTCCTGGATCGGCATGCCCGCGGAGCGCTACCTTTTCTACAAGGAGGCCGGCCGGATCGGGGCGATGTGGAACACCGAAGGGGAGGATGTCAAGGATCACGGGTGGGACACCGAGGAGCGGGTCGTCGCCCCGAGCCCCGGCGGCAACGGCTACGGCCCGGTGCGCGAGCTCGGGCGCTTCTACGAGATGCTGCTCGGCCGCGGCTCCTGGCAGGGCCGGCGCATCCTGCTGCCGCAGACCGTCGAGGCCTTCACCACGCCGCACCGCATCGGGATGACGGACGTCACCTTCAAGCACGTCCTGGACTGGGGGCTGGGATTCATCGTGAATTCGAGCCAGTATGGGGCCGAGACGGTGCCCTACGGCTACGGCCACCACGCCTCGCCGCGCACGTTCGGCCACAGCGGCTACCGCTCGTCGACCGGCTTCGCCGACCCGGAGCGGGGGCTCGCCGTCGCGCTCGCCTTCAACGGCACGCCGAGCAACGAGCGGCACGAAGGGAGGATCCGCTCGGTGCTCGACGCGGTGTACGAGGATCTCGGGCTGGCGTCTCCGCCGTAGCGGATGGAGCCTCCCCCTTACGCTGCCTTCTTGCAGGCGCCCTTGCTGGCTTCGCGCACGCCCGCCTTCAGCAGCTCGCACATGTTGTCGTAGGTCTTGCCGTCGCAGCCGCACACCTTCGCCCCGCCCGGCTTGCAGGTCGCGGGGACCTTGACACAGGTGCCGGACAGGTCGGCGACGTTGCACTTGTTGATCGGATACCGGCAGGCCTCACCCTCCGGGCACTTCAGGCCGGCGATGCCACCGCACATCTGGGCCTTCGCGCCGGCCTTGGCACCCGCGGCATCCGCGGCCGTCGCTCGAGACGCCGCCCCGACCAGCAGGACGAGAGCGACGACCATGCACATCTTGACGATCGCTTTGCGAACCATGGATCAAGCCTCCCTTGGGAAACCGCGTCGACGGTTGGACAGCGGAACGGCGCGGTGGATACCTTTAAGGATAACTCAAGATAGGACCGCAGCGACTCCCTGCCAGATCCACCACAGCCCGACCAGGCGGAAGATCCAGAGCAGGTTGCGGACCCCGAGCAGGAAGAAGTTGTGGACCGGGAAGGGGACCTCGATGGGAGCGTGCTCGCGGGCGGCGACGCCGGCGGCGAAATATCCGAAGGCCGCGACGTTCACGGTGACCCCGACCACCAGCTTGAACCAGGTGGTGGCGAGGGACACCGGCGCCGGCTGCCCCACGGCCGCGGCGGCGAGCGCGACCAGCAGGAAGAGCAGGGGAACGAAGATCCCGAGGCGCAGCGGCCAGCGCCAGGCATGGAGGAACGAGAAGTACTTCGCCGCCGGCTGCCGGTGCGCCGCGCAGCAGCGGGCCTCGATCCCGCGGCCGCCGGAGCGCAGCTCGAGGCTCGCCGGCGACGCGGGGGGAACCCGGTTGCACCACAGACATTTGACCGGCAGCACCCGTTCCATGTACGGCCGGGCGAGGAAGCGGTGGACGGCGATGAGCGCCACCCCCGCGCCGAGGCTCACCCCCACCGGCGCCGGATGGCGCACGAAGAGGAACAGCACGAGGGGAATGAACAGGAAGAGGAGGCCCCCCGTCGCGTGGATCGCGAGCCGGTTGGGCGCGGCTGGAGCCGCCTGCTGATGGGTCTGCGGGATCGCCATGGCCGGGTTTCCGTCAGGGACGGCGGATTATGCCACGATCGCCGGCCTCTTCTACCCCCGGCACACCCCCAGATATCCCCCCGCCGCGAACCCCGGGAACACCTGATCCACCTGCGGATCGCCCAGCCGGCGCTCCAGGATCTCGCTCAGCACGGTGCGGTAGTCGGTCGTCACCGCGAGGTCGCCCGGGTCGGCCAGGGCCTCGGGCGCGAGGGTCGGCCAGGAGCCGTAGACCCTGCCGCCGTTGATCCCGCCGCCCATCAGGAACATGAAGCTGGCGGTGCCGTGATCGGCGCCACCCGAGGCGTTCTCCTCGATGCGCCGGCCGAACTCGGTCATCGTCGCCACCGTGATGCTGCCCATGCGGTCATGCAGGTCGGCGTAGAAGGCGTGGAGGGTGGCGCCGAGGTCGGCCAGCAGGCCGGGGAGCTGCGCGGTCTCCGTGTCGTGCATGTCCCAGCCGCCGAGATCGACGCACGCCACCTCGAGGCCGAGGTCGGCCTTGATGAGCTGGCCGATCTGCTTCATCGCGTTGCCGAAGTCGGTGTCCGGATAGACGGCGCCGTGCTCGGGCCCGTACTGGGTGGGATCGACCGCGGCCAGCCGGTCGACGGCGCCGAAGGTCTGCAGGGCCTGGACGTCGAGGAAGGTGGTCCCCGAGTACAGCGCCGCCAGCGTCCCCTGGAAGCGGGTCACCTGGTCCTCGAACCCCTGGAGGTGGAAGTCGGCGATCGAGCCGAGCGCCGTGGCCGGGACCGTGCCGCGCAGCGACGCCTGCACGAAGTCGCCGAAGCCGATGGCCCGGAACGGCGAGGTGTTGGTGGCATCGACCGCCGCGAGATGCCGGCCGATCCAGCCCGAAAGGAGGCGCCGCTCTCCCGGCGTGCCCCGCTCCATCCAGTCCATGGAATCGAAATGCGAGTGGTTGTTGATCGGCATCCCGATCGCCTGGACCACGGCGAGGCCGCCGTCGTCCCAAACCTCCTTCAGGGGGCCGAGCGACGGGTGGAAGCCGAAGAAGCCGTCGAGGTCGACCGCCCGGCCGTCGCCAGGGCCGGGCGCCTGGATCCCGATCGTGGGGCGGTTCCGGTAGTAGTCGGCGTCGCCGAACGGGACGACGACGCTGACGCCGTCGGCGCCGCCGCGCAGGAAGATGCACACCAGCGTATCCCGCTGGGAGGAGGCGCGCCCCGGGGCGGCGAAGGCCAGCCGGGGAAACCACTGCGGCAGGGTGGCGGCGCCCAGGGCGCCGAGGAAACCGCGGCGGGTCAGCTTGGACATGGTCTCGTCTCCCTTTTCTGATATCGATGCGGTCAGCGCCACTGGAAATAGGGGGATCCCAGGACCAGGGAGACCAGTCCCGGGGCCTGCTGGTTGAGGTACCAGGGCGCGACCCGGCCGCCGGCGGGCCGCCCCTGGGCCACGTAGTCGATCAGCCGCGAGCGGTCGGGCTCATCGATCCCGCGCTGGAGCAGGAGGGCGGCGACCGCGTCCACGAGCTGGGCCGGAGTCCTGGCGCCGGTGCGGCCGGCGAAGCCGCGCATCGGCACCTGCACGCCGTCGAACCAGTTGAGGGCCAGGGCCGCGGCGAGGTTCCAGCGGTTCAGCAGGCCGTTGGTGTTGGCCCAGGCGGCGCCCACGTCCGGATAGCCGTTGGGCGGCTCCCACTCGAAGGGCACCTGGCCCAGCGAGTAGAGCGGCCAGATGAGATTGTCGAGCCCGTCCGCGGTCGACACCCGGGCACCCAGGACGCGCAGGGCGGCGACGTGGAACTCGTAGGGGCGCCGCAGCTTCTGCCCGGCCGAGGCGAAGAACTCATCCGAGAGGAGGATGGTCCGCAGCACGGCGCGGATGTCACCTCCCGTCGCCGAGAAGGTCGCCGCCGCCTTGTCCACCACCGAGGTCGGGGGGACGTCGGCGACGAACCGGCGGCAGAGCTTGGTGCTGATGAAGCGGGCGCAGGAGGGGTGGCGCGCCAGGATCTCCAGCACCCGGCGGCCGTCGAGCGTGCTCGCGCTGCCGGCGATCGCGACGCCGAGCACCACCTTCGGCCCCGCGTCGTGGGAGCCGGGATCGAACAGGAACTCGCCGTTCGTCCCCTGATCGTTGTAATCGACCGTCCAGCCGGTGAAGCAGCGGGCCACCTCGTGGACGTCCTGCTGGGTATAGCCGGCGTCGACGCCGACGGTGTGCAGCTCCATCAGCTCGCGGGCGTAGTTCTCGTTGGGGCCGTCGGCGACGTTGCTCTGGTTGTCGAGGTAGACCATCATCGCCGGACTGTGGGCCGAGGCCATCAGCAGGTCGCGGAAGCGGCCGAGGGCGAGCGCCCGGGAGACGGCGCGGTCGTCGATCGTCTTCAGCACCGAGACGTCGTCCTTGAAGTGATACATGCTGAAGTGGTTGTTCCAGAACTCGACCATTACCTCGTAGAGCTGCCGCTGGCTGAACAGGTGCCGGTAGAGGGTGGCCCGCTTGAGCTCCATGGCGACGGAGTAGCCGCCGTCGCTCTGCTGATCGGCGATGTCGAGCAGCTCCTGGGCCGACCGGGTCAGGGTGGGGAACAGGGCGCCGACCTGGGCGTCCACCTCGGAGTCGTCGATGCCTTCCGGCGCGAGTTGCTCGTCGAGCCAGGACGCGATCCCCATCTGGCGGGCGCGCTCCAGCTCCCCCGGCCGGATGCCAAACGTCGTGCGGTGGAGCAGGTGGGCCACCGGGTCGGCCGGCGCCGCGACCCGGGGAACGATCCCCGCCAGCTCCCTGATGGGCAGCCGCCGCTCCGGCTCCGCAGCCTGCAGGGCCCGGACGGGCCACGATTGCAGGAGCGCAGCCGAGGCGATCCCCGCGCCGGCGGCGCCCTTCAGCAGCCCCCTTCGAGACACGCCTTCCTCTCGAAACAATGGCGCACCGCTCATCTCGATCCTCTCCTCCTGGAAACCTCGTTATAGCCATTAAAGCATGGCTCTCAAGCCGAGGCTGTGCAGTAGTTCACAGGGCTGGAGGTCGCCTCCGAATGGCTCGCGGCTTGCATTTACGGAACCTAGAATGATGGTCGAGCTGAGAGCGATCTTCCGTGGTGGCGAGGAGCCGAAAGGAACGAACGGAGCGCCCGCCTTCCTGGCAGTGCTCGCCGCCGAGTTCCCGAATGTCGACATCCATTGGCCGCCGCGTGGGAGCGAGGCGGATCGTCCCGGCCTGCCTCTCCTCGCGATCGAAGGGTGGGAATCCCAATTTTTCAATATCTACGAGCTCGACGGCCGGCTCGACGCCCTGGCCGAGCGCGACGGCCCCTTCGGCCTCGCCATCCGCGGAGGTCACGGGGAGCTGGCGCGGACGGCCCGCGCGGTGCTCACCCGCGGCCAGCGGTGGACGGACCGCCGCAACGAGGCCTCGCGCGGCGCTCTCTTCGACCGCGTGCTGAGCCGGCACCGGGAGGCGCACGACCTCTCGAAGCCGCTGGTGCGCGCCGACTTCAACCATGCCCTGGACACTTGGCAGTGGAGCCTCCGGCTGGACGCCGCAGCCGCCCTTCCCCTCCAGCTCGCGGCGCTCCTCCACGACATCGAGCGCCTGATCTCGGAGGCCGACGCGCGGGTCGAGCACCACGCCGCCGACTACCAGGCGTTCAAGGACGGCCACGCGGAGCGCGGCGCCGAGCTGGCCGCGGACCTGCTCGCCCGGGCCGGGGTGGACGCGGGGACGCGGCGGCGGACGGCCCGACTGATCGCGGCGCACGAGCGCGCACCCGCGTCGGGCGATCTGGACGCCGGGGAGCTCGCCCTGCTCAACGACGCGGACGCGCTCTCCTTCTTCTCGCTCAACAGCGTGGGCTATCTCGACTACTTCGGGCCGGAAGCCACCCGGCGCAAGGTGGCCTACACCCTGCGGCGGCTGCGTCCGGAGGCGCGCCCGTACCTGGCCGGGATGCGCCTGCCGCCACAGGTCGCGGCGGCGGTGGCCGCGGAGCTGGAGGCGGCATGAAGCTGGTGATCTTCGGGCTGACGATCAGCTCCTCCTGGGGCAACGGCCACGCGACCCTGTGGCGGGGGCTCTGCCGGGCGCTGGCCAGGAGCGGGCACCGCATCGTCTTCTTCGAGAAGGACGTCCCCTACTATGCCAGCCACCGCGATCTGCGCGATCCCCGCGAGCTGACCGGTACGGACCTGCGGCTCTATCGGAGCTGGGAGGAGATCCTCCCCGAGGCCCGCCGCGAGGTGGCGGACGCCGACGCGGCGATGGTGACCTCGTACTGCCCGGACGGCGTTCCGGCCTCCGACCTCGTGCTCTCGACCGCGGGCCCCCTCGCGGTCTTCTACGACCTCGACACCCCGGTCACCCTGGAGCGGCTCCGGCAGGGCGAGCGGGTCCCCTATCTCCCGGCCGAGGGCCTCGGCGGCTTCGACCTCGTGCTCTCCTACACGGGAGGGGCGGCGCTCGGCGAGCTGCGCGAAAGACTGGGAGCCCGCCGGGTGGCTCCCCTCTATGGCAGCGTCGATCCGGAGGTGCACCGGCCGGCCGCTCCCGTGCCGGATTTCCGGGGGGACTTCTCCTATCTCGGCACCTACGCCGCCGACCGGCAGGAGGCGCTGGAGCGGCTCTTCCTGGAGCCGGCCCGGCGGCTGCCGGAACAGCGCTTCGTGATCGGCGGCGCCCAGTATCCGGTCGACTTCCCCTGGGGTCCCAACCTCTTCTTCGTCCGCCACCTGCCACCGGCGGACCACCCGGCCTTCTACGCCTCGTCCCCCCTGACGCTCAACGTCACGCGGGCGGCCATGGCGGTGATGGGCTACTGTCCGTCCGGGCGGCTGTTCGAGGCCGCGGCCTGTGGCACGGCCGTGCTCTCCGACGCCTGGGAGGGGCTCGGGAGCTTCTTCGAGCCGGGCCGGGAGATCTTCACCGCCGGCAGCACCGAGGAGGTCTTCGAGATCCTCTCCCTCCCCCGCGAGGAGATCGCCCGGGTCGCCCGCGCCGCCCGGGAACGGACGCTCGCCGAGCACACGGCGGAGCGGCGGGCGGGGGAGATGGTGGAAATGCTGCGGATCGGAGTGCCGGCATGAGCATCTGGGGCCTGGTGCCCGCCGCCGGCGTGGGCAGCCGCATCCAGCCGCTCGCCTTCTCGAAGGAGCTGCTGCCGGTGGGCAGCCGCTTCGACGGCGAGACGGAGCGCCCCAAGGCGGTCTCGGAGTACCTGCTCGAGCGCATGATCCTCGCCGGCGCCACCCGCATCTGCATCACGATCTCGCCGGGCAAGTCCGACATCGTCGAGTACTACGGCGGCAGCATCGGCCCGGCGCACATCTGCTACGTGGTGCAGCCCGAGCCGCGGGGGCTCTGCGATGCCCTGTTCCGCGCCCTGCCCCTGATCGGCGCCGGCGACCAGGTGCTGATCGGCTTGCCGGACACCGTCTGGTTCCCGGAGGACGGCTTGAGCCGTCTCGACGGCGACGCGCTCTCCTTCCTGCTCTTCCCTGTGCGCAGCCCCGAGCTCTTCGACGCCGTGGTGACCGACGCCGACGGCCGGGTGCTCGAGATCCAGGTCAAGCGGCCGGGCGCCTCCAGCTCCTGGGTCTGGGGAGCGTTCCGCATGCCCGCCCCGGTGCTCCAGGATCTCCATGCCCTCTGGCAGGAACGCGACCGGCGGGACGTCTACGTGGGCACCCTGATCAACGAGTGGCTGGCGCGCGGCGGCGAGGCCCGCGGCGTCCGCGCCGGCGAGGCCTATGTCGACGTGGGGACGCTGCACGGCTACCGCGAGGCGATTCAACTCCTGGAACGACGCGAGGTGCTGGTGTGATCGAAGCCGTGAAGCTGTGGAACGAGCCCAACAACAAGTCCCACTGGGATTTCGAGATCGATCCCGAATGGAAGGCGTTCGCCCGCATGGCGACCCTCGCCGGCGACGCCATCCGGGGCGAGAACGGCACCCTGACCCGGGTGCTGGGAGGGATGTCGCCGATCGATCCCAAGTTCGTCACCAACATGAAGGACCAGGGCGTGCTCGACCACGTGGACGCCATCGCCGTGCACGGCTTTCCGCTCGACTGGAACCACTGGCAGATCCATGAGTGGCCGGACCGCCTGGCCGAGATCCAGGCGCTGACCGACCTCCCCGTATGGGTGACCGAGGTGGGGGTCTCGACCTTCGGCGCCGAGGAGGTGCAGGAGTTCGGCCTGCGCCGCACCGCCGAACTCCTGCTCGGCCGCGCGCCGCGCATCCACTGGTACAGCCTCTACGACCTGCCGCGCTCCTGGCCGGCCACCACCCGCCACCGCGAGGCCGAGGGCTCCTCCTACTACCGCCACTTCTACATGGGCATCCTGCGCGAGGACGGCACCCCCAAGCTCTCCCTGCGGCACTTTTCGGACTACACGCCCGAGTTGGGCATCTGCCAGTGGTTCCACTTCGAGGACCACCGGCTGGAGGACGCCGTGCGCTGGCTCCGCAGGCTGGGTGTCACCCGGCTGCGCACCGGCCTCTCCTGGGCCGACAGCTTCCGCCCCGGCGCCGACACCTGGTTCGACCGGCAGATGAAGGCCATCGACGACTTTGACGTCACCCTCACCTACTGCTTCACCCCGGAGCACTGCGGCGTCCAGCCCCACCACACGAGCCCACCGAGGTGCCTGGAGGAGTACGCGGACTTCTGCGCCCGGATGACGAAGCGGTACGCGTGAGCCCTCACCCCCCGGCCCTCTCTCCCGTCCCCTCCCACCCTCCCTCACCGGGAGAGGGGGAGAAAAAACTCCTGAGTCCGGACCCGCCGCGCGTCCTGGTGGTCGTGGCGCATCCGGACGACGAGACGGTCGGGGCCGGGACCCTGCTCTCCCGCCTGCCGGACGCTTGGATCCTCCACGCGACGGACGGCGCGCCGCGCGATCCCCGGTTCATCGCCCGGAGCTTCTCCGGCTCCCGCGAGCAGTACGCCCGGGCGCGGTGGCGGGAGCTGGAGACAGCCCTGGCGCTCGCGGGGATCGGACCGGACCGCCTGCGCTGCCTGGGGATCGCGGACCAGGAGGTCGTCTGCGAGATCTCCCGGCTCACGGAGGGTATCGCTCGCGCCATCCGCGAGATCGAGCCCGGGATCCTCCTCACCCTCGCCTATGAGGGGGGCCACCCGGACCACGACGCGGTGGCGCTGGCGGTGCAGAGAGCGGCCCGGGGGATCGAGGTGATCGAGATGCCGCTCTACCATGCGGAGACGGAGCGGATGATCGTCCAGGAATTCCTCCCCGGTCCTCCCGAGAGCCGTCTGACCCCCACCGGCGAGGAGAGAGAGTTGAAACGGCGGATGATCGAATCGTTCGCCACCCAGCGGGAGACCCTCCGCGCCTTCCTGCCGCCCCGCGACGAGAGGTTCCGGAGCGCCGCGAGCCCCGATTTCACCTGTCCGCCCCACGCGGGCCGCCTGCAATACGAGATCTGGGGATTCCCGATCACCGGTGACGAGTGGAGGGTCCGAGCGGGATGCTGACCGTCCTCAGCGTCGCCTACCCGTTCGCCTCGGTCGGTCCGGACGCGGTGGGTGGAGCCGAGCAGATCCTGACGGCCTTGGAGGGCGCGCTGGTCCGCGCCGGGCATCGGTCGATCGTGATCGCCCGTGAGGGCTCGGTCTGCCGGGGCGCGCTGCTCCCCCTGCCGGCCTGGAGCACGATCGACGAGGGGGCGAAGATCGCGGCGTACGCGCGGGTGCGGGAGGCGATCGCGGAGGTGGTGCGGCGGTTTCCGGTCGACCTGATCCATTTCCACGGACTGGACTTTGCGGAATATCTGTCCGGCGTGCCGAAGGACGGCCCGCCGGCGCTCGCGACGCTCCACCTGCCGTCCCACCTCTACCCCCGCGAGGCGCTCTTCCCCAGCCGACCCCTGACCTGGCTCCACTGTGTTTCCGGCTCTCAACAGGCGGATTGCCCGGCGGGGATTCCCCTGCTGCCGCCGGTGCCCAACGGCGTGGATCTCGCGAGATTCCGACCCAGCTCACACAAGCGGCCGTTCGCGCTGTCGCTGGGACGGATCTGCCGCGAGAAGGGTTATCACGAGGGGATCGACGCGGCGCGGCAGGCGGACGTCCCCATGGTCCTGGCGGGCAAGATCTTCTCCTACGCGGATCACGAGCGCTATTTCCGCGAGGAGATCGCGCCGCGTCTCGGGGACGGCGTGCGGTTCCTGGGTCCCCTGGGCTTTCGTCGCAAGCGACGGCTGCTCGCGGCGGCAAGGTGCCTGGTCGTCCCCAGCCGCATCGCCGAGACCAGCTCGCTGGTCGCCATGGAGGCGCTCGCCTGTGGCACTCCCGTGGTGGCCTTCCGCATCGGCGCTCTGCCCGAGATCGTCGATCACGGCAGGACGGGCTTCCTCGTCTCCGATATTCCCGAGATGGCCCGGGCGCTGCGCGACGTCGGGATGCTCGATCCGGCTGAATGCCGCCGCCAGGCCGAGCGGCGCTTCTCGGCCGAGCTCATGATCTCCCGCTACTTCGACCTGTACCGCCGGCTCACGGCCCAGCCCGTCCATGCTCATTGAAGAAATTACAGCTCTCGACGATCTGGAATCTCTCCGCGAGGAGTGGTCGGCCCTCTGCGATCGTTCGCCGCGCGCCACGCCGTTCCAGCGCCCCGAGTGGCTGATCTCCTGGTGCCGCGCCTTCCGCCCGGGCGAGCCCTGGGTGCTGGCGGTCCGGAGGGCAGGACGGCTCGCCGCGCTGGCTCCCCTGCTCGTCTATCCGAACCAGGGAAAGAGGACGGTGGCCTTCTGCGGCGGCGGCGTCTCGGATTATTGCGACGTGGTGACGGACCCGGACGGCGAGGACGCAGCCGTCGGCGCCCTCCTCGCCCATCTGGCGGCCCGGCGGGACCGCTGGGAGGTCGCCGACTTCGAGCCCGTCCCCGGCGAGAGCCCGCTTCTCCGGAACGCGCCGGACGGTCTCGATACCCAGACCGGGCTGCGGGACGTCTGCCCGGGGTTGGACCTTCCGGACCGGATTGAGGATCTCCGGGACGTGGTCCCCACCCGCCAGCTCGCCAATCTGCGGAAATACCGCCGCAAGGCCGAGGCTCTGGGAGAGCTCCGCCTCCAGACCGTCGCCGATCGGCCCTGGGAGGAGCTGCTGGACCTCCTGCTCCATCTCCATGGCGCCCGCTGGCAGGAGTTGGGCGAAGCGGGGATGCTCGGGGGGGATGGCCTGCGAACCTTCCATCGCGAGGTCGCCGCCGGCTTCCATGCCCGCGGGCGCCTCGGCCTCTACGCCCTCTGCCTGGACGGCCACCCCCTGGCCGCGCTCTACGGGTTCCGGGAGAAGGACGCCTTCTTCTGTTATATGCAGGGGTTCGATCCGGACCACGCCAGGCTCAGCCCGGGGGTCATGGTGGTGGGAGGCGTGATCGAGGACGTCATCCGTCGCGGGATCAGGAGGCTCGATTTCCTGCGAGGCTGCGAGGCCTACAAGTACGCGTGGGGAGCAAGGGACCGGGAGACGTTCCGACGGACTCTTGCGCTCAATCCGCCTCGTAGTAGTTCAGCCCGAGGTGGGTAATCTGCTCTTCGCCCTTGAGGAAGCGCAGCGTGTTCTTCAGCTTCATGAGCTGGATGAACAGGTCGTGCTCCGGGTAGAGCTGCGGCAGGGTCATCGGGCTCTTGAAGTAGAAGGAGAGCCACTCCTGGATGCCGTGCATGCCGGCACGGCGGGCGAGATCGAGGAACAGAGCGAGGTCGAGCACCAGGGGCGCGGCCAGGATGCTGTCGCGGCAGAGGAAGTCGATCTTGATCTGCATCGGATAGCCGAGCCAGCCGAAGATGTCGAGGGCGTCCCACCCCTCCTTGTTGTCTCCCCGAGGCGGGTAGTAGTTGATCCGCACCTGGTGGTGGAACCCCTCGTAGAGGTCCGGGTAGAGGTGGGGCTGGAGGATGTGCTCCAGCACCGAGAGCTTGCTGACCTCCTTGGTCTTGAAATTATCGGGATCATCCAGCACCTCGCCGTCGCGGTTGCCGAGGATGTTGGTCGAGAACCACCCCTCGAGGCCCAGCATGCGGGCCTTGAGGCCGGGGGCGAGGATGGTCTTCATCAGCGTCTGGCCGGTCTTGAAGTCCTTGCCGCAGATGGGGACCCGCTTCTTTGCGGCCAGCTCGCGCAGGGCCGGCACGTCGAGGGTCAGGTTGGGCGCGCCGTTGGCGTAGGGAATGCCGAGCGAGAGGGCGGCGTAGGCGTAGATCATGCTGGACGGGATCTCGTCGTCGTTCCGTTGCAGCCCCTCCTCGAAGGCGGCGAGCGACTCGTGGACCGCGGAGGCGGCCATGTAGATCTCGGTCGAGCCGCACCAGATCATCACCGAGCGGCCCACTCCACGCTCGCGCTGGAAGGCCGCGATCTCCTCGATGAGCTGCTGGGCGAGCTCCCACTTGCTGCCCTGCTTGGTGTGGGTCCCGTGGAGGCGCTTGACGTAGCGGGGATCGAACACCCCCTGCATCGGCCGGATCGCCTCCAGCTCCGGGCGGAGCTGCTCGAGCAGGCTCTTGTCGAGGACGCTGGCCTCGCAGGCGGCGGCATAGGCGTCGTCGGGGAAGATGTCCCAGGCGCCGAAGACGAGATCCTCCAGCTTCGCCAGCGGGACGAAGTCCTGGATGCGAGGCACCCGGTTCTCCGTGCGCTTGCCGAGGCGGACCGTGCCCATCTGGGTCAGCGAGCCGATCGGCTTGCCGAGGCCGCGCTTGATGGCCTCGACGCCGGCGATGAACGTGGTGCTCACCGCACCCAGCCCCACCAGCAGCACGCCCAATTTCCCTTCCGCCGGCTCAATGTGAACGCCCTTCTGGCTCATGGAATCTCCCTTCGAGGCACACCAACAGCTTCCACAGTCCTGTGCAACGCATGTGCCACGAAGATGTAAGAAAATCGTTCCCATGAATGATCCCCGCCCGATCGTCTGTGTGGACCTCAACGGCGTCCTCGACCGCTACATCGGATGGCGGCACGAGAAGCACTGGGACCCGCCGCGGCCGGGAGCGGCTGAGTTCCTGCGGCAACTCGACGAGAGGGGTTTCCGGGTGGTCGTCTTCACCACCCGCTGGGCGGACGACGCTTGGCGCTGGCTCGCCGAGCACGGCCTCGACCGCTGGGTCTCCGAGGTGACGGACCGGAAGCCCGCCGCCCACGTCTTCGTGGACGACCGGGCGGTCTGCTTCCGGGGGAACTATGAGGAGACGCTGGAGCAGGTCCTCTCGTTCCGCGCCCACTGGGAGACGAAAGACTGAGAATCTCGTCTCGTCTTACCCACCGGGGAACACCTTCAACTTGTAGACGGTAGAAGCTCGCCCCGATCCCGGGTGGGTGGCCGCTTCCCTGGAGGTATAGAAGTCATGGCGACGGCCGGCGAGGGAATGAACACGACGGGCGAGGCTCCACGGGTTTCGGTCCTGGAGGAGGCGCGCGAGTATCTGGATCTGCTCCACAAGGAAGGGGTCCTGACGGCCCCGGGATCGCGCCTGCGCAAGGTCAGCGCCGAGATCGAGGCCCGGGGGACCTACCGGCAGACCTTCGAGGAGCTGGAGTACGGCGCCATGCTCGCCTGGCGCCACAGCACCCGCTGCGTCGGCCGCAAGTACTGGCCCTCGCTGACGGTGCGCGACTGCCGCCACCTAGAGACTCCGCAAGAGATTTTCGGGGCACTCGTCGACCATCTCCGCCTGTCGACGAACGGCGGCACGATCCGGCCGATGATCACCGTCCTGCCTCCCGAGGAGCCCGGCCGCCCCGGGCTGCGGATCTGGAACGAGCAGTTGATCCGCTACGCCGGCTACCGGCGGCCCGACGGCTCCGTCCTCGGGGATCCCCGGCAGACGGGGCTCACGGAGGCCGTGCGGAGCCTGGGCTGGCCGGGAGGGGAGGGGACACCCTTCGACATCCTCCCCGTCGTCCTCCAGACGCCGGACGGCGAGCGCCACCTCTTCGAGCTTCCCCGGGACGCGGTGCTGGAGGTCGAGATCGAGCATCCCGACCTCTCCTGGTTCCGCGACTTCGGCCTGAAGTGGCACGCCCTGCCCGCGATCTCCAGCATGTGCCTGGAGGTCGGCGGCGTCCGCTACACGGCGGCCCCCTTCAGCGGCTGGTACATGCTCACCGAGATCGCGGCGCGGAACTTCGCCGACGAGGACCGTTACAACCTGCTCCCCGCCATCGCCCGCAAGCTCGGCCTGAGCACGCGGAGCGAGGAGAACCTCTGGCGGGACCGGGCGCTGCTGGAGCTGAACCTCGCCGTGCTTCATTCGTTTCGTCGGGTCGACGTGAAGATCATCGACCACCACACCGTCTCCCGCCATTTCGTGGAGTTCGAGGGGCGGGAGAAACAGCACGGCCGCCCCACCTACGCGGAATGGGCCTGGATCGTGCCGCCGCTCTCCGGCTCCACGACCCCCCTGTTCCACCGCTCCTACGAGAACGTCGAGCTGAAGCCGAACTTCTTCTACCAGGACGCGCCCTGGCAGGCGGCGGCCGCGGCCGCCGCGCCTCCCGCGAAAGGCTGCCCTTTCCACATGGGCAGCGCGGGGAGCGGCGCCACCAAGCCAGAGACGGTGGCCCCTTCTCCCTACACCGCCGCTCCCACGCCCCGGGCCACGGCGCGACGCAAACGCTCGGCGTAACGCTCCATCTCGGAGCGCAGACCCGCCGAATCCGCCGGGGCCGTGGGGTCCAGGGCCTCGGCGGCGAGGGCGTGGCGGCCGGCCTGGAAGGCGAGGTAGGCGACCGTATAGAAATCGAGCTGGACCCGCTCGGCGCGCGGGACGCCGCCGCGGCGGGCCACGGCGTCGGCGAGCAGCTCCAGCTCGGCCTCGCCGAGGTCCAGCTCGACGGCGGCGCCGGCGAGGTCCCAGGCGACGTCCTGCGGCCCCACGAGGTCGTTGCCCCGGTAATGGTCGAGCGCGTCGGCCTTCAGGATCTTCCCCGCGGGCGTCACCAGCCACTCCCAGGCGTGCATCTTGTTGTCGGTGAGGACGGGCCGCTCCAGGCGGGCGATCTCCGGCAGGCGGCCTTGCCAGTCCCTGACGATCTCCGCGAACAGGGGTCCGAGGACGCGCTGGGTGTTGTAGGCGAGCATCTCGAACAGCTTGACCGGCGTGGCCCCGCGCGCCTCCGGCGCGGCGGGGAAGCGCGCGGCGCGGAAGGCGAGATAGCGGGCCACGGCGTCGAGCAGGGCGAGGCGGTCCACCTCGGGCGCGAGCGGCAGCGGGCGGGCCGCCGCCAGCCACGGGCCGACCAGGAAGCCATGGCGGAGCCCCGCCACCGGCGGGATCAGCCCGGCGCCTCCCAGGGCCTGGGCCATCGCGAGCTTCTCCCGCCCATAGCGAGCGAGCCCGGCGAACTTGAGCAGCCAGGGCAGGCCGCCCGCCGCGAGCAGGTACTTGCGGCGTTCTCCTTGGACGTCCGCTGGCGGCCACAGCGACCGGTCGGGGAAGAGCTTCTCGCGCCAGCGGCCGGCGCTCAGGTCCACGAGCGGCGCCGCCGCCTCGCCGGTCAGGTCCTCCACCCAGCGCTCCAGCGGCCAGCGTGCTCCCGGCCCGGCGAAGACCGTCTCGAACTCGACGACGTGCCGGCGCGCCCACTCCCACCGCGACCGGTGGCGCTCGCTGGCATAGGGACCCAGCTCGCCGCGATGGCTGGGGAAGAAGGAGATCGCCGCAGGCGGCGCCCCGCGGTCCTCCAGCCAGTCGGCCACGCAGCCGAACGAGCTGCCGGAGAGGCCGGGCCCCTCGTCCACCACGGCGTAGAGGGGCCGGCCGCCGGCGTCGTCGAGCAGCTCCCGCCCGAGCCACTGGCTGATGGCGAGCTTGCGCGAGAACGGATGTTCCGCCGGCCGCACGGTGACGACCGAGGCCCGCTCTCCCGCCACCGCCGCCACCGCCGCGGCGAGCCCGGTGCCGATGCTGCGGATGCCGAGGACCCGCAGAGGCCGCTGGGAGTCGCCCTCCTCCCCCCCGCGCTCGCCGCGGAATGCCGCCTCGGCGGCGGCGAAATAGGTCTCCGGGTAGAGCCCGTAGAAGGTATAGCCTTCGGGAATGGAGACCTCGATCGTCGCGGGGAGCCCGCAGGCGAGGAGCTCGTCGACGGCGCGCGCGACGGGCGTCGTGGCGAAGCGGACCTCCTCTCCTGCCGGCAGACCGCCGAAGGTGCGGAAAGACGGCAGCAGCACCTCGGCCACGGCCCGGGTGAGCCGCGAGGCCGCCTCCCCCACCGGGCTCGGCCGCTCGTCGCCGCTGGCGGCGAGCTGGGCATCGAGGATCCCCTGCTCCAGCTCTCCGGCCTCGACCAGGAGGTCCGCCAGGATGGCGTGGCGCTCGACGCGCGGACGGGTCGACACCAGCCGCTCCAGACCGGCGAGGATCGCCGCGGCCTTCTCCCGGGGATCGTCGATCCGCTTGGCGTCGCCATAGACCAGCATGGGCGGTCCAAAGAGGAATGCAAACCGCGGACCGGAAGAACGCGCTAGAGTCCGTCCAGAGGATATCCGTCTCAGAGGATGTGACTCGAAAAGGAGGACCGTCATGGCGAATCCCGCGATCGTGATCCCCGGATATCTGGGCTCCAAGCTGGCGGACGCCGTCCACGGCAACCTGGTGTGGCTGGCGCGGGCCTGACCGGAGATAATCTCTTCCGCTTCGCCATCCCCTTCGGCCATCACCTCGCCCTGTTCGGCCTGGAGAAGGTCCAGCAGCGTATCCTTACCCCGATCCTTCCTCGGGAGGCCGGTCGCGGAGCGCCAGCTCTTCTCCGCCTTCGGGCACGAGCCGCTCTTCCTGCCGCGGTCCCCCAACACCTTCGCCGCGGCGGTCTTCGCGACCGACGGCACTCCCGTCCCCAAAGCCGATGTGCGCCTCACGATCACCGGCACCACGGTCCAGAACCAGGCCGTGCCCCAATCGGAGCGTGGCGACTACTCCCTGCAGGTCGTCATGCCGGGCCCCGGCGACGCGCACACCTACAGCGTCACGGCCCGGATTCCGGGAGTCGACCAGCCGCTCACCGATCGGGGCCTGCTGGTGCCGACCGAGCGATAGGGAGGAGCCATCCGCAAGCGAGAGCATGACGTTGACGATCGACGTCGCCCCAATACTTGACACATCAACAATCGATTCCTACAATGGCCTCGTATGGAAGAGATGAGCCCATTGCAGCGGGAGATCCGGCAGGGGAAGCCCTTCCGCTCCCGTGGACAGGAGGTCGTCGTGGCGCTGCTCCGCACGGCGGATCTCGTGCGCCGCGCCGTCAGCCGGGCGGTGGAGCCGCACGACATCACGCTGCAACAGTACAACGTCCTGCGCATCCTCCGCGGCGCGGGCGAGCAGGGCCTCCCCACGCTGGAGATCGCCGACCGGATGATCGAGCACGCGCCCGGCGTCACCCGTCTGCTCGACCGTCTGGAGGCCAAGGCTCTGGTGCGCCGCGAGCGCTGCCGGCAGGACCGGCGGCAGGTGCTCTGCTGGCTCACCCCGGCCGGCACCGCGCTGGTCGAGACGCTGGACGAGCCGGTCGACCATGCGGACATCGAGGCGGTGGCCATGCTCAGCCCCGAGGAGCAGGACCATCTCCTCCACATGCTGGACGCAATCCGCACCGGCAGGAAGTAGTTTTTTTCTTCAAAAGGTTGAATCGACAACCGTTTATTTGACACTCATCCCGCAAGGGAACCTGACCTCAAGGAGGAACGCCCATGAATCGCAAACTGTTCGCCGCCGCCGTCCTCACCACCCTCGTGGCCCTGCCGCTGCGGGCCGACACCTTCTCCATCGATCCCACCCACTCGGAGGTGTCGTTCCAGATCCGCCACATGGTGAGCCAGGTGCGCGGCCGCTTCAACGACTTCTCGGGGACGGTCAACATGGACCCGAAGAACCTGCCTGCCTCCTCGGTCGAATTCCACATCAAGGCGGCCAGTATCGACACCAATGTGGCCGACCGTGACAAGCACCTGCGCTCGGCCGATTTCTTCGACGTCGAGAAGTACCCGGAGATCACCTTCAAGAGCAAGTCGATCAAACCGGCCGGTAAGGACAAATACAACGTCACCGGCACGCTGACCATGCACGGCGTCAGCAAGGAGATCACGCTGCCGGTGACCCTCGGCGGTCTGGCCAAGGATCCCTGGGGGAACACCCGCGCCGGCTTCGAGACCGAGACCACGCTCGACCGCAAGGACTACGGGATCGTCTGGAACAAGGCCCTGGACGCCGGTGGCGCGCTGCTGGGCGACGACGTGAAGATCGCCATCAACCTGGAGAGCGTTAAGAAGGGCGACAAGGCGGCCGCGAAGTAAGGCGATCGAACGCTGGCTGGAGGCTGGGGGGCTGGGCAACCGGCCCCTCTTCCTTTGATATAGGCCCTCATGAAGACCAACGCCGCCCGCCTCCTCGACGCCCTGGGCATCCCCTACGAGCTGCGCGACTACGAGGTTGACCCCGACGACCTCGCCGCCGAGTCGGTGGCCCGCAAGATCGGGCTTCCTCCCGAGCAGGTGTTCAAGACCCTGGTGGCCCGCGGGGACCGCACGGGCGTGCTGCTCGCCGTGGTGCCCGGCGACGCGGAGCTCGACCTCAAGGCGCTCGCCCGGCTCTCCGGAGACCGCAAGACCGAGGTGGTGGCCCTGCGTGAGGTGCAGCCGCTGACCGGTTACGTGCGCGGCGGCGTCACCGCCCTGGCCGGCCGGAAGGACTACCCCGTTTTCGTGGACGAGACGATCGAGCTGTTCGACGTGGTCTCGGTCTCGGCGGGAGCGCGGGGGACCCAGATCCTGCTCGCGCCGGCGGACTACCTGCGCGCCGCCCGCGCCACGGTCGGGCCGATCGCCAGGGAGAAAGAGGGGTAGAATCTATTCGTAGGGCTGCATGCGTTTCCCGATCGCATTCACGGCCATGTCCAACCCCGTCCCCTCCCGTCCCCTGACCGCCGCCGAGCTGATGCGCCAGTTGGGATTCCGCTTCCCCGCCCCATCCGGCCTGGAGCTTGCGGCTTCGGCGCGGACCCCGGCGCCGCGCCAGGACGCCCCTCCGATCCCGGAGATCCGGCCGGCCCCGGCGCGCCGCATACTCCATGTCACCAACGGCGATGCGGCAGCCGAGGGGATCCGGCTCTCTGGGATCTCCGGCACGGTCGCGGTCACCGCCGACGTGCTCCACGAGGGACCGGCTCCCGGCGGTCTGCCGCCGGAGCGCTGGCGGAAGATCCGCGCCCGCTACCTCGCCGAGAGCGGCTACGACGACTACGACTCCTGCCTCGCCCGGCTCACCCGCTGGGACCGCACCCTGCTGGAGGACCACGGCTCCCTGGACGAGATCGTCCTCTGGTTCGAGCACGATCTGTTCGACCAGCTCCTGCTGATCCGCGCCCTCGACCTGCTCGGCGGCCGCGACCTCGGGGGCACGGAGCTGTCGCTGATCTGCATCGACGAGTTCCCGGGCGTCGTTCCCTTCCACGGCCTGGGTCAGCTCTCGCCACAGCAGATGGCGTCCCTCCTGCCGCGCCGGCGGCGGGTCGACGCGGCGCAGAAGCTCCTCGCCCGCGACGCCTGGCGGGCCTTCGGCGCGCCGGACCCGGCGGGGATCGAGGGGGTCCTCCATCGCGACACCTCGGCTCTCCCCTATCTCACGGGCGCGCTGCGACGCCACCTGGAGGAGTTCCCCGCCGTGGCGAACGGGCTGTCACGCTCGGAGCGCCAGATCCTGCAAGCGGTGGCCGAAAAGGCCGCGACCTTCGAGGAGGTCTTCCGCGCCACGCAGGGGATGGAGGAGCGGGTCTACATGGGCGACGTCTCCATCCATCGCATCCTGCGCGATCTCGTCTCGGCCCCCCGCCCGCTCCTCCGCCTCGAGCCGGGCGCCGGCGGCTCGCTCCGCGCCCTGCGGATCTCCCTCACCTCGAGCGGCCGCGAGGTCCTGGAGGGCAAGGACGACTGGGTGCGCATCCGCGGCATCGACCGCTGGCTCGGCGGCGTCCACCTCCACGGCCGGGAGGCCGCCTGGCGCTGGGACCCTGAAACCGGACGGCTGGCGCGGCCGTAGGGGTGGTAGAGAGAGGGGAGCCTCGGAATAGCGATTCCCCTCCGGCTCGTTGTCTCGATTCGGAATCCGGAGGCAAAAACCCCATGCAACCACAACTGGCGCGATTCTGGACCCGGCACGCTTTCCCCTATCTCGCCTCACGCCTCTTCTTCGCGTTGTTCGCGGCCTTCACGGCCCTGCCCGCTCATGCTGCGGCGGCGCATTCGCCGTCCATCCTTGACGACGAGCAGTTCCGCGCCGAGGTCCGGCAGGGGCTCGGCCGCCTCTACGACATGGACTACGACGGCGCCAGCGCGGTGTTCGCCGAGATCGAGAGGCAACACCAGGGACACCCCGTCGGCCCCTTCCTGCAGTCCCTCCACCCCTGGTGGGAGATCCTGGTCGATCCCGACGACGAGTCGCACGACGACGCCTTCTTTAATGCCATGGACAAGGTGATCGACCGCTGCGACAAACGTCTACGTGCCGATCCGGGGGACCTCGACGGCATGTTCTTCAAGGCGGGGGCCCTCGCCTTCCGCGGGCGACTGCAGACCGACCGCAAGCACTGGCTGCGCGCCGCCCTCGACGGGCGCAAGGCGCTCCAGTTGCTGGAGGAGGTCCGCAAGCGCGAGCCGGACAACCCCGACCTGCTGCTGGGGGTCGGCCTCTTCGATTACCTGGCGGACGTCGCGCCCCGCCAGTACCCGATCCTGAAGCCCTTCACCCGCTTCTTCCCCAAGGGTGACCGCGCGCGCGGGCTCCAGGAGATCGCCCAGGCGGTCGAGAAGGGGACGTTCGTCCCCACCGAGGCGGCCTTCTGCCTGATGCAGATCCACTACATCTTCGAGGGGGACTACGCGACCTCTCTCCACTATGCCCGCTGGCTGCGCGACCGCTATCCGAACAACGCCCTCTTCCACGTCTATGAGGCGCGCTGCCTCGCCCGCCTGAACCTCTGGCCGGACGAGCGCCAGGAGTTCCTCGACGTGCTCTCGCGGGAATCCGAGGGGAAGCCGGGATACCGCGGCGACGTGACCCAGCAGGCTCTCTATGTGCTCGGCCGGGACGAGGTGCGGTGGCGGCAGTTCGCCGACGCGCTGCCCCACCTGGCGCGACTGGAAGTGCTCCCCACCCACGGCGACACGGCCGACGACTACAAGGCCTACGGCCGCCTCTACCGGGCCATGGCCCTCGACGCCCTGGGCCGCCGCGACGAGGCGGTCTACTGGTACCAGCGGGCCCTCGACATGCGGCCCCCGAGCGAGGTCCGCGACAGGGCGCGGGGCTACCTCAGGGCTCCGTACCTGGGGTGACCGGCGGGAGTGGCTCGGGCTTTCTCCGGAAGAGGTAGATCACCCCTCCCACGGCGAGCGCGACCGCCCCGGCGATGAGGTTGGCCCGCGTCGCGCTCGCCGCGAAGGCGACGCAGAGGAGCGCCGCGGCGATCGGGATGACGGGCCCGCCGGGGAGGCGGACGGCTCCCACCCGGGGGAGCTTGCGGCGCAGCACCGGCACCGCCAGCGCCGTGCCGAAGTAGGTCGCGAGGCGCGCCACCGCCGACAGCGTGGCGAGCGCGGCGAAGGAACCGGTGAAGGCGAGCGGCAGGGCGATGGCGGTCTGGAGCAGGATCGCCGCCGCCGGCGTGCGGTAGCCCGGATGGAGGGTCGCCAGGAATCGCGGGCCGAAGCCGTCCCGGGCCAGCGCATAGAGGTAGCGCGGCCCGGAGAGCACGGTATTGCTGTTGGTGCCCAGGATGGAGATCACGGCGCCGATCGTCATCAGGAGCCCTCCCCATCCGCCGAGGAAGCGCGCCGCGGCATCGGCCAGCGGAGTCTGCGAGTCCACGACGCCGGGGAGCGTCCCCAGGGTCACCCATTGCACCGCCGTATAGATCAGCGTCACGATGACGATCTGGACGATCAAAGCGAACGGCACGTCCCGACGCGGGTTCTTGAACTCGCCCGCGGGAGCGGCCGTGTTCTCGAACCCCGCATAGGCATAGAGGAGGAGCAGCACGGCGTCACCCGGCCCCCCCGCCCCCGGCTTCGCGGCGACCGACATCACGAGGCGCGTCGAGACGAAGAAGAGGCCCGCCGCAATGAAGATCAGCAGCGGCACGGTCTTGGTGATCGCCAGGAACACCGCCGTCCGCACGCCCGACTTGACGCCGATGAGGTTGATCCAGGTCAGCGCCAGCACGGGCAGGACGATCGCGAGCGCCCGCCCCCATCCCGCGTTGGCGGCCGGCCAGAGATAGCCGAGCGCCTGGGCGAAGCCCACCGACAGCGAGGAGACCGCGGAGACCCGGGCGAGCCAGGTCATCCACCCCACCTCGAACCCGACCAGGTCGCCGAACGCCTCGCGAGTATAGACGTAGGCGCTCCCGGGCCGGTCGAAATAGCTCCCCGCCTCGGCGAAGCAGAGCACCAGGAGCAGCACGGCGATGCCGGCGAGCACCACCGCCCCCACGCTCGCCGCGCCCAGGATCGCCGCCGCCGCCGCCGGCAGCAGGTAGACGCCGCTGCCGATGACGTCGTTGACCGAGAAGCCGACGATCTCCCAGCGGGAGACGGCGCGGCGCATGCCGAGGTTCTGCGGGAGGGTGCTCGGGGCGGTCGCGGGTTCGATCATGGTTCAGACCTCGATCCTCGCCCCCGCCGTCTCGGGGAGCGTCCACACCCAGAGGCCCGCCAGGACGGCGAAGAAGGCGGCGAGCGCCACTCCGCCCGCCAGCCCCCAGCGGCCGGCGACCCCCGCGATGACGAGCGGCGCCACGAACTGCACGCCCCGGGTGACGTTCATGATGATCGACATGGCGGTCCCCCGCACCCGTGTCGGGAACAGCTCCGAGAAGTAGGGGCCATAGCAGGACCAGGTTCCTGTCCCCACCCCGGCGACGAACATGCAGGCGAGCCCCACGGCCGGCCGGGAAACGAAGAGATCCCAGAACAGGGTGACCATGGCCAGGCCCGCTGCCGTGACCGCGCAGTAGACCGCGAAGGCCCGCCGCCGACCGATGGCGTCCGAGACCCACCCGAAGGTGAGATAGCCCACGAGCGACCCGGCGACGAAGATCAACGTCCACCAGCCCGAACCGAAGATCGAGAGCCCACGCTGCTTCTGCAGGTAGCGCGGCAGCCAGACCACGGCGAACCAGTAGGCCGACATGTTGAGGATGGTGAGGATGAACGCCCGGGTGAACAGGCCGGCGAGGTCCGCGGCCACGAGCTGCGCCAGGATGGGCCGCCGGGCGTGAGGCGCGAGCTCGCCCGCCCGCAGCCGCCGCCGGTGCTCGAGCCAGAGGTCCGACTCGGGCAGGCGCTTCCAGGCGAGCAACGCCAGGACCGGCGCCGCCGAGAGCAGGAAGATCGTCCGCCATCCCAGGGCGGGGGCGACGAAGGAGCCGGTGATCGCGGCCAGCCCCATCCCCACCGGAGCGCCGCTCTGGGCGAGGGCCCCGTACCGGCCGCGCAGGACGGGCGGGATCGTCTCTCCCAGCATCGCCTGCCCCGCTCCCCAGGTGCCGCCGACGCCGAGGCCGACGAGCGCCCGGGCGGCCAGCAGCCACCCCGCGCCGGGAGCGAAGGCACAGGCGGCGTTGCCCAGTGAGAAGGCGGCGATCGAAACCGTCATCGACAGCCGGCGGCCAAGCCGGTCGCTCATCCAGCCGAAAAGGAGCCCGCCCACCCCCGTCATTCCCACGCCGACGGCGGTGAGGGTCGCGAGATCCCCCTCCGACAGGCCGAGCGCGTCCTGGATCGGCTGCAAGACGAAGGAGAGCAGCATCAGGGAGTAGAAGCCCGTGCACCAGATCCCCCAGGCAAAGGCGAGGATCGAGCGATGCGCTGCGATGGGACGCTGGTGGTCGCTGAGGCGCGAGGACTGCGGTAGATTGAGCAAGCGCGAACATCGTACCCGGGAAACCCCAGCGGGAACAACATGAGATCCGCCGTCCTTCTCCTGCCGCTTCTCCTCCTGGCGCTCCTGCCGTCCGGTGGGCGGGCGTCCGCCGGCAGCGACCCGCGCCAGGAGCTCCTGCATCTCATCAATGCCGAGCGCCAGCGGGTGGGCTCCCCGCCGCTCCGCCTTTCCCCTGTCCTCGCCCGGGCCGCCCAGGAGCACGCCGCCGAGGTCGCCCGCCGCGGCTCGCTCAAGCTGCGGGCCGGCACCACCGAGGAGATGCGCGAGCGCCTGAAACGCCTCGGCTACCAGGCCCACGCGTGGACGGAGAGCCTGGCGGCCAACGGCGGCGACCCCGAGACCCTGCTGCGCGACTGGCGGCAGAACGATCCTGAGACCTACCGCAAGCTGCTGTCGCCGGAGTACCGGGACCTCGGGATCGGCATCGACCATATGGGCCGGACGCCGCTCTACACCTTCCTCTATGCCGTATCCGAAGGGGACTGGTTCGCGAGCGCCACCGCGTCTCTCCACGATCTAGGCCGGGTGCGTGCCGAGATGCTCACGCGGGTCAACGCCGAGCGGCAGAAGGCGGGCGCTCCTCCCCTGAAGCCCAATTCCAAACTGGATCAGGCCGCCCGGCGGCACGCCGAGGACATGCTGGCCCGCCATTACTTCGCCCACGAGAGCCCCGAGGGCAAGACCGTGCGTGAGCGGACCCGCGTCGCCGGCTATGACTGGCGGGCGATCGGCGAAAACATCGCCGAGGGCCAGCTCTCGGTCGCCGAGGTGATGGACACCTGGATGCACAGCCCCGGTCACCGGCGCAACATCCTCGATCCCGCCTTTCGGGAGCTGGGCGTCGGCCTCGCCTTCGGCAAGGATGGAGACGGATATCAGGTGGAGTGGGTGCAGACGTTCGGGACCCGACGGTAGCCCTGTCCCGGTCCTAATGCACGTGGCGCCCGCGCGCCTCACCGATCAGAGACTCGATCGCCGTGTGGTCCGGCGCCTCGGGCTCCAGGGCAAGGTAGCATTCGAGATCCTCGATCCCCCGGGCGGGGTCCCCCCAGCGCAGAGAGAGCAGGCCACGGTCACGCCTAGCCCCCACGTCGTCCGGATCGAGCAGCAGCACGCGGTCGAGCGCCGAGATGGTGCGCAGGAACTCGCCGCGATGGAGATAGATCCGCCGCAGGTTGTTGAGCACGCGGACCAGGATGTGCCGCGGGCTCGCCGGCTTGAGCAGCCGGGCGTCGAAGGCCAGCGTGCCGCCGCTCAGCCGGTCAAGCATGGACCGGCAGTCGTCCTCGGTGAGCGGGCGGCCACCCTTGAAGGGATCGAAGAGGAGCTGCGGATGGAGCGAGTGCCGCAGCAGGAAGTGGCCCGGGAACCCTACCCCGTCGAGCGGCACGCCCGCCCGGCGGCCGACCTCCATGTACACGAGCGCGAGCGTGATCGGGATCCCCAATCCGCGCGTGAGGACCTCGTTGAGGAGGCTGTTGCGCGGGTCGTAGTAGTCCTCGGCGTTGCCGCGCAGGCCGACCTCCCCCGCGAGGTACCCTGAGAGCAGACCCACCCGGTCGAAATGGTCGCGCACCCCCTCGAGGCGCGGGAGCAGCCGGTCGGCCATCTCGTCCAGGCGTGCGAGCCAGGGCGCGGGATCAAGGCCCGGCTGCTCCTCGGCGGCGATCCACAGCGCCGCCTCGGCGAGGTCGATCCGCTCGTCCGGCAGCCCGGCGATCGCCGCGAAACGCTCGCGGGCGGGAGACGACGGGGAAGAGGAGGGCATGCCCATGGCCATACCTGAGAAGGATAGCGGATCGCTTTCGATTCCCATCCGCACGAGGATGTATCTCCATGGCGCGATCCGGCCCCCCGGACGGCGTATATGAGCATTTCTATATCAAGTTCCGACCCAACAAAGTTAGCGACAGAGGCGCAGGTTCAGGAATTCGACCTCCGAAGGGCTGGTTATCCTCTTGTACGAGACCCGGGGGCCTTCGAGGCTCCCGGTCCAAGGAGATCCAGATGACTGAAAGAATGACGCTTCCCGTCCTGCCGCTGAGGGATTTCGTCCTCCTGCCGGGTGTCACGGCGCCGATCAACGCCGGCAAGCCCGCCACCCTGAAGGCGATTGAAGCCGCGCTCAACACGCCCGGGCGCCTGGTATTCGCGGTGTCCCAGCGCGAGGACGTTCAGCAGGTCACCCCGGAGGTGCTCCACACCATCGGCACGGTGGCCCGCATCGGCCAGCTCCAGCGGGGCTTGGCCGGCATGCAGCTCCTCCTCCACGGCGAGAACCGTGGCATCGCGATGAAGATCGTCGAGAAGGATGGCCACCTGCAAGCCACCGTGCGCGAGGCGGAGGAGATGCAGCCTCTGAACACGCAGGATCCCGCCTTCGTCGCCCTGTTCCGGGAGCTGCGGGAGCGGGCCGGCGAGCTGGGCACCAAGTCGGGTCTGCCCGAAGAGGTCGTCCAGCAGGTCCTGGAGGGGGTCGAGGAGCCGAGCCGGCTCGCCGATCTCGTCGCCGGTTACACCGACCTGAGCAAGGCCCAGCGCCAGATGCTGCTCGAGACCCTCTCGGTCGAGGAGCGGATGCGGCGCGTCCTGGTGCACGTCCAGCGGCAGCTCAACGTGCTGGAGGCCCAGGAGGACATCAAGTCCAAGGTCCAGGAGGAGCTGGGGGACCGCCAGCGCGAGATGCTCCTGCGCGAGCAGCTCAAGGCCATCCAGAAGGAGCTGGGCGAAGGCGAGGGCGGCAATGACATCGACGAGCTGCGCGAGAAGCTCGACAAGCTCGAGCTGCCGGCCGACGTCCGCAAGGAGGTCGATCGCGAGTTGGGGCGGCTGGGCCGCATGGGCCGCGAGGCCATGGAAACCCAGGTGATCCGCACCTTCCTCGAGACCATCGCCGAGCTGCCGTGGAACACCCGCAGCCCCGAGCATCTCGACATCCCGGTGGCGGCCGAGATCCTCGACACCGACCACTACGCCCTGGGCGACGTGAAGGACCGGGTGCTCGAATTCCTGGCCGTCCGCCAGCTCCGGCAGGCCGAGGAGGAGTCCCGCAAGGCCGAGCAGGTCGCCGAGGCCACCGACGAGATCGTGGGCTTCACCGGCAGCAAGGACGAGGTGGGCTTCGGCAAGGACGAGGTGGTGCCCCCCACCACCGCCGACGAGAAGCGGAAGTCCAAGGGTCCGATCCTGCTCTTCGTCGGCCCTCCCGGCGTCGGCAAGACCTCGGTCGCCAAGTCGATCGCCCGGTCCATGGGGCGCGAGTACGTGCGCATCTCGCTCGGCGGCGTGCGCGACGAGGCCGACATCCGCGGCCACCGGCGCACCTACGTCGGCGCCATGCCGGGCCGGATCATCCAGGGCATGCGGCAGGCAGGCGCCAAGAACCCGGTCTTCCTGCTCGACGAGGTTGACAAGCTCGGCGTCTCGTTCCAGGGCGATCCGGCGAGCGCGCTGCTCGAGGTGCTCGACCCGGCGCAGAACGACTCGTTCACCGATCACTACCTCGGCGTGCCGTTCGACCTCTCGGAGGTGCTGTTCATCGCCACGGCGAACTTCATCCAGAACATCCCGGGGCCGCTGCTCGACCGCATGGAGGTGGTGCAGTTCTCGGGCTACACGGAACGGGAGAAGCTGGCGATCGCGCAACGCTTCCTGGTGCCGCGGCAGGTCCAGGAGAACGGCCTGAAGGCGGAGCAGATCGACATCAGCGATGCCGCCCTCGCCGAGGTGATCACGAGCTACACCCGCGAGTCCGGCGTCCGCCAGCTCGAGCGCGAGCTCGGCAAGCTCGGCCGCAAGGTGGCCCGCAAGATCGCCGCCCGCGAGGTCGAGCGGATGGACGTCGACGCCGACAAGGTGCACGAGCTCCTCGGCCGGCCGAAGGTCCACCCCGAGCGGGCAGCCCGCGAGGATCAGGTGGGCGTCGCGACCGGCATGTACTATACGCCGATGGGCGGCGACATCATGTTCGTCGAGGCCTCCACGATGAAGGGCAAGGGCGACCTGGTGCTCACCGGCCAGCTCGGCGACGTGATGAAGGAGTCCGCCCGCGCCGCCTGGACCTATGCCCGGTCGCATGCCGAGTCGCTCGGCATCCCGGCCGAGTGCTTCGATCGCGATCTGCATGTCCACGTGCCGGCGGGCGCCATTCCCAAGGATGGTCCCTCCGCGGGCGTGGCCATGGCGACCGCGATGGTCTCGGCTCTCTCCGGCCGCAAGGCGAAGCACGACTTCGCGATGACCGGCGAGATCACGCTCTCCGGCCGGGTGCTGCCGATCGGCGGCGTCAAGGAAAAGGTCCTGGGCGCGGTGCGGTCGGGAATCAACGAGATCCTGCTGCCGAAGGACAACGAGGCCGATCTCGACGATCTGCCCCGCGAGGTGCGGGACACCCTGACGATCCACCTCGCCGAGGATCTGGGCGATGCCCTCGCCCTGGCCCTCCGGGGTGCCAGCTACCGCGAGGGACGCCTCCTCTTCGAGGCGCCGCTCGAGGGGGGAGCCTACAACAGCATTCCGCACTGAGCTGGTCTCCTCATTGCCGGCTCAGTCTCCACCGCCGCCGCTCCTCAAGGGCGGCGGCGTTTTTCTCTCCTCAGTCGAAGTCGACGAAATCCTCTTCCCAGTACTCGTGCTCGCCACGAACGTCGCCGGCGTGGCGCTCCTTCTCCATGGCCCGCAACTGGACGCGGCGGATCTTCCCCGAGATCGTCTTCGGCAGCTCCGCGAACTCGATGCGCCGGATGCGCGCGAACGGCGCCAGCCGCTGGCGCGAGAAGCGGAACAGCGCGTGCGCCGCGGCCGGCGACGGCTCCACTCCCGGCTTGAGCACCACGTACGCCTTGGGCACGCTCAGCCGGATCGGGTCCGGGCTCGGCACCACCGCCGCCTCGGCCACGCTGTCGTGCTCGATCAACGCGCTCTCCAGCTCGAACGGACTGATCCGGTAGTCGGAGCTCTTGAACACGTCGTCGGCGCGGCCGACGTACCAGAAGGTGCCGCCGGCGTCGCGCGTCGCCACGTCCGAGGTGCGGTAGTGGCTGCCGCCCAGCAGCCGGGCGCTGACCTCCGGATTGTCGAGGTAGCCTGCCATCAGGGGGAGCGGACGCGGATCGAGCCGGATGGCGATCTCCCCCTCGTCACCGGCGTGCCCATCCGCATCGATGAGGTCGATCCGGTAGCCCGGCAGCGGCTTGCCCATGCCTCCCACTTTCACCTCCTCGCCGGGAGGATTGCCGATCTGGCAGGTCGTCTCGGTCTGGCCGTAGCCGTCGCGCACCGTCAGCCCCCACGCCTCGCGTACCCGGGCGATCACCTCGGGGTTGAGCGGCTCGCCCGCGCTCACCAGCTCGCGGAGCTTCACCGGATATGCCGCCAGGTCTTCGAGGATCAGCATCCGCCATACGGTAGGCGGCGCGCACAGCGTCGTCACGCCATGGCGCACCAGCGCCTCCAGGGTCTTCTGCCCGTCGAAGCGCGGGAGCTGGTGGATGAAGATCGTCGCGCCCGCGTTCCAGGGCGCGAAGAAGCAGCTCCAGGCGTGCTTGGCCCAACCGGGCGAGCTGATGTTGAGGTGCACGTCCCCCTCGCGCAGCCCGATCCAGTACATCGTCGACAGATGCCCCACCGGATAGCTCTGGTGGGTGTGCAGCACCATCTTGGGCTTCGCGGTCGTCCCCGAGGTGAAATAGAGGAGGAAAGGGTCGTCCGCAAGGGTGGGGCCGTCCGGCTGGAACGCCGCCGGCGCTTCATAGGATTCGGCGAAGGACCGCCATCCGGCGACCTCCTCCCCCACCACGAGGCGGGTGTAGTCGCCGGGTGCCGCCGCGAGCTTCTCCGCCGACGCCGCGTCGGCGATCACGTGCCGCATCTCGCCGCGCTCGATGCGGTCCTGGAGGTCGGCGCTCGACAGCAGGGTGGTGGCCGGACTGATCACCGCTCCCAGCTTGATGGCGGCCAGCATGATCTCCCAGAGAGGAGCCACGTTGGGGAGCATCACCAGCACGCGATCGCCGCGCCGGACGCCGCAGGCGTGCAGGTGGTTGGCGACCCGGTTGGAGCGCTCCGCCAGCTCCGCGAAGCTGAGCCTCGTCTCGCTCTCCTCTCCGTCCACCAGCCAGAGGGCCGCGCGGTCGTTGCCGCGGGCCTGGACATCAAAGAAGTCGAGCGCCCAGTTGAAGCGGTCCAGCTCCGGCCAGCGGAATCCGGCGTAGGCCGCGGCGTAGTCGTCGCGGTGAGCGATCAGGAAGTCGCGGGCTGCGAGAAAGGCCCGCCCACCATCGTTCATGCCTGGATCCGGGGGGTCGTGCGCGCCCCCCCGCCGAGCCCGAACGCCTGATCCAGGCTCCAGATCCCCGAGCCGCGGGTCGCGATGTACAGAAAGACGAAGGCGTAGAGCACCGCGAGCTCGCCGCCGTTGGTGATCGGCAAGAACCCCTTGGGGAAGTGGACCATGAAGAAGGCGACCGCCATCTCGCCCGAGGCGATGAACGCTGCCCAGGAGGCGAAGAGGCCCACCAGGATGAGCAGGCCGGCGACCAGCTCGATGGCTCCGCCCACCCCGAACAGCGACGCCAGGGGAACGGGGTGGCCGCTACCGCCGGGACCGCCGAACGCTCCGAAGAGCTTCTGCGCTCCGTGGAGCGTGAAGGTGAAGCCTGCCACGATGCGGAGCAACGCATAGGCGGGTTCGGTGAAGTTTCCGAGAATCCGGTCCATGACTCGATCCTCCTTCCGCGGGTGTCCCCGGCCTCCGAGCAGGCCCGGGGGCCTGACCTCGATCAGAAATCCTCCCTGGGCGAACACTATGCGCCCCGGTGGGTCCCCGCGGCAAGACCGGGCGCAGCTTGTAGGTTCTCGATTGCGGCTGGTTCGGTTCAAGGCTCGGGATTCGCCGGTCCGGACTCGGGGTCGCGTCTTCACGCGACGGCGAGGACGGGAGTGCTCGATTCCGGGTACCATGATCGCAGCCTGAAGCCCTTTGCAACGGCAGGAGCTTGCGCCCGTGGGCGGTGGCGCCATGGCGGCGTCCGGCCGGTCCCTCGGGCAGGAGGAGAGAGATGACTCAACCCAGCATCCGGCGCACCGCCATCGGGGCCGTCCTCACGGCGGCCCTCACGCTCGCCACCCCCGCCTACGCCGCTGTCTGGCGCCCCCCGACGACGACCTCCGGCTGGCTCGAGGCCGCCATGCAATGGATGACGCATCTGTGGACAGGGAAGACGGGGCCCGAGGGAGGGCTCCTGAAGACAACGGGAACGGCGGCTTCGGCCACTCTGGACAAAGGTCATGGCATCGATCCCGATGGCCTCACCCTTCTGAGCCAGGCTCCCCCAGCGAGCTCCGGGGATTGATCTGGAGCGCGCTCGGTTTCCCCCGGTGCCTTTTCCTTACGTTTATGCGAGAATACGGCTCCCCGGAAAGGAGAGCGCTTGAGCGATCACCCGAGCCGTGACGAGGTGGGGGCTGTCTGCCGAGGAGGCCTGTTTCCCGGGCGGATGCGGGAGATGTCGCAACACCTGATGGCGCCGAGCACGAGCTCGGAGCCGGCACCGCGGGAGCCCACGGCCGAGGAGGAGGCCGCCCGTGAAGCGGCCATGGAGCGGGCGGTGACCACGGCGCTGAGACACGAACGACGTTTCCTCGGCCAACAGGTCCAGGCGCGAAGGGCTCTCCAGGCGCTTCAGCAAGGCGGTCCGGAAGCCTTGCAGGGGCTCCATCACGGAACCGGGGATCTCGCGCGGATGGAAGCCCTCCTCGCCCGGAGCTGGGAGCTTCGCCATGAAGACCCAGCCTTGATGGTCCAGTTCGCCTGGCTCGCGGTCCAGAGCTCGCTGAATCTCGACTCCCGGCACTATGACGGTCCGGAACGGATCTTCGATTTTCAGGCCCGCGCTTACATTGAGTTGGGCAATGCCTGCCGAGCGGCCGACCGTCTCCCCGAGGCGGAAGCTGCGCTGGTTCGCGCTCGTCAACTCGTAGAGCTCGGCACCCGCGAGAGTTTCCTGGAGATCCGTTTACTGGAGATCGAAGCCTCCCTGGCCGCCGACTGCCGGGAGTTTGGACGCGCCGCGGAGAATCTCCTCAAAGTAATCAAGTTCTACAGCTGCCAGGGTGATGATCACCGGGTCGGCCGGGCGTTCGTCAAGCTGGGGCTCTATGAAGGCTATGCGGGCCGCCTCGAAAAGGGCGTCCGGCTGCTCGAAAACAGCATGCTCTTCTTGGACGCGCAACGGGACCCGGACCTCGCGGGCGCGGCGGTGCACAACCTGCTCCTCTTCCTCATCGATAGCGGCCATTTCCAGGAGGCGAGCAAGCTCCGCCGTCTCCACGCGCGTTACCTGATGAATCCCCGAGGCCATATCAACGAAGTCAAATTCCGCGCGCTGGAGGGTCGGATCGAAGCTGGTTTCGGCGACCATGGGCGGGCGGAGTCGATCTTCCGGGAGGTTGAGGCAGGATACGCGGAGGCCGGACTGTTCATCCAGGCCGGAGTCACCCTGCTCGACCTCGCGGCCGCCCTCCTCGCTCAGGGGAAGGCCGGCGAGGCCGCCGCGGTGGTCCTCGAAGCCGCGGCGACCTTCGTTCGCCTCGACATCAAGCGCGAGGCCCAGTTGGCCGTGGTCCTGCTGCGAAACGCTTTTGACGTCCAGGCGGTCACGCTGGCGATGATCCAGGAGGTGGCTGGGTTCCTGCGGCAGCTCGAGATCGATCCGGCTCTGCGTTTCGAGGGGCGGGCCTGGGAGAGCCTCGAGGAGTAGGCCCGGCGGAGAGCCGCCGGGCCCGAGAGGTGCGGTTGGATGGATCAGAGGCTGAAGGCGAAGCCGGCGGCGATCTCACGGCCGCCGAGGTCGATCTGACCGAAGCCCGCGAAATCGTCCTTGAGATCGGCCTTGACACGGGTCCAGCGACCCTCGGCGAAGATCGACACGTGCCGCGTGATCGGCGCCTCGAGACCGGCCAGCCCGTAGTAGCCGAAGGCGGTGCCGCTCGAGGTCAGCCGCGACGTGAAGATCGGCTGGTGGGGGTCGTTGAAATCAATGAAGTCGCCGCGCTCCTGCAGCCGCCAGGGATAGGCGCCGCCGCCCACGCCCAGGTAGGGCTGGATCGGGGTGTCCGGACCGGTCAGGTGAAAGACCAAGCCCACCGTGGCCGAGCCGATATCGACCGTCGTGTCGTGCCGGATGCGGCTGTTGAAGTTGTCCAGGTAGTTCCGGTAGGACTGGTTGCTGGTCCCCTCGTAGTAGGAGCCCGAGAAGATCAGGCTCAGATGATCGCCGAGCGGCAGCAGGTAGTCGATGCCGAAGTCCGGGTTCTGGAAGTCGCTCGGGGAGGAGTTGGTGAAGTCGTTCCGAATCCCGTCCCAGTAGGACGAGTTGCCGTCCGGACGGAACTCTCCGACGCGGAGCCGGATCTCGCCATCCCGGCGGTCCGAGTAAACCCTCCGATACCCGGGCTGGGCGAACGCCGGAAGGGACAGGACGAGCAGTCCCGACAGGACGATCATCACGCGAGCTGTCTTGGAAATCATTGGTTTCTCCTTTGGATGAAGCGTGCTACACCTCACTGCACGAGCAACCGGGATGCCAGGTCCCCGCGGAGTGGCTAAATCTCCTCTCTCCCAGGAATTACGAAAGGCTGAAGGCGGTGTTACGAGCCTCTAGGTCGACCTCTCTGGAGGACGACTCCGGTATCCGTAAGGACCGTCGCACAGGTGTATCCGGCGGCGGTGGCTTGGGCTTACACTCCCTGGATCATGAGTACCCGCCGCTTTTACGTGGGGTTGCTGGCCCTGCTGGCGATCACTCCCGCCCTCGCCCAGGCGCAGCAGCCGCCCGCCGATGTCGATCGCCTGGCCCACCTCGCGAAGCTGTGGGGGACGGTCCGCTACCTCCACCCCTATCTCGCCTACCGGGAGATCGACTGGGACGCGGCGCTGGTGCGGGCGATCCCGGCGGTCCGCGCGGCGAAGACGCCGGCCGAGTATGCCGCCGCGGTGCAGTCGATGCTCGGCGCGCTGGGCGATCCGGCCACTCACGTCCAGCCGGCCGAGCCCGCCCATCCGCCCTCCTCTCCCGGCGGCAAGTCCCCGGCCTTGTACCGCTGGCTCGACGCTGAGACGCTGTCCGTCCATCTCCGGCCGGACATCGAGAGCGGCATGGACGAGAGCGCGGTGGGAAAAGACTTCGCGGCCCTCGCCCGGGAGCTGCCGCGGGCGAAAGCGGTGATCGTCGACCTCCGGAGCCCGGCGGGGATGCCGTACTACCCCGAATACGTGATCCAGAGATTCGCCGACCGGCTCACCAGCGGTCCGGTTGCGGCGCCGGCGCAGCGGTACCTGTTCCATTCCGGCTACCGCACCCAGCTCGGCGACAGCTCCGGCAGCTACAGCTCGGGGTTCCAGACCCTGCTCGCGGAGCGCTTCACTCCGCCCGCCGGCGCCAGCCCCAAGCGAGTGGTCTTCCTGGTGAACACCGGCACGATGGTGCCGTCCATCGCGGCGGCGCTCCAAGCCGCAGGGGACGGCGCGATCGTGTCGGAGGGGAGGCTGAACGACGAGGGTCTCATCCTTCAGCGGGCCGTCGATCTTGGAGAGGGATTCCTGGCGCGGGTGCGGGTGTCCGAGATCCTCCCCCGGCCCGGTTGGTCCGGCCCGCGCGCGGATGCCGCGGTCTCTCCAGCCGCGGCTTCCGGAGGTGGCGATCCGGCATTCGAAGCCGGTCTCCGGCTCGTCCGGAGAGGATGGCCCCCACCGTCCCAGGCCAGGCCGGAGCCCCTGCCGGACGGTGTCTGGCGCCCCGACCGCAGCTATGACGAGATGACCGAGCCGACGCTCGAATACCGGCTGCTGGCCGTCTTCAAGCTCTGGAACGTCCTCCACTTCTTCTTCCCCTACCTCCACCTGACCGGCGACTGGGACGCCGTGCTGCCGGAATTCATCGCCCGCATGGAGACGGCGAAGGACGGCCGCGAGTACGTACTGGCGCTGGCCGAGATGGGTGCCAGGGCGAACGACGGTCATGTCAGCCTGACCGGCAATCCCACGCTCGACGCGCTCTATGGCCAGACGCCGGCGCCGGTAGCCATCCGCTGGATCGAGAACGCCTGGGTGGTGACGGAGGTGGGCGAGCCTGCCCGATCGTCTGGCGTGGAGGTCGGCGATGTGGTCGTCACCCTGGAAGGCGAACCGGTCGCGACCCGGGGCGCGGAACTGCGGCGTCATCTCGCCGCCTCGACCGAGGCCGGAATGCGCCGCAAGATCGCCGACCGGCTGCTCTCCGGCCCCCCAGGCTCGACCGTGTTGCTGACCATGCGTGGACGGGGAGAGCAAATCCGGGAGGTCCGCCTCCAGCGCCAGGCGTGGACGCCGCAACCCACGGGGGAGACCATCCGCGTGCTGCCCGGCAACCTCGGGTATGTCGACCTCGGCCGTCTCACCATCCCCGAGGTGGACGGCATGTTCGAGAAACTGAAGGGCACCCGCGCCCTCATCCTCGACATGCGCGGCTACCCCCACGAGACCGCCTGGGAAATCGCTCCACGCCTCAACACACGCGGCGCGGTCTATGGGGCCCTCTTCCGGCGCCCCCTGGTCTCCGCCCTGGAGAGCGATCGCTCGCGGACCGGCGTCGATTTCTCCCAGCCGCTCCCGGAGCGACCAGGCCCGAAATACAAGGGACGGACCGTGATGCTGATCGACGAGCGGACGGTCAGCCAGGCCGAGCACTCCGGCCTCTTCTTCGAGGCCGCCAACGGCACGAAGTTCATCGGCTCGCAGACCGCCGGAGCCGACGGCGACGTGACCTACTTCCCACTGCCGGGCATCGCCTCCGTCCGCTTCAGCGGCCACGACGTGCGCCACGCCGACGGCCGCCAGCTCCAGCGGATCGGTCTGGTGCCGGACGTGCCGGTGGCGCCGACAATCCAGGGAATCCGGGATGGCAAAGACGAGGTGCTCGATCGCGCGGTGCACTATCTTGAGGAAGAGCTCGCGGTACCCGAGCCCGCAGCCCCGGCCCCGGCGACACCTCTCCGCATCGAGCGGCTCACCCACCTGGCTAAGCTCTGGGGCGCCGTTCGCTACCTGCACCCCTACCTCGCCTATAAGGAGATCGACTGGGACGCGGCGCTGGTCCAGGCCATCCCAAAGGTGCGGTCCGCGGCGACGCCGGAGCAGTACGCCGCCGCCGTGCAGGGAATGCTGGACGTCCTGGGCGACCCGGTGACCCGCGTCAATGGCGCCCATCGCGCCGAGCTCGAGAAATTGGAGGGGACCAAGCCGGAGACGGCCGGCGCCAAGCCGCCGCCGTTCCGATGGCTGGACGGCAAGACGCTGGTGATCGATCTGCGGCCCTACGCCGACTACAACGGCTTCAGGGCGCTGTTCCGTGAGCTGGACGGTATGGAGAAGGAGATCGGGAAAGCGCGGACGGTCGTCCTCGACCTGCGGCCACGAACTTCCGCTGGCGGCGGCGGTCAGAATTTCCAGCTCGTCCTGAACCGGCTGGGTCCCTTTCTCGTCCACCGGGCTCTCCGCGCTCCCACGCAGCGCTACCGGCTGTACTCGGGCTATCCGTCGCAGGATGGCATCACCGACGGCATCTACTGGTCGGGATTCGTCACGCTCGCCGCGGACGGTTTCGCTCCCCCCTCTCTAGGAGGCCCGGATCACGTGGCGTTCCTGGTGAGCCCGCGCACCCGGCTGTCTCCCATCGTCCTGGCTCTGCAGGCGGCGGGGGACGGTGTTCTGGTGTCCGAGGGAGACAGCGGGGAAAAAGCCGCCGAGGAGGAACTCGTGGTCCACCAGACCGTGGACCTGGGAGAGGGACTGACGGCGCAGGTGCGGGCGAGCGAGCCGGTCCCCTTGCCGGGCTGGCCCGGGGTCCACGCCGACGCCCGGATCGCTCCGGGCACGGGCGACGAGGGGGCGGTGCGGGCGGCCCTCGCGGCTCTGGTGGCTCGGCAAGGAAACCGACCGGCCGCGGCCACGCCGGGGGTCACCTCCCTTCCGGATGCCGTCTGGCGTCCCGACAAGACCTACCCCGAGATGCTCGATCCCACCCTGGAGTACCGTCTCCTCGCCGTGGTCCGAGCCTGGAACGTCATCCATTATTTCTACCCCTACAAGCCCCTGATCGGGGACTGGGACGCTGTCCTTCCCGAGTTCCTCGCCCGCATGGAGGAGGCCCGCGGCGCCCGGGGGTACGCGGTGGCCGTGGCGGAGATGATGGCCCGCGTGGCCGACGGGCACACCGAGGTCTCCGGACATCCGGAGCTCACCCGGCTCTACGGCGAAGCCGGTGTGGCCGTCCTGCCGCGATGGATCGAAGGGAAGTGGGTGGTGGTCGCCCTGGGCGACGACCCGGCGGTGCGGGCGTCCGGCCTCCAGGTCGGAGACGTGATCGCGGCCGTCGACGGCGAGCCGTCCGAGGCGAAGGTGGAGAGACTGCGGCGGGTGATCGCCGCCTCCAACGAGGGGGGGTTCCGGGAAACCGTCCGCCGGCTCCTGCTGGACGGGCCGGACGGCTCGACGGCTGTCCTGTCGATCGCCCGCCGCGATGGCATGGATGGCGCGGCGCGGGAGATCAGGCTTCAGCGCGCGAAGCAGAAGGCCTGGTTCTCCCCCCCGCCGCCAACCGGCGAGGTCGTCCGTCTCCTGCCGGGCAACCTGGGCTATGTCGACCTCACCCGGCTCGCGGGGAAAGACGTGGACGCCATGCTCGAGACGCTCAGGAACACCCGCGGGATCGTCTTCGACATGCGCGGCTATCCCAAGGGAGTCTTCGGACGGCTCGCTCCCCGGCTCAATACCCGCAACGCGCGCTTCGCCGCCCTGTTCCGGGGACCGGAGGTCTCCGCCATCGCCGACGAAGGGGAGGAGGCCGAGGCCGGACACGTCTTCTCCCAGCCGATCTACGAGACGGACCGCTGGAAGTACACCGGCAAGACCGTGATGCTGATCGACGAGCGGGCGATCAGCCAGTCGGAGCACACCGGCCTCTTCCTCGAGGCGGCGAACGGCACGAAGTTCGTGGGCACCCCGACGGCAGGAGCCGACGGCGACGCCACCCTCTTCACCCTCCCCGGCAATATCACGGTCAGCTTCACCGGCCACGACGTGCGCCACGCCGACGGCCGTCAGCTCCAGCGGATCGGCCTGGTGCCGGACGTCCGGGTGGCGCCCACGATCCAAGGCATCCGCGAGGGGAGGGACGAGATACTCGACCGCGCCGTGCGCTATCTCGAGGAGGAGCTGGGGGTTACGAAGGAGCCGGCGTCTCCTGGGGCGGGAGGATCACCCGCAACGCCTTCGGGCGACTCCGGTAGCGCAGGGGCGAACGCATCATGGTGACCTCGCCGTCGCAGGCGACCGGGATGGCCTTCTTCCTCCGCACCTCGACCTGGAACTCGGGCAGGCGCCGGTCCTCGATGCTCTCGGTCCGCTTGATGTCACGCACCAGCCCGATCAGCGCGATTCCGATGAGGCCCAGCCGACTCCGGCTCCGCGTGATGTAGAGGTAGAGATTGCCGCTATCCCTCAGGCGGTCGGGGGAGCCGTGCGCGAGGGCGCTGAACTCGTACTCGTTGTTGCCCACGAAGATGACCTCCGTCTTGCGCTCGACCTGCCAGTCGCCGGATGAGATCTTCACGTGGAGCGAGGAGAGCTTCGGCAGCAGCTTGAAGGTCGCGATCGCCATCGACACCCACTTGCCGTGGTGGGTCTGCTTCATCTCGCGATCGCGCTCCCTGACGATGGGCGGGTAGAACCCCAGCGACGAGTTGTTGAGGAAGACCTCGCCGTTGACCTCGCCGACGTCGAGGGGGCGGACCTCGCCCTCTCCGATCAGGCGGACCGCAGCCTCGAGATCGGTCGGGATCTTCAGGTCGCCGGCGAAATGGTTGAGCGTGCCGAGCGGCAGGACGCCGAGCGGGGTCTCGCCGCCCGCCAGCACCGAGGCCACGGCCCGGACCGTGCCGTCCCCCCCGCCGGCCACCACCGCCCCGGTCCCCGCCTTCACCGCCGCGCGCGCCGCGTCGCAGATCTTCTCGCCGGGAATGAGCTGGACGTCGGCCTCGGTTCCGGCCTTCTGGAACATCTCCCGCAGGCTCTCGGCGGTGATGCCCTTTTTCTGCACGGTGCCGCCGCGGCGATTCACCAGCACGGTCACTTTCATCGAAGCATCCTAGCACCCATGTTCCAGCCCTTTGCCTTCCTCCTCATCGCCATGCTGGCGCAGACGCCAGCGCCTCCGGCGGTCACCGGCCCGCCTTCTCCCGACACGGTCCGCCACCAGCTCCTCGCGATCGTCAACGATGAGCGGGCGGCGACAGGGGCGTCGCCCCTGCGCCTCCGCGATCCCCTGAACCAGGTGGCGCAGCAGAACGCCGAGGAGGCCCGCGACAAAGAGGGCGCGCTCTACGATGAGAAGTCGATCCCCCGCATCCAGGCCCGCCTGCGCAAGACCGGCTACGAGGCGCACGGCTGGCATCAGGCCTTCGTGGCGGGCAAGGAGGAGCCGGCCGCCCTCGTCGCCTGGATCAAGAAGGAGAACCCGGACGCCTTCCGGTCTCTGGTGGACCCCGACTACCAGGAGGTGGGGATCGGGATCAGCGACATCCGCGGAACGCCCCTCTACGACTTCTTCCTGGCCTGGCGCGAGAGCGAGTCCTTCGCCCGCCAGACGGCGAGCCTCGGCGATCTCAGCGCCGCCCGCGCCGCGATGCTCGCCCGCGTCAACGCCGAGCGGTCCAAGGCCGGCCGGCCGCCGCTCGTCCTCGACCCCCGCCTGAATGAGGCGGCGCAGCGCCACGCTGAGGACATGCTGCGGCGCTCCTACTACAATCACGTCTCGCCCGAGGGGGACACCCCCGGCGACCGCGTGCGCAAGGGCGGCTACACCCCCCACATCGTGGCGGAGAACATCGCCCGGGGACCGTCCGCGGTCGACGAGGTGATGGACGACTGGATGCTGAGCCGCGAGCACCGCGGCAACATCCTCCAGCCCGCCCTGCGTGACCTGGGCGTGGGCATCGCCGTGGGCAGGAACTCGGTGGGCTACACGGTGTTGTGGGTGCAGGACTTCGGGGCGCCGTAGGGGCTCACTTCTTCCGTCCCAGATCGTTGAGGACCAGCGACACCAGAGCCGTCCACCCCGTCTGGTGGCTGGCGCCGAGGCCGCGGCCGTCGTCGCCGTGAAAGTACTCGTGGAAGAGGAGGAGGTCCTTCCAGTGGGGGTCTGTGGCGAAGCGCGGTTCGCCGCCATGGCAGGGACGCCGCCCCGCCTCGTCGGCGAGGAAGAGCGCGGCGAGCCGCCGGCGCAGCTCGCGGGCCACCTGGTCGAGGTTCATCATTTGCCCCGAGCCGGTCGGGCACTCCACCTTCAGCGTGTCGCGGTAGAAGTGGTGGTAGCGCTCCAGCGCCTCGATCAGCAGGTAGTTGGAAGGGAACCAGACCGGCCCCCGCCAGTTCGAGTTGCCGCCGAACATGCCGTCGCGCGACTCCCCCGGCACGTACTCGACGCGCCGGACCTCGCCGTCGACCGCCAGCTCGAAGGGGTGCTCGCGATGGATGCGCGAGAGAGACCGCACACCATGGGGAGAGAGGAACTCGCTCTCGTCCAGCACGCGGCGCAGCACCCGCGCCAGCCGCTCGCGCGAGGGGATGGCGAGCAGGTAGATCGTATCCCCCGGCCGCCGGGGGGAGTCCATGAAGGAGATGCTGCGCGCCAGGTCCTGGCGGTTGCGCAGGAACCAGCGCATCCGCTTGGCGAAACTGGGCAGGCGCCGGAAGACCACCTCCTCGTCCAGGGAGGACGCCGCGAACAGGGGGATGATCCCGACCATGGAGCGGACGCGGAGCGGGATGCGGCGGCCGTCGAGGAGCATCTGGTCGCAATAGAAGCCTTCCTCCTCGTTCCACAGGCCGGTGCCGCCGAGGCTGTTGATGGCGTCGCTGATCGCCACGAAGTGCTCGAAGAATTTCGAGGCGACGTCCTCATAGGCGGGGTCCTTGCGCGCCAGCTCCAGCGCCATGGCGAGCATGGTGGTGCAGAAGAAAGCCATCCATGCCGTGCCGTCCGCCTGTTCGAGCCGGGCGCCTCCGGGCAGGGGCTGCGAGCGGTCGAAGACGCCGATGTTGTCCAGCCCCAGGAAGCCGCCGGAGAAAAGGTGGTTCCCCTCCTCGTCCTTGCGGTTCACCCACCAGGTGAACATGATCAGGAGCTTCTGGAAGGCACGCTCCAGGAAGAGCCGGTCGCGATGCCCCTTGGGGGCGGTCATCTTGTAGACGCGCCAGCAGGCCCAGGCGTGCACCGGCGGGTTGACGTCCGAGAAGGCCCACTCGTAGGCCGGGAGCTGCCCGTTGGCGTTCATATACCATTCGCGCAGCAGCAGCAGGAGCTGTTCCTTGGCGAACTCGGGGTCGGTCTTGGCGAAGACCAGCATGTGGAAGGAGAGGTCCCAGGCCGCCCACCAGGGGTACTCCCAGGTGTCGGGCATGGAGACGACGTCGCGGCTGTGGAGGTGGCGCCAACTGGAGTTGCGTCCGCGCTTGCGCTCCGCGGGCGGCGGCGGCTGGCCGGGGTCGCCGTCGAGCCAGTCGGCCACGATGTAGTGGTAGAACTGCTTCGACCAGAAAAGCCCCGCCATCGATTGCCGGGAGATCCGCTTCGCGTCCGCGGAGAGGCCCGGCTCGATGCGCGAAGCGTAGAAGGCGTCGGCCTCGGCGAGACGCGCCGCGAACGTCTGGCCGAACTCACCCCCGAAAGCCTCCACCGCCGGGTCCCCTCCTTCGAGCGTCAGTCGGAGGTTGAGGACCGCCTCCCCGCCCGCCGGCAGCTCGAGGCGGTAGTGGAAGGCGGCCTTGGTCCCCTCCCCCGCCGGATTGACGGCGTCGCGCCGCCCCTCGATCAGGTAGCGGTGGAACGCGTCCTTGACCCAGATGCCGGGGTTGGACGCGCCGAAGAGACGCTCGGCGTTGGTCTCGTTCTCGGTGAACAGCAGGGCTTCCGGGACCGTCTCCGCCGCTAGGCGGAGGCGGCCGAGGCCGGGGTGGTCGGCGAGCAGGGCGCCGCCGGCGCCCTGGCGGCCCTCCTGGCGGATCACCCCCTTCGGCCAGCACCCCTCCTCGCCCATGCGCCCCCAGCTCCAGGTGTTGCGGAACCAGAGGGTGGGCAGGACGTGGATCGTCGCCGCCTCGGGCCCGCGGTTGGCGATCGTGACGCGGATGAGGAGATCGTCCGGCGCTGCCTTGGCATACTCGGCGAAGACGTCGAAGTAGCGGTCGCGGTCGAAGACCCCGGTGTCGAGGAGCTCGAACTCCGGCTGGTCCCTGCCCCGCCGCCGGTTCTCCTCGACCAGACGGGCGTAGGGGAACTCGGCCTGCGGGTACTTGTAGAGCCCCTTGGCGTAGGAGGCGGTGGGGGTCGCGTCGAGGAAGAAGTATTGCTCCTTGACGTCCTCGCCGTGGTTCCCCTCGGGGCCGGTCAGTCCGAACAACCGCTCCTTGAGAATGGGGTCGCGTTCGTTCCACAGGGCGAGGGCAAAGCAGACGCGGCACTCGCGGTCGCAGATCCCCAGCAGGCCGTCCTCTCCCCAGCGATAGGCGCGGCTGCGGGCGTGGTCGTGAGGGAGGTAGTTCCAGGCGTCGCCGTTGGCCGAGTAGTCCTCGCGGACGGTCCCCCACTGGCGCTCGGAAAGGTAGGTCCCCCAGCGCTTCCAGTTCTTCTCGCGCCGGGCGTCCTCCTGGAGGCGGACGGTCTCTGGATCGGCCGGCGGAACGGCGCCGGCGGCCGGATCGAGTGTCGACATTGGTGAGAGAGCTTACATCGCCCGGCGGTAGCGGCTGAAGGACCGGGTGGCCAGCGCCGCGCAGATCAGGGCGAAAACGGCCAGCAGTCCGAGGCTGAGCGCGACCTCGGAGGAGCTCCGCCCCTCGAACCCGTCGCGGGCGGCGGTCACCGCCCAGTTGACCGGGTTGAAGCGGGAGACCCCCTGGATCCACCCCGGCATCAGGTTGCGGGACATGATCATGCTCGACAGGAAGGTAGTCGGCAGCACGATGAAGTTCATCACCGCGATCACCAGCTCCTGCTTGCGGGCGGCGAGCGCCAACGCGTTCGAGAAGGCGGCGAAGGCGGCGCCGAGGAGGGCGGCGGCGAGGAAGACCGTGAGGATGCCGGCCAGGCCGCCGTGGGGGCGCGCCCCCAGCAGACAGGCGACGGCGAGGATGATCGCCGCCTGAATCACCACCTGGAACGCCGAGTGGAGGATGCGGGCGGCGATCAGCGCGCCCCGTGAGACCGGGGTCGTCAGCAGCCGGTCGAGCACGCCGCGGTCGATATCCGCCAGCATGCCCATCCCGGAGTAGGCGGCGCCGAACAGCGCCGTCATGATCGAGATCCCCGGCGCCAGGAACTGCACGTAGGACGAGGCGCCGAACCCCTGGATCGTCGTCACCTTGGCGAAGAGCTGCCCGAACAGCAGCACCCAGAGGATCGGCTGCACGATCGAGATGAGGACGAAGACGGGCATCCGCGCCGTCGCCCGCAGCAGGCGCACGAACAGGTGCCAGGTATCGCTCAGGAAATCCACATCACCCTCCCTCGCCGCGATACGGATGGCCGGTCGCCTTGAGATAGACGTCGTCGAGCGTGACGGCCTCCCCGGGGATCTCCCTTTTCAGCTCCGCGGGCGTGCCCGCGGCCACGATGCGGCCGCCGTCGACGATCGCGATCCGTTGCGCGAGCTGGTCGGCCTCCTCCAGGTAGTGGGTGGTCAGCAGGAGCGTCAGCCCTTCCGCGGCCAGCCGACGGACCTCCTTCCACATCACGGCGCGGCTCTCGGGATCGAGCCCGGTCGTCGGCTCGTCGAGGAACAGCACCTCGGGGCGGTGGATCAGCCCCATGGCGACGTCGAGCCGCCGCTTCATGCCGCCGGAGTAGGTCATGGCGGGGCGGTCCGCCGCCGCCTCGAGCTGGAAGAGCCGGAGCAGCTCTGCCGTGCGCGAGCGCAGCCCGGCCGGTGGCAGGCGGAAGAGATGGCCCTGGAGGGTGAGGTTCTCGCGGCCGGTGGCGGTCAGGTCCACCCCCGAGCTCTGGGCCACCGAGCCGATGCGCCGGCGGACCTCGCGCGGCTGGCGGACGACGTCGAAGCCGGCGACGCGCGCCTGGCCCGCAGTAGGGGCCGAGAGAGTGGTCAGGATGCGCACCGTGGTCGACTTGCCGGCGCCGTTCGGTCCCAGCAGGGCGAACACCTCGCCGGGCCGGACGGCGAACGACACGCCGCGCAACGCCTCCACGCCACCGGCGTAGGTCTTGCGGAGATCCTCGACCTCGATCGCCCCCATGAACCGGCCCGGCTCCCTCCCGCCCGCCGCGCGCTCCCGGCTCAGTGCGGCCCCGGGAACTCGGCGCCGGGGATCAGGCTCCCGGGAACGTGGGTGAAACCGCCCCCGGTCTGGTGGTGGGGCGGCCGCTGGCCGCCGCCGGGGCCGCCGGCCGGCGGCGGGCCCCACCAGCCGGGGAACACGCCCAGCGGGATACCGCCGTAGAGGGGGACCTGATAGCCCAGGGGGTATTGGGGATAAGGCGGAGGATAGGCCGGCTGGTTGAGGTTGCGGACGACCGACAGCTCGGCCAGGGCGGCCAGCCGGTCCTCGCGCGCCTCGCGGGCCGCCTCCTGCTGGGCGACGCGGCGGCGGGCCAGATCTTCCTCCTGGACCCGCAGCCTCGCCTGGTACTCGTCGCGGGTGAGCCATTGGCCGTTGGCGAGCACGAACCCCCGCCGCCGCATCGAGTCCGCGTAGGGAATCCAACGGTCGAGCTGCGGGTCGAGCACGTACCCGTAGCCGCGCAGGATTGGCGCCAGCCCCTCCAGCCGCGGATCGAGCGCCGCCGCGGCCAGCGCGGACTCGCGGGTGGCCTGGTCGAGCTCCCTGGCCCGAGTCCAGCGGGCGAGCTCCAGCCAGTCCGACGCCCGGGCGGCGGGGTTCTTCTTGAGCGCCTCCTTGCGGCGCAGGTACTCGGCGAGGTTCGAATCGCCCGCGTCGATGCGCTGCACCTGGTCCCTGGGCAGGCTCAGGGTTCCGCCCTGCATCTGGATGCGCACCTGCGAGCCGGCCATCTCAGCGATCACCCCCTCGAACTTCCGCCCATTGACCAGGTAGACGTCATCCGCGAACACGGGAACGGCGAGAGGGAAGAGGAGAAGAAGAGGAAGAGACCGGATCCGCATGTGGAGCTTCCTTTCGTCCGCGGCACCCTGCCGCCCGGCCATTTTACCACCGGCGGGGCCAAGAAAAAGGGCGGCCTCACGGCCGCCCCGATATTCCAGTCCCCGTAGGGGCGCAGCATGCTGCGCCCCTAATCGCCCTCGAGGACCTCCTGCGGCAGGCTGCGGATCTCCTCCTCGCCGAACTCGAAGAACAACTCCTCCTCCGGCTCGGTCTCGGTGTCGACGTACTCCTCGGCCATGTGGAAGTCGTGGTAGTAGTCCATGCCGGTGCCGGCGGGGATCACGCGGCCGACGATGACGTTCTCCTTGAGGCCGCGCAGGCCGTCCACCTTGCCGCTGATCGCGGCCTCGGTGAGCACCCTGGTGGTCTCCTGGAAGCTCGCCGCCGAGATGAAGCTGTCGGTCGACAGCGATGCCTTGGTGATGCCGAGCAGCAGCGGCCGGCCGATGGCGGGGGTGCCGCCCGCGGCGATGACACGGTCGTTCTCCTCGCCGAACTTCCAGCGGTCCACCTGCTCGTCGATCAGGAACTCGGTGTCGCCGACCTCCTCGATCTTCACCGACCGCATCATCTGGCGCACGATCACCTCGATGTGCTTGTCGTTGATGGCGACGCTCTGCGACCGGTAGACCTCCTGGATCTTGTCGGTCATGTAGCGCTGCAGCTCCTTCTCGCCGAGCACCTGCAGGACGTCGTGCGGGTTGATCGGACCGTCGATCAGCGGATCGCCGGCGCGCACCCGCTCGCCCTCCTGCACGTTGATGTGGATCGAGCGCGGCACCAGGTACTCGCGGGTGTCCCCCATGTCGCTCTCGACCACCACCTTGCGCATCCCCTTGTGGACCTCGCCGAGACGGACGGCGCCGTCGATCTCGGTGATGATCGCCGGCTCCTTGGGGCTGCGGGCCTCGAAGAGCTCGACGACGCGGGGCAGACCGCCCGTGATGTCCTTGGTCTTCGTGGTCTCGCGCGGGATCTTGACCAGCGTGTCGCCGGCGAAGATGTCCTGCCCGTTCTGCACCATCAGGTGCGAGCCCGAGGGGAGGAGGTACCGCTTCTGCCGCCCCTCCTCGCCATGGATGAGGATCGCCGGCACGCGCTTCTCGTTGGCCGACGCCTCGACGATGATCTTCTGCGACAGGCCGGTGACCTTGTCGGTCTCCTCGCGGACGTTCTCGCCCTCGACGATGTCCTGGAGCTCCACCGTGCCGCCGAGCTCGGTGAGGATGGCGTAGGTGAAGGGGTCCCAGGTGACCAGCTCGGTGCCCGGCGGGACGTCGTCCCCCTCGTGCACCAGCAGCTGCGAGCCGTAGGTCAGGGCGTAGCGCTCCCGCTCGCGGCCCTTCTCGTCGGTGAGGACGAGCTTGCCGCTGCGGTTGATCACCACCAGCAGGCCGCGCCGGCTCTCGACCGTGTTGACGTTGATGAACTTCACGATGCCGGGGTTCTTCGAGATGTGCTTCGACTGCTCCGACACGCGCGAGGCGGTGCCGCCGTAGTGGAAGGTCCGCATCGTGAGCTGCGTGCCGGGCTCGCCGATCGACTGCGCGGCGATGACGCCCACCGCCTCGCCGATCTCGACCGGCTTGCCGGTGGCCAGGTTGCGTCCATAGCAGAGGGCGCAGACGCCGCGCCGCGCCTCGCAGGTGAGCACGGAGCGGATCTTCACCCGCTCGATGCCCGAGGACTGCACGGCGGTGCCCAGCGTCTCGGTGATCTCCTGGCCGATGCCGAGGATCATCTCGCCGGTCATCGGATCGTAGATGTCCTCCTGGCTGACGCGGCCGACGATGCGGTCGCGCAGCGGCTCGAGGATCTCACCGCCCTCCATGATCGCCGTCACCGTGATGCCGTCGATCGTGCCGCAGTCCTCCACGTTGATGATGACGTCCTGCGCCACGTCGACCAGCCGGCGGGTGAGATACCCCGAGTCCGCCGTCTTGAGCGCCGTGTCGGCGAGGCCCTTGCGGGCGCCGTGCGTCGAGATGAAGTACTGCAGCACGGAGAGCCCCTCGCGGAAGTTCGCCGTGATCGGCGTCTCGATCACCTCGCCCGAGGGCTTGGACATCAGACCCCGCATGCCGGCGAGCTGGCGCACCTGCTCGCGGGAGCCGCGGGCGCCCGAGTCGGCCATCAGGTTGATCGGGTTGAACACGCCCGTCTCGTCCTCGATCTCCCGCATCTCACGGAACATCTCCTCCGAGACCTTCTCGGTCACCCGGTGCCAGATGTCGATGATCTTGTTGTGCCGCTCGCCGGCCGTGATCACGCCGGCCGAGCGCTGGTTCTCGATCTCGACCACCTCGTTGCGCGCCTGCTGGAGGATCTCCGGCTTGCGCTTCGGCACCACCATGTCGTCGACGCCGAACGAGATGCCCGCCTTGGTGGCGTAGAGGAAGCTGACCTCCTTCATCTCGTCGAGCATCTCCACCGTCTTGTCGTTGCCCAGGGTGATGAAGCAGTAGCCGACCAGGTCCTGGAGGCCGCGCTTCTTCAGCAGGCCGTTGACGAACGGGATCTCCTTCGGCAGGTGCATGTTGAAAATCACCCGGCCGACCGTGGTCTCGATCAGCTCGCGGTCGAGCTCCTCGAGCTCGGCGTGCACGATGTCCTGCTTGTCGAGCTGCGTCGCCAGGTTGATGTAGGGGCCCGAGTAGCGCACCTTGATCGGCGACAGCGTCTCGACCTCGCCGGCGTCGAGGGCCAGCAGCACCGAGTCGAAGTCGGGGAAGATGCGCCCGTCCCCCTTGGCGCCCGGCTTGCCGAGCGTCAGGTAATAGCCGCCGAGCACCAGGTCCTGCGTCGGCACGGCGAGCGGACGCCCGTGCGCCGGCGACAGGATGTTGTTCGACGCGAGCATCAGCACCTTGCTCTCGATCTGCGCCTTGGGGCTCAGGGGCACGTGCACGGCCATCTGGTCGCCGTCGAAGTCGGCGTTGAACGCCGCGCAGACGAGCGGATGGAGCTGGATGGCCTTGCCTTCGATGAGGACGGGCTCGAACGCCTGGATGCCGAGACGATGGAGCGTCGGAGCGCGGTTCAGGAGCACGGGGTGTTCCTTGACCACTTCTTCGAGGATGTCCCACACCTCGAGGCGCTCCTTTTCGACCATGCGCTTGGCGCTCTTGATCGTGTGGACGAAGCCGCGCTCGCGGAGCTTCTTGATGATGAACGGCTCGAAAAGCTCGAGCGCCATCTTCTT
>DASWRX010000084.1:0-18540 GCA_036402955.1 Thermoanaerobaculia bacterium
CCGTTCGCGAGGTCCTCGACCTCGTCTGCCGGCTGCGCGGTGAACCGGTCGAGCGCGGGCGAGAGGCCCTGGAGAAAGTCGGGCTCGGGAAGCTCACCCACCGCTCGGTGCGGGAGCTCTCCATGGGCCAGCGCCGCCGCGCGGTGCTCGCCGCCGCCCTGGTGGGCACGCCGACCCACGCCCTGCTCGACGAGCCCCTGGAGGCCATGGACCGGAGCGCCCGCGAGGATCTCCTGGCCTGGATCGACCGCCTGGTCGCCTCCGGGGCCGTGGTGGTGGTGGTCTCCCACGAGATCGAGCCCTTCGCCCCCCGGGCCATCCGCGCCCTCGCCGTGAGCGGCGGCCAGTGCCTGGACGCCGGCCCCCTGCCGGACGACCCCGCGGAGCGGCTGAAGCTGCTCGACCGCATGGCCCGGGGCGAGATGAGATAACTTCCCGCTCCATGATGGACATCGATCATCCCCTGGAGCTTTCGGCGGGCGAGATGCGCTCCCTGGTGGGCGCGGCGCTCGACCGGATCGTGGCCCATATCGAGTCGCTCCCCCGGCAGGCGGTGTCGGACACCCGCGCCGGCTTCGAGCTGGCGCCGCTGCTCGCCGAGCCCCTCCCCGAGGACGGAGCCGAGGTCTCCGGCCTGCTCGACCTGCTCTTCGACCGCGCGGTGCCGCCGTCGTTCAACACGGCGAGCCCGGGCTATCTCGCCTACATCCCGGGCGGCGGCCTGTTCCAGTCCGCGGTGGCGGACCTGATCGCGGACTCGACCAACCGCTACACCTCGGTCTACGCCGCGGCCCCGGCCCTGGCGCAGCTCGAGGCCAACGTGATCGCCTGGTTCTGCCAGATCGCCGGCTATCCGCCCGAGGCCCGCGGCACGCTGACCAGCGGCGGCTCGCTCGCCAACTGGACGGCCCTGGTGACGGCCCGCCGCGAGAGGCTGCCCGAGAACTTCCTCTCCGGGGTGATCTACGCCTCCGACCAGTCCCACTACTCGGTCGCCAAGGGAGCGATCCTCGCCGGCTTCCCGGAGGGAAACGTGCGCGAGGTCCCCACGGATGATCTCTACCGCCTGCGCGTCGACGCGCTCGTGGAAAAGATCGATGAGGACCGCCGGCGCGGGCTCACCCCCTTCCTGATCGCCGCCAGCGCCGGCACCACCAACACCGGCGCCGTCGATCCCCTGACCGAGCTGGCGGACCTCGCCGCCGCCCAGGGCCTGTGGCTCCACGTGGACGCTGCGTACGGCGGCTTCTTCCTGCTGACGGAGGAGGGACGGCGGACGATGCGCGGGATCGAGCGGGCGGACTCGCTCGTGCTCGATCCGCACAAGGGCCTGTTCCTTCCCTACGGCACCGGCGCCGTGCTGATCCGCGACGGCCAGGCGCTGCGCCGCGCCCACAGCCTGACCGGGGACTACATGCCGGGGCTCCAGAACGACCCCGACAAGGTGGACTTCAGCCAGTACTCGCCCGAGCTCTCCCGGCCGTTCCGTGGGCTGCGCGTCTGGCTGCCGCTCAAGATGCACGGCGCCGGGGTCTTCCGCCGGGAGCTGGAGGAGAAGCTGGCCCTCGCCCGGCTCGCCGCGGACCGGCTGCGCGGGATGGCGGGGATCGAGATCCTCGCCGAGCCCCAGCTCTCGCTCCTCGCCTTCCGGCTGGCTCCCGCCGGCGTGCCCGAGAGCGGGCTCAACGACCTCAACCACCGCTTCCTCGACCGCGTCAACGCCCGCCAGCGGGTCTACCTGACCCCCACCCGCCTGCACGGCCGCCTGGCCCCGCGCATCTGCGTCCTCTCCTTCCGCACGCACCGGGAGCGGATGGAGATGGCGCTGGAGGACATCGACGCGGCGCGGCGAGAAGTCCTGTCGTAGGGTGCGCTGCGCGCACCTTTCCCAGCGTTGCAGGTGCGCGCAGCGCACCCTACGGCTACGGCGATCCCGGGAAAAAACAGAAAGGGCGCCCCCCCAGGGGCGCCCCTACGACCGCGTCCGGAACCTGCGGCTCTACCGGGTCGGCGGCTTCTGGCCCGCCGGCGGCTTCTGCGCGGGCGCGGGCTTCTGTGGCTGGACCTGGGCGCCGGTCGCTGCCGGGCCGCCCTCCGTCTGCGGCGCGCCGATCGAGACCAGCTCGACCTCGAAGACCAGCGGCGCGTTGGGGCCGATCACGCCGCCCGCGCCCCGCTCGCCGTAGCCGAGGGCCGACGGGAGGTAGAACTTGTACTTGGAGCCGACCTTCATGAGCTGCACGCCCTCGGTCCAGCCCGGGATGACCTGGTTGAGCACGAACGTGGCCGGCTGGCCGCGGTCGTAGGAGCTGTCGAAGGTGGTGCCGTCCATCAGGGTGCCCTTGTAGTTGACGGTCACCGTGTCGGTCGCCTTCGGGGTGGGACCCGCGCCCTCCTTCAGCACCTCGTACTGCAGGCCGCTGGCGGTCGTCTTGACCTCCTTGCGGGCCTTGTTCTTCGCCAGGAAGGCCTCGCCCTCGGTCTTGTTCTTCTCGCCGATCACCTTCTGCTTGGTCTCCTGCTGCGCCATCACCTGCTGCTGGAAGGCCTGCATCGTGGCCTGCATCTCCTCGTCGGTGAGCATCGCCTTGCCGCCGGTCATGGCGTCGTGCAGACCCCGCGTCAGGAGATCGGTGTTGGCCTTGATCTCGTTCTGCTTGAGGGAACGGCCAAGGTTGTAGCCGATCACGTAGCTGGCCTTGTCCTCCAGGGACTGCGTCGGGGCGCCCTGGCCGGCGGGCTGCACCGCCGGCGCCTGCTGGCCGGTCGGTTGCGCGGGCTGGGCCGCAGGTTTCTGCGTGGGCTTGGCCGTCTGGGCGCCGGCCGCCGTCGCCGCCACGACCAGCAACGCAGCGGGAAGGATCAGGGTCTTTCGCATAGAGCTCTCCAAGATTGGGGTAATTTGCTTCGGAGGCGGGCGCGCTTCGCGCCGCTCCCGGGATCAGGACATCTTAACCGACCTGCCCGGCCGGCGATTCCCGGTCTCCGCTCCAGGGGTTTTCCCCCTGTAACGGCGGGAGGCGTCCCCACGCCAAAGGGTTAGTGCCCCGATCCCCCTATCCGTGACAAGCTAGAGCCGCCAGCCCACACCATGAGCCTTCTCCGCCGACGTTCCCGCCCGTCCTTCGCCCTGCTGTTCGCGGGCCTCTCCTGGGTCACCCTGGCCGGCGCCGTGTCTCTCGGAGCGCAGGAGCCGCCGCTCTCCCAGCGCCTGCAGCCGATCCTCCGCGCCCGCTTCCCGGTCTCGGGCGAGACGCCGTTGCTGCCGCTGGCGGCGGGAGCCTCCTTCCGCGCCGCTCCCGGCCTGCCCTGCTTCTACGACCGGCGGCACTATGCCCCGGCCTGGATCGGCGACCAGGGGCTGCGGCCGGACGCCGACGAGCTGGTCGCGGCCCTCGCCGACGCTCCCGCGGACGGGCTCGACGCCGAACGCTACCACCTGGCCGACCTCCGCCAGCACCTCGCCCAGGTCCGGAGCCATCCCACACCCGGAGACCTGGCGGAGATCGACCTGCGGCTCACCGACGCCTTCCTGCGGCTCGCCGCCGACCTCCGCAACGGCGCCGTCAATCCCGAGCTGATCTACGACGACTGCGAGATCGACCTCCCCGAGGTCGACCTCTCCGCCGCGCTGGAGAGCGCTCTCGCCGCGGGGCGAGTACGCCCGGCGCTCGCCGAGCTCGCCCCCGCTCACGCCGGCTACCGCGCCCTCAAGGCCGCGCTGGCGCAGGTCCGCGAGGTCGCCGCGCGCGGCGGCTGGCCCCCGGTGCCGGACGGCCCACCCCTGCGCCCCGGAGAACGCGGCGACCGGGTGGCCGCCCTGCGGGCCCGCCTCGAAGCCTCGGGAGACCTCGCACCGGCGGCGACCACGGTTCCCGCAGATCGCGACCTCTACGATGCCCCCCTCCAGGACGCCCTGCGCGAGCTCCAGGACCGGCACGGTCTCGACGCCGACGGCGCGCTCGGCAAGGGCACCCTGGCGGCCCTCAACGTGCCCGCCGAGCGGCGCGCGCGGCAGATCGAGATCAACCTCGACCGCTGGCGCTGGCTCCCGCGCGACCTGGGCGAGCGCTACATCATGGTGAACATCGCCGGCTTCACCCTCGAGCTCGTGGACGGCGGCAAGCCCGCCCTCTCCATGCGGGTCGTCGCCGGCAAGCCCACGAGCCGCACGCCGATGTTCAGCGGCACGCTGAGGAACGTCGTCCTCAATCCCTATTGGAACGTGCCGGCGGGCATCGTGAAGAAGGAGATCCTGCCGCACATGCGGCGGGACCCGGGCTACGCCGAGCGGGAGAACCTCGAGGTCACGAGGAGCGGCTCGGGCGTCGAGGTCCGCCAGAAGCCCGGTCCCAAGAACGCCCTGGGACGGGTCAAGTTCCTCTTCCCCAACCGCTTCGACGTATACCTGCACGACACGCCCTCGCGGTCCCTCTTCAGCCGCACCGTGCGCGGCTTCAGCCATGGCTGCATCCGGGTCGAGAAGCCCGTGGAGCTGGCCGAGTACCTGTTGCAGGACGATCCGGCCTGGACGCCGCAGAAGATCGCCGCCACCCTGAACAAGGGGCGGGAGGTCTGGGTGACCATCCCCAAGCCCCTCCCCGTCCACCTCGTCTACTGGACCGCCTGGGTGGACGGCGCGGGGACGTTGCAGCTCCGCGACGATCTCTACGGCCGCGACAAGCCGCTGCTGGATCTCATCGCCATCGACCGGCCGGAGCAGCCCGCCGCGCCCTGATCCTCCGCCGCCCTATCCGGATTGCCGCAGCCGCCGTTCCGGGCCGTAGGGGTAGAAGGAGACTACCTCGCCGCGGCGGTGGCGCTCCTGGAGCCGGCGCCAGAGCTCGACGCCGAAGAGATCGCCGTGCTCGCGCAGGAACGCCGCGCGGTCGCTCCCCTGGAGGCCGAGGAAGGTGAGGAGCTCCGCGGGGAAGACGTCGTCCTCGCCGACGCTGAACCAGGGCTCGGCCGCCATCTCCTCCTGCTCGTTCCGCGACGGCGGCAGCTCGCGGAAGGTCAGGCCGTCCAGCGGGCAGAGCTCGTCGTAGTCGTAGGAGAGGACGCGGCCGTGGCGGGTGACGCCGAAGTTCTTGAGCAGCACGTCGCCGGGGAAGATGTTGGCGGCGGCGAGGTCCTTGAGGCACCGTCCCCAGTCGAGGACCGCCGCCTCGGCCCGCTCCGCGTCCACCCTTTGCAGATAGAGGTCCAGGGGCACGATCCGCCGCTCGACGTAGCAGTGGCGGACGGCCACCTCGCCGCCGCGCGCGGAGATGGTGCGCGCGGCGGTGCCGAGGAGCTCGTCGAGCAGCCCGGGCGCGAAGCGCGAGCGCGGGAAGCTGAGGTGCTCGAACTCCTGGAAGCCCACCAGGCGCCCGACGCGGTCGTGGAGCTGCACGTCGCGGTACTTCTCCATCACCCGCTCCCGCGTGGTGTTCTTCTGCGGCGGGAAGTCGTCCCTGATGACCTTGAAGACGAACTCGTACGAGGGGAGGGTGAAGACCGACATCACCAGCCCGCTGGCCCCCGGCGCCGGCACGAAGTGATCGTCCGTGGCGGCGATCTGGGCCGTCAGGTCGCGGTAGAGCTCGGTCTTGCCGTGCTTCTTGTAGCCGAGGGAGTTGTAGAGCTCGGCCGTGCGCTTGCGGGGCAGGATGGACTTCAGGAAGCCGATCACCTCGCGGGGGCTCGCCACGTCGACGTGGAAGTACCAGCGGGCGAAGCTGAAGACGACGCTCACCTCGTCCTCGGCGTGGATCTCGGCGTCGACCTCGATCCCCTCGCGGCCGTTGGCCAGCGCGAGCAGCACGGGGAGGCTGGCGCCGTCCCGGCGGACGCGGCCCACCAGGTAGGCCCCCTTGTTGCGGAAGAAGACCGGCCGCAGCACGTCCAGCGCCTCGATCTCGGGGGTGCCGAACGCCTCGGCGATGCCGCGGTCGAGCCGCCCGGCGGCCAGGGCGGCGTCGCCGGCGAGGTCGCGGAACGGGGCGCGGAAGCCGGCGTCCTCCAGCACCCGGCGCACCGCCGCCGCGTCGATCCGGTGGACGGCGTAGAGGCGGGCGCTCGCCATCTCCCAGCCGCGGAACGGCACCGGGAGCTCGTCGGCGGTGTAGTCGATGGCGGGATCGACCCCGTCGTGGGGGAAGACCTTGCGGGTGACGGAGTTGAAATAGGTCTGGGCGATCTCGAAGTCGTCGCGCCCGAGGATGGCCCGGGTGTAGGCATCCTTCATCGCCACCCACAGCTCGCGGTCGTCCAGCCGCTCGCGGAGCTGGCCGCGCAGCATCGCGACCGTCTCGCCGACGGTCCGCGACGGCAGCTCGAGCTTCTCCACCGTGTCGTGCCGGATGCCCTCCCAGTCCCGCTCTTCGAAGCGCTGCCGCACCCGCCGGGTGATGGCGCGCAGGCGGCGGTGGTGCTCGTCGAAGGAGCGGTGGATCGTGTCAGCGCCGCGGGCGGCCGTGCCGGGAAGGTCCACGCCGGGATGGTACATGACGGGAGGCCGAGCTTGACAAGCGCCGCCGCAGCGCGTAGCGTCCTGGATCGGCAGGCCACAGACAAGCCTGTCTCAGTAACCAGTGAACGTGCAGGGGACCTGGCTTTTGGGTGGGTCCCTTTCGCTTTTCTGGGGAAAAACCAAAGAAAGAGAGCACAGGATGCGCAACACCGGAAAAGTGAAGTGGTTCAACGACAGCAAGGGTTTCGGTTTCATCACGGAGGACGGGGGCCAGAAAGACTTCTTCGTCCATCACTCCGCGATCCAGGGCAACGGCTTCAAGTCGCTCGCCGAGGGGGACCGCGTCGAGTTCGACGTGGTCCAGGGCCAGAAGGGCCCGGCCGCCGGCAACGTCGTCAAAATCTGAGCTGAACCACTCGCTTGCCGATGCAGAAAGGCCGCTCCGTCAGGAGCGGCCTTTCTCGTTGCAGGGGACGACAAAGCGAAAAGACGTCGGCTTCGGGGTGCGGCAACCCACCCAAAATAGGACAAAATGGCAAGGGGAAACCCCTGGCTGTAAGATGCCTCCTCCATGCCCCCCCTCGACTGGACCATCGACGCGGACATCCGCAAGGCCGCGACGCCGCCGGCCGAGATCTACAGCGATCCGCGCTGGTTCGAGGCGTGCCGGGAGCGGATCTTCGCCCGGAGCTGGCAGCTCGCCGCGGACACCGATGCCGTCCGCGTCCCCGGGCAGACCTGGCCGTTCACCCTGCTCGAAGGGGCGCTCGACGAGCCCCTCCTGCTGACCCGCGACTCCAAAGACGAGCTCCACTGCCTGTCGAACGTCTGCACCCACCGGGGGACGCTCGTCTGCGAGCACGCGGGGGTGCTGCCCGCGCTGCGCTGCCGCTACCACGGCCGGCGCTTCGCCCACGACGGCCGCTTCCTCTCGATGCCCGAATTCGAGCAGGCCGAGGGGTTCCCCTCGCCGGCGGACGATCTCGCGAAGGTGCCGTTCGGCGTCTGGGGGAAGTTCCTGTTCGCCGCGCTCGATCCGGCCTTTCCGCTGGCCGAGCTGCTGGCCGAGGTCGACGCCCGGATCTCCTGGCTGCCGATCCAGGAGGCCGTCCTCGATCCGGCCCGCTCGCGCGACTACCTGGTGCGGGCGAACTGGGCCCTCTACTGCGACAACTACCTGGAAGGGTTCCACATCCCCTACGTCCACGCCGGCCTCGCGGGCGCGCTCGATTACGGGGAATACCGCACCGAGCTCTTCCCCTGGGCCAGCCTCCAGTTGGGGGTGGCCGGCGAAGGGCAGGACGCCTTCGATCCGCCGCCGTCATCTCCGGATCATTTTGGGAAGACCGGCCGCCGGATCGCCGCCTACTACTTCTGGCTGTTCCCCAACACCATGCTGAACGTCTATCCCTGGGGGATTTCCGTCAACGTCGTCCGTCCCCTGGCGCCGGACCGCACCCGGGTCTCCTTCCTCTCCTACGTCTGGGACCCTTCCCGTCTCGATCGCGGCGCCGGCGGCGGTCTCGACCGCGTGGAGCGCGAGGACGAGGCGGTCGTCGAGAGCGTCCAGCGCGGCGTGCGCTCGCGCATCTACCGCCGGGGCCGCTACTCCCCCACGCGCGAGCAGGGCACCCACCACTTTCACCGGCTGCTGGAGAGATTCCTCCGTGGCTCCTCCGTATAGACCCGCCCTGGAGACCGAGATGGCCATGCCCCTGCCCAAGCCCGCGGAGAATCCCCATGCGTCCGAAGACCTCCTGGTGCGGGGTCTCGGCACCTGGGACGGCGCCCTGCTCACCATCGGGTCGATCGTGGGGACGGGCATCTTCCTCACCACCAGCGACATGGCCAAGGTGCTCCCGCATCCGGGGCTCATCCTGCTCGTCTGGCTGGCCGGCGGCCTGCTGACGCTCGCCGGCGCGCTCACCTACGGCGAGCTCGGCGGCATGTTCCCGCGGGCCGGCGGGCTCTATCACTACGTCCGCGAGGCCTACGGGCCGCTCTGGGGGTTCCTCTACGGCTGGACGGCCTTCCTGGTCATCATGTCCGGCGGGATCGCCGCTCTGGGCGTGGCGTTCGGCGAGTACCTGGGGAGCTTCCTGCCGTGGTTCTCCACCCCCCACATCCTGCTCTCCCTGCCCATCGGCTCCTGGACCTGGACGCTCTCCGGCGGGCAGGTGGCGGCGGCGCTCGCCATCGTCCTCCTCACCGCGGTCAACCATCTCGGGCTCAAGGAGGGAGCCTGGGTGCAGAACGCGCTGACGGTGCTGAAGATCGGCTCGATCGTGGCCTTCGCGGCGCTGGGGCTGTTCGTCCAGGCGCGCGTCGTCCCCAATCTTCTCGGCCCGGTCGGGACCATTCCCAACGGCCTGCTGGCCGCCTTCGGCGTGGCGATGATCGCGGCCCTGTGGACCTACGACGGGTGGTACGGGCTGACCTGCTCGGCGGGCGAGCTGCGCGACCCCGGCCGGAGCCTGCCGCGGGGGCTGATCCTCGGCACGGCGGCGGTCACCCTGCTCTACGTCCTGCTCAACCTCGTCTACGTGCGGGCGCTCTCCGTGCCGGAGATGGCGGCGACGCCGCTCATCGCCGAGGCGGCGGCGGCGGCCCTGTTCGGTCCCGGCTCGGCGCGGCTGATCTCGCTCGCCGTGCTGATCTCGACCTTCGGCTGCCTCTCCTCGACCATCCTCTACACATCGCGGATCTACCTGCCGATGGCCGAGGACGGCCTCTTCTTCCGCTCGCTGGCCCGCGTCGATCCGCGCCACCGCACGCCGGTCGCCTGCCTCTGGGCGCAGTCCGCCTGGGCGCTGGTGCTGACCGTCTCGGGGAGCTACTCGCAGCTCTACACCTACGTGATCTTCGCCTCCGTGGTCTTCCACGCCATGACGGCCTTCGCCGTCTTCGTCTTCCGCCGCCGCCGGCCGGATCATCCCCGTCCCTACCGGACCTGGGGCTACCCCGTGGTGCCGGCCCTCTTCATCCTCGCCTGCCTGCTGCTGATCGGCAACACGCTCAAGGAGAGCCCCCTCGAATCCCTCATCGGCCTCGGCCTCGTGGCCCTCGGGCTGCCCGCCTACGCGATGTTCCGGTGGCGGTCGGCCCGGGCAGGAGCTTGAGGACCGGACAAATAGCCATGGCTCGTGAGTTCACCTATCCCGCGACTCTGACGCCGGACGAAGCCGATGGGGGTTTCGTCGTGACCTTCGAGGATCTCCCGGAAGCCATCACCCAGGGAGATACGATTGTGGAGGCCCTCGCCGAAGCGGCCGACGCGCTGGAGGAGGCGGTTGCAGGCCGGATCCGGCGGGGCGTCCCGATTCCGGAGCCCTCGCCAGCAGCGGGCCGCCCCATCGTTCCGGTTCCCGCTCAGACCGCGGCCAAGGCGGCTCTCTACCTGGCCCTTCGCGAGACGGGGATCAGCAAGGCGGATCTCGCGGCCCGACTGGGCTGCGACGAAAAAGAGGTCCGTCGGCTCCTCGATCCCCGGCATCCCTCCAAGCTGCCTCGAATCCAGAAAGCGCTGGCGGCTCTCGGGAAGGGTCTCAGCGTGCGTCTGGTGGACGAGGCGGCTTAGTCCTGCGACGAGACCGTTCCAGGCAGAACTTTGACCCCGATTCCGCGTAAAGACCGGGGTGGTGTGGGCCCGCCTCATGGGCCTAGAATCCGTTCTCGGAGTCGAGGGGAGTCGTCAGGGGCGGGCGGACGCGATACGACGCCGCTTCGCCGCTGTTCGAGGAACGTGGACGGCCGGACTCTCGGCCGTCCGAATCCTGTTGATTGGAGGAATCAGTGAAACGGATCCCTGTAGCGCTCGCGCTCGGCGGTCTCCTGCTGGCCGGCGGCGCCTTCGCGGCGCCGCCCAGTGCCTACCAGGGCGAGCCCGCCAAGAAGGACGAAGCGGTCAAGAAAAGCGAGAAGACCGGCAATCCGGACAAGGCCAAGCCCGGAGACAAGCCCGAGGAGAAGAAGGGCGGCATGACCGCCGGAACCTTCGCCGGCCTCGAGCTCCGCAACATCGGCCCGGCCGTGGTCGGCGGGCGCGTCATCGACATCGCCGTCGATCCCCGCACGCCCAGCACCTGGTACGTGGCGGCGGCCTCCGGCGGCGTCTGGAAGACCACCAACTCCGGCACCACCTGGGCCCCGATCTTCGAGGGCCAGGGCTCCTTCTCCATCGGCTGCCTCGCCATCGATCCCAGGAACCCGCTGGTGGTCTGGGTCGGCACGGGCGAGAAGAACAGCCAGCGCAGCGTCTCCTACGGCGACGGCGTCTACAAGTCGACCGACGGCGGCAAGAGCTGGGACAACGTCGGCCTGAAGAAGTCCGAGCACATCGGCAAGATCCTCATCGACCCTCGCGACTCGAACACCGTCTACGTGGCGGCCCAGGGCCCGCTCTGGTCGGCGGGCGGCGACCGCGGCCTCTACAAGACCACCGACGGCGGCAAGACCTGGAAGGCCGTGCTCACGATCAGCGAGAACACCGGGGTCAGCGACGCGGCGTTCGATCCCCGCAATCCCGACATCCTCTACGCCACCGCTTACCAGCGGCGCCGGCACATCTGGACCCTGATCGACGGCGGTCCCGAGGGGGGCATCCACAAGTCCATGGACGGCGGCGCCACCTGGAAGAAGCTCACCAACGGCTTGCCGCGCCAGGTGGACATCGGCCGCATCGGCATCGCCGTGGCTCCCACCAACCCGGACACGGTCTATGCCGTGGTCGAGGCGGCCAACAAGTCCGGCGGCTTCTTCCGCTCCACCGACGGCGGCGGCAACTGGGCGAAGCAGGGCGACTATGTGGCCAGCAGCCCGCAGTACTACCAGACGATCTACGTCGATCCCGGCAACGCCGACCGCGTCTACTCGATGGACGTCTTCATGGTGGTGAGCGACGACGGCGGCAAGAACTTCCACCCGCTGGGCGAGAAGGACAAGCACGTCGACAACCACGTCCTGTGGATCGATCCGGCCAACCACGACCACCTGCTGGCGGGCTGCGACGGCGGCCTCTACGAGTCGTGGGACCACGGCCAGGACTGGAGATTCCACGACAACCTGCCGATCGCCCAGTTCTACCGGGTGAGCCTCAACAACGCCAAGCCCTTCTACTACGTCTTCGGCGGCACCCAGGACAACTTCAGTCTCGGCGGCCCCTCGCGGACGGCCAGCAACAACGGCGTCCGCAACTCCGACTGGTTCGTCACTCAAGGGGGCGACGGCTTCCAGTCGCAGGCCGACCCCGAGGACCCGAACATCGTCTACGCCGAGGCCCAGTACGGCGCCCTCGACCGCTACGACCTGCGGACCGGCGAGCAGGTGCAGATCCAGCCGCAGCCGGGCCGGGGCGAGCCGGCACTGCGCTGGAACTGGGACTCGCCGCTGATCGTCAGCCCGCACTCCCACACCCGGCTCTACTTCGCGGCCAACCGGTTGTTCCGCAGCGATGACCGCGGCAACTCCTGGACGGCGATCAGCCCCGACCTCACCCGGCAGGTCAACCGCTACAAGCTCAAGGTGATGGGCCGGATCTGGGGCCCCGACACGGTGGCCTACAACACCTCGACCTCGATTTACGGCAACATCGTCTCGCTCAACGAGTCGCCGGTGAAGGACGGGCTGATCTACGTCGGCACCGACGACGGCCTCGTCCAGGTCACCGATGACGGCGGCGCCCACTGGACGAAGATCGAGACCTTCCCCGGCGTCCCGGACTCCACCTACGTCTCCGATCTCGAGTCCTCGCCGACCGACGCCAACACCGTCTACGCGGCGTTCAACAACCACCAGATGGGGGACTTCAAGCCCTACCTGCTGAAGAGCACCGACCGCGGCAAGACCTGGACCTCGATCGCCGGCGACCTGCCCGAGCGCGGCTCGGTGTGGACCGTGGCGCAGGACTTCGTCGATCCCAACCTGCTCTTCGTGGGCACCGAGTTCGGCCTCTACTTCTCGCGCGAGGGCGGCAGGAAGTGGATCAAGCTCTCGAGCCTGCCGGTGACCGCGGTGCGCGACATCGCCCTCCACCGCAGGGAGAACGACCTCGCGATCGCCACCTTCGGCCGCGGCTTCTGGATCCTCGACGACTACTCGCTGCTGCGCAACCTCAAGCCGGAGACGGTGGAGCAGGACGCCGCGATCTTCCCGGTCAAGCCGACGCCCATGTACCTCGAGGCGTCGCCGCTCGGCCTCCCCGGCAAGGCGTTCCAGGGGGCCGCCTACTACACCGGCGAGAACCCGCCGTTCGGGGCGATCTTCACCTACTACCTCAAGGACGACGTCAAGTCCCTCCGCAAACAGCGGCAGGAGGCCGAGAGGAAGCTCGTGAAGGAGGGAGGCTCGCTCGTCTACCCGAGTTGGGAGTCGCTGCGCGCCGAGGAGCGCGAGGTGGAGCCCAGCATGCTCCTCATCGTCAAGGATGAGGAGGGGAACGTGGTCCGGCGTCTGCCGGCGCCGGCCAAGGCGGGCTTCCACCGCGTCGCCTGGGACCTCCGCTTTCCGCCCTCCAACCCGATCCGGGCCCAGGGCGGCGGCCGGCGCCGCGGTGGTGGCGGCGGTGAAGGGGACGACGGCGCCGGCGGGCCCGTGGGTCCGCTGGCGGCGCCCGGCAAGTACACGGTGACGCTGGCCCGGGAGGTGAACGACGTGGTGACGCCGGTCGGCCAGCCGCAGACCTTCCAGGCCGTGCCGCTCGGCATGTCCGACCTGTCGACCCAGGACCAGGCGACCCAGCTCGCCTTCCAGCGCAAGACCGCTCAGCTCCAGCGGGCCGTCCTGGGCGCCGTGCAGTCCGTGGACGAGGCCCGGACCCGCCTCGGGCTCATCCAGCGGGCCATCCTGCAGACGCCGAAGGCCGACCTCAAGCTCTCCGAGCAGGCGCGGGCCCTGGATCTCCATCTCCAGGACATCCAGGTCAAGCTCACCGGCGATCCGCTGCTGGCCGAGCGCCAGGAGGCCACGCCCCCCGCGATCGTGGACCGCGTGCAGAACGTGGTCAACGGCCACTGGAGCGTCTCCGGCGCGGCCACCCGCACCTGGCAGGAGGACTACAACATCGCGGCGGCCGAGTTCGCCCCGGTGCTGGAGGACATCCGCAAGACCATCGGGGTGGACCTCAAGAACCTGGAGGATCAGCTCGAGAGCCTCGGCGCCCCCTGGACGCCGGGCCGGTTGCCGACCTGGACGCCGCAGTAGCGGGCTCTCTCGCCTGTCGAAAAAAGGGCGGCTTTCGGGCCGCCCCTTTTTTGTGGCTGTAGGTGGGCTCAGGAAGCGAGCAGGTCGGAGAGCGAGACCAGGCCCAGGACCAGGCAGCAGGTGACCGAGATGAAGCGGGCCAGGCGGTCCGGGATGCGCCGGCGCAGGCCCGTGCCGAGAGTCATCGCCAGTCCCCCCTTCGTGAACAGAGCCAGCGTGCCGGCCAGCCAGACCAGCCCGGGAGCGGCAGAACCCGCTGCCAGGGCCGCGGCGGCGAGCTGCCCGGGGTCGGCCCATTCCGCGAAAAAGATCGCCGAGAAGGCGACGGACATGCCGCGCTGCCAACCGCGCGCCGGAGTGGGCTCCGCCGCTGGCGTTTCCTGCCGTCTGAGCCATATAAAAAGCGCGGTGGCGAACAGGGTCGCCGCGCTGAGACCGCTGATCCAACGCACCGGCAGGTGGGCGAGGAGATGTCCACCCAAGACCGCGGCTGACATCTTCGCCATGAAGGCGATGGCGACCCCGCAAGCCACGGCGACCGGGCGGAACCGCATCGCCAGAGAAGCGATCGTGAAGATCGATTTATCGCCGATCAGCTCACTCGCCAGCACCGTGGAGTAGGTGAGGACGACGAGCTCCGTTGATCCCTGCAGGGCCACTGCCGTCACCTAGCCATCATCGTGAGGCCCACTCTTTTCAGGATCGAGGGGCTCCTCATAGGGATCCACCTGGTCGGTGACGATGATTTTGTAGTGACCCCCCTTGGGAGAAACGAAAGGTTTCTCGTAGAGGACCGATCGCGGGTCGGGCGTGCCCGGGGACCGTTGCTGGTCCTCTTGCTCCTCCTTCGGCTTGTCGTCCGGCTGGGGCGGGACAGCTCCTCCCTCTTTCGATTCTGGCATGATGACGTCCCGGCCCGGCTCAACCCGGCTCGAAGGTGAGGGTCGTCACCGGATGGACCTCCCAGATCGTCACCGGCTTGGCGTCGCGTGGGCCCGGCGTGGGACCACCGCTGGCATGAGTCGCGTCGAAGAAGAGCGACCCACCGATGTCGACCGGTATGGGCGGCTTGAAGAAGTTGTAGCCGAAACCCGGAAGATTACCGTCGAATTGCCCCTTGAAGGTGTCGCGGACAGTGCTCAGGGTATCGAGGGAGCCGCTCCCATCCGGCGGCAGACCCGAGACCTCCATGGTCATGAACGAGCTCGACCCCAGGCTCGGATCAGGTCCGAGAATGAGATGGAAATCGTTGTCGGACTCGCGGCTGGCCGCATACAGGAAGGCGCGCACCTCAACGTTCCGGTCTTCTTGCTCCACCCGGCCGGAGTCTGCGCTCGTGGGGATCCCCAGCGCCTCCATGTCGGCGTCGGCGACCAACGAGGCGATGAGGCCTTGAAGGTCATCGAAGTGCTCGACCTGCGCGGCGGAAATGGACAGTTTGGCGGCCCTGCGCGCCGTCCCCTGGAAATTGTCGCCGGGAGGGCCGGCCGCCGCCAGGGCGATGATCTTGTCCATTTTGTCCGTGGGATCCATCTCGTTGGTGATGAGGATCTGATACTGCCCGCCTTGGGGCTGGGGTGAGGTGAACGGCACCGCGGCGATGACCACGTTCGGATCGGGTTTGCCCGGAGCGGGGGGATTGTCTCCAACTGGGGATGGCATGATTTCCTCCGATTTGAGAGTCGTTATCCCACATTGTAAACCCATTGCCGATGGACAGCCGGGGAAAAAACTGTTTTTGAAGTGGACATCTGCAAATACATGCTGGCTGTAAACGTCTGCATATATAACCTTGTCGGTTCTTGTCTTTGACCTCCTCCTTGGACTGGCTTACTCTGGATTGGATCTCGCGAACGAACGACCTCGGGGAGGATCGAAGTGCCGAAAACCACACGGTCCAGGACCGGCGGCCAGCCGGCGCAACGGCCGGTCAAGCTCAGCGGAAAGCGGCTGCCGGCGGCGGAGCGGGACCCTGGGGGTCCTCTCGCCTGGTTCCATCCAGTGATGGAATCGGCCTTCATGCAACTGCAGCCGCGCACGGCAGAGTCTGCTGTTGCCGCTGCCCTGGCCGTTGCACCACCGGCCACGATCACCGGTGACAGCGCGCTCGCGCCGGGGACCAAGACCCTCTACGCTCCGGTGAGCGTCACCAACTGGCGCGAGGTGATGGCGGAATACAAGCAGCGCAAGTTGGTGGCTCCCGAGCCGGCCACCACGGATGCAGTACCCGCGGCGCCGATGGTTCCCGGCGGCCGCAACTGGCTCCCTCTCGGCCCCGCCGTCGTCCTCCACGGACAGACGGAAGGAAACCAGCCCGTGGCAGGTCGCGTCGCCGCGCTGGCCATCGCTCCCGGCGGACAGGTCGTCTATGCTGCCTCCGCCAACGGTGGCGTATTCCGCTCCGACGACGGCGCGGCGAGTTGGAAAGCGTTGATGGATGGCTTCGATCTCGACCCCACCAACTACGCCAGCGACAGCTTGGCGTGTGGCGCCATCGCTCTTGATCCGGCGACGCCGCAGCGAGTCTATGTCGGCACGGGAGAAGGCGACAGCAACGCGATCTTCGGCAAGCGCATCACCGGCGCCCTGCCAGCCTATCGCGGGGTCGGCCCGATCCGCACGGATGATGGGGGAGCGACCTGGCAATCCGAGGCGAGCGCCCCCGACCTGGCGGGTGAAGCCTTCTTCTCCTTGGCCATCGATCCTGCGAACCGCGACAACGTCCTGGGCGCCACGACCGCCGGGTTGTATCAGCGCCTGCCGGCTCCCGGCGGCAGCTTTCAATGGATCCGCCAGCGGGAGAAGATGCACTCGGCCGTCGTCGCGACCTCTCTCGGCGGCGCCACCCGTTTCTTCGCCGCGCAGTGGGGAGACGGGGTGTACGCCTCGGCCGACGGCCAGGTCTGGTCGCCAGCGGGCACAGGCTTTCCGGCCGGCGACGCCGGGCGCATCGCGCTCGGAGTGCAGGCGAACAACCCCAACCTCGTCTATGCGCTGGTCGCCGACACAAAGGGAGGTCTGCAAGGACTCTATCGACTGGACAATCTGGCGGGGAGTTGGCAGACCGTGAGCGACACCCCTGCGGTCCTGGCCGGATCGCAGGGGAGCTATGACCTCGCCATCGCCGTCGACCCCGTAGATCCCTCCTGCATCTATCTCGGAGGTGATCGCCTCAATGTATCGCCGGGCCCTGCCAGCATCTGGAGGTGCGTTGTGCAGGCGACCGGCGCCGGCTTCACGGTGAGCGGCGCTGCATCCATCGGCTCCGCTGCACACGCCGACGTACACTCCCTGCTGCACACTCCCGGCGATCCGAACGAGCTGTGGTGCACCTGCGACGGCGGCGTCTTCTTGAACCGCGACCCGCGAGGGAGCGGGAGATTCGCCAGCCAGAACACCGGTCTGGCCTGCTTGTGCAGCAACTTCTTCTCCCAGCACCCGACCGACCCCAACGTGCTGTTCGTCGGCTTGCAGGACAACGGCACGGCGCGCACCGACGGCGGCTCGATCTGGACCCACGTCAATTCCGGCGACGGTGGCTATTGCCTCATCCATTGGGCAAACCCCGACATGGTCCTCGTCTATGCCAACGGTATAGTCTATCGCTCGACCAACGGCGGCAAAAGCGAGGATTCCTGGTCGCCGGCGTCGGGGTTCCCATGGGCCACCATGACCGAGCCGGTCGTCGGCACGCCATATAATCCGGCCCAGCCCGCCGACGCCGATCTGGTAGCGCTCGGCGCGGGCCGGCTGGTTTTCATCTCGGCCGACTTCGCCGCCACGTGGAAGGCCGGCACCGTCGTGCTGCCCAATGATGCCGGCAACGTCTTTGCGCTCAAGCTCGCCTCGCCGGAGCGGCTCTTCATCGGTACCACGAACGGGTGGGTCTTTCGCGCCGACCTCGCCGCCGGCAAGTGGACGCTGAGCCGGCTGGACGACGTGGCCGCCGCCCCGCTCGGGCTGAGCGGGCTGATCTCTGATATCGAAGTGGATTGGGCCGATGCCACGCTCGGATCCATCTATGTGGCGTTCGGCGGCAAAGGAGACCGGCGGAGAGTGTGGCGCTTCGATGGAGCGCGGTGGGAGGCCCGTAGCGGGCCGGCCGGGGGCAACAACCTGCTCGACATCGAGCACAATGCGATCGTGGTCGACCGGGCCGCGCCCAGCAACCTGTATGTCGCGGCCGATCTTGGCGTATGGCAGTCCGCTGACTCGGGGCAGAACTGGACCGTCATGCGCGACGGCTTGCCGGAGGCCGCGGTTTTTGATCTGCAGATCCATCCCACCCAGCGCCTGCTGCGGGCCGCCACCTATGGCCGCGGCATGTACGAGATCCCGCTCGGCTGACCGGTGGACGTTGGCGGCAGGCCTCTCAGGCCGTCCTTCGCTGCCGCCGGGCCGTGATCCCCATCTGCACCGCGATTCCGATCACGGCGAGCACGACCAGCAGCAGCCGCGCGGGTGCCGGGCGCGGGTGCAGGGCCTCGACGATCAGGTTCGCGCCCGCCAGCGAGGAGAGGAAGACGAGGGCGAAGTCGAACAGCGCCACGGCCAGGATGGCGGCGATCACCCCGGCGATCAGGAAGACCACCAGGTCGGCGCCCCGCGGATGCGCCATGTGCAGCCCCAGGAACTGGATGGCGAACCAGCCACCCGCGAAGAATCCCGCCAGCGCGATCGCCACCCGTTGCAGGAAGATCGCCAGCACGATCCCCAGCAGGCCGGCCAGGATGGCGAACGCCCACCGGCCCGGCGGCGGTGCCCCGTGGTAGGGCTCGAACCACCGGTAGACCGTGAGGAAGCCGACCAGCCCAACGAACAGCCAGAACAGCCGGCGCCCCGCGATCAGCAGGGCGACGCCGGCGATGAGAGCCAGGATGGGAGTCTCG
>DASWRX010000085.1:0-24077 GCA_036402955.1 Thermoanaerobaculia bacterium
CCACCCCGCCGGGAGAGAGGGGGCTCAGAAAAGGTTTTCGTAGGGGCGGGGCTTGTCCCCGCCCGCAACGTTGCGGGCGGGGACAAGCCCCGCCCCTACGAAAACCTTTTCTGAGCCCCCTCTCTCCCGGCGGGGTGGGAGGGAGGCTGGGAGAGAGGGGGTTGGGGGGAGTGAGGGCCTACTTCCCCACCCGCGCCAGGTGGAAGGTGTGGGAGCCGGCCGGCTGGCCTCCGGCGTAGACGTCCCAGCGGGTCTCGAGGTGGCCGTCGGGCGTGAAGGCGATCGTGCCGCCGTGCATGTGGGAGTCCTTGGCGGGATCGAGGTTGGTGCCGCCGTCGAAGGCCAGGACGAGCTGGTCGGGGGTGGATTTCCCGGCGTCGAGCTTGAAGTGCGGCTGGTTGCCGCCGGCGCAGTAGTGGGTGGCCACCAGGTCGCTTCCCACGAGGTGATACATGGTGATCATCTCGTGCGGGGTGCCCGCGAACAGGGTCTCCATGACCACGTTGCCGCCCGCGGTCACCTTGTAGGTCACCGGGGTCGCCATGCCCCCGTCCCCCTTGCCGTCCCAGGTTCCCGCCAGCGTCTTGAGCTTCTCGAACGCCGCCTTGGCGTCGACCTTGGGAGCAGGCATGTCGCCGGCCCAGACAGTGGAGGCGGCGAGCGCGGCGGCGGCGAATGCGAGCAGGAGCAGTCTCTTCATGGGAATCTCCTTATGGTTTGAAAGTGATCGGTCAGGAAGCGGCCTTGGAGAGGGCCGGGGTCTCGGCGTGCTTCTGCGTGAAGTAGCCGACGATGACGCCGACGGCGCTGCCGGGGAGCATGATCTCCCAGACGTAGGGGTTGCCCATGAGCACCACGCCGTAGGCCAGCAGCGCGCCCACGGCGAGGCCGAACAGGATGCCCAGGGGCAGCGATTTCACCTTGCGGGCGAACCAGCCGATGAGGACGCCCGCGATCAGCCCCTTGACCATGGAGCCGATGACGATGCCCACGATCTGCGGGCGCGTCTGCGGCGCGGAGACCAGCGCCGTCAGGCCGTCGAGGATGCCCAGGATGCCGCCCAGCAGAAGGCCGAAAACCGGTTTGCTCATGTCGCGTTGTCCTCCAGAAGGATCGAAGCGTTGATCGATGAATGCCGGGTCCATCTCCCTGTTCAACGTTCCCGGGAAATCCTTTAGCGTCTCCAATCAGCGTCCAAGAATCAGGATCAGCAGCACCCGCATCAGCAGGTAGGCGAGGACGACCAGGATCGCCGTGCGGTTGCGGCGGCCGAAGCGGCGGGCGCGGTCCAGGAGGCTCTCTCGGTGGGCGCTGACGGCGAGGCCCGCGAGATAGCGGGCGAGGTCCGCGGCCAGATCCTCGACCTTCGCGTAGCGGTCCTCCGGCTCGGCCGCCATGGCCCGCCGGCGGATGGCTTCCAGCGGCCGCGGCGGCGTCTCTCCCGCGAGCAGGAAGCCGAGGATGGCCCCGAGCGCGTAGACGTCCGTCCGCCCGGTGATGCGATCGACCTCGCCGCGCTCCTGCTCGGGGGCCATGTAGCCGGGGGTTCCCAGGATGGTGCCGTGGGCGGTTTCCATGCTCTGGAAAGTGGAGCCCTCACCTCCCCGGCCCTCCTCTCCCGCGGGAGGATCTCCGTTCACCTTCGCCACGCCCCAATCCATCACCAGGACCTCTCCAAAGGGGCCCACCATGACGTTCTCCGGCTTGAGATCGCGATGGATGACGCCGTGGGCGTGGGCGAAGGCGACGGCCTCGCAGACGCGCTCGAAGGCGCGCAGGCGCTCGGTCAGGAGGACGGCGCGGGCGTGCTCGTCCAGCCGCAGGCCGCGCACGCGCTTCATGGCGTAGAAGGCGCGGCCGTCCGGCAGCAGGCCGGCGTCGTGGACGGGCACGATTCCGGGGTGCTCCAGGCGGGCGAGGACCCGCGCCTCACGCAGGAGGCGGTCGACGGTCTCCCGCGCGCCTTCCGGGAGCTGGACGACCTTGAGGGCGACCTCGCGGTCGAGCTTGCGGTCGACGGCGCGGTAGACGGTGCCCATGCCGCCGCGGCCGAGCGTCTCCAGGATCTCGTAGGGAGTCTCCGAGAGGTCCGGGAGATCGGTCACCTCGCGGAGGTGGTGGAGGGCGGCGTCGGAGATCCCGTTCATGATTCCTTCATCCGGGACATCATGCGGGATCGATCCCCAGCACCAGGCGCGCCTCGGCCCGGTATTCCTCGTCCGTGGCGGCCAGCTCGCGCAGGCGTTCCAGAACCAGCCGCCGCAGCTCGCGCCGGGTGGCGGCGAGGAAGTTGGTGACCTGGGTGACGGGCAGGCCGTGCTCGGCGGCGAGCTGGGCATAGGTCGGCCGCTCCGGCGCGCCGGGCCCTTCGAGATCGTAGCGCTCGAAGAGCTGGAAATGGACCGCCCTGCCGGACGCCGCGCAGCCGCGCCGCAGGTCCTCGACCGCGAGGTCGAAGAGGGCGCGCACCCATTCGCGATGGAAGTAGGCGTCCACGTCCAGACCCTCGCCGGCGCCGTGGCGCAGCAGCTCCGCCTCGGCGCCTTCGAAGTCGAGCGGGAGGATCGTCTGCCCGCCGCCGCGCTTCAGGCGCCGGGCGGCCTTGCGCTGGTTGGCCGCGAAGCCGTCGAGGCAGGTGCGGAGGTACGTCCGGAACCGGGCCTTGAGGGGATCGTAGCGCTCGAAGGTCCCCCTCGTCAGGGCGGCGGCGAAGAACTCCTGCGTGAGGTCCTCGGCGTCCTCCCGATCGAGCCGCCAGCGCGAGCGCAGCAGCTTGTAGACCGGCTTCCAGTAGCCCGCGGCCAGCGCCTCCCAGGCCTGCCGGCGCACCTCCGGATCGGCGTCGCGGGCCGCCAGCAGCACGGAGCGGCGGGTCGCGGGGAAGCGGTCCCCCGGACCCCAGGGGCCGGCATCGGAGCTCATGGTGCTTTCACTATAAGGCGCAACCCGCCCATCGCGGAAAAGAAAGGTGAGACAGGCCACCGTCTGGTCGCAGAATGTCCAGAAAGAAAGGGAGGAGACGATGAGCGGACAGGGCGAGAGCTGGACCCGGCGGCGGTTCCTCGAGATGGTGGGCAAGGCGGGGGGCACGGCCGCCGTCTACGAATCGATGGTGGCCCTCGGGCTGCTGCGGACCCCGGCGGCGTACGCCGGGCCGCCGAAGCTGCCGGCCGGCATCGGCGGCGGCAAGTCGGTGGTGATCCTGGGCGCCGGCGTCGGTGGTCTGACCGCGGCCTACGAGCTGCAGAAGGCCGGCTACGGCGTCACGGTGCTCGAGGCCTCGGCGCGCACGGGCGGCCGCAGCCTTACGGTCCGCAAGGGGGACGTCATCCAGCAGATGGGCCTTCGCGACCAGGAGTGCCGTTTCGACGACGGGCTCTACTTCAACGCCGGCCCGGGGCGCATCCCCTACCATCACCAGGCGGTGCTCTCCTATTGCCGCGAGCTCGGCGTGGCGCTCGAGGTCTACGTGATGGAGAGCCGGGTCAACCTGTTCCAGACCCCGAAGGCGTTCGAGGGCGAGGCGGTCAAGAACCGGCGGGTGGCGAACGACACGCGCGGCTACATCGCCGAGCTGCTCGCCAAGGCCGTCCGCGTCAAGGCGCTCGACCAGGAGCTGAGCGCGGAGGACCGCCAGAAGCTCCTCTCCCTGCTGGTGGTGTTCGGCGACGTCAACCCGCGGAGCTACCGCTACGAGGGCTCTTCCCGTTCCGGCTTCCGCGTCGAGCCGGGGGTGATCGAGCCTGGCACGGTCGTCAATCCGCTGGAGCTGAAAAGCCTGCTCAAGTCGGAGTTCTGGAAGCATCGCTTCTACCAGCCCGAGGACTACGAGTGGCAGCCCACCCTGTTCGAGCCGGTCGGCGGCATGGACAAGTTCGCCCGCGCCCTGGCGAGCCGGATCGAGGAGGGCCGCATCGTCCGCAACGCCGAGGTGACCCAGGTCTTCAACGGCAGGGACGGCGTGCGCGTGGTCTATCGCGACCGCCCCACCGGACGGCAGAGCGAGGTGCGGGCCGATTACTGCCTCAGCAACATCCCGCTGCCGCTCCTGCGCAAGCTGATCGCCAACGGCACCTTCGCGGAGGATTACAAGCAGGCCGTGGGGGCCGTCGAATTCGCTGACACCTGCAAGGTGGCCTGGCAGGCGGAGCGCTTCTGGGAGTCGGAGACGAGCCAGATCTATGGCGGCATCAGTTGGATCGATCATCCGATCACGCAGATGTGGTACCCCTCGGGCGGCTTCTTCACGCCGAAGGGGATCCTGACCGGGGCCTACAACTACGGCGACGTCGCCAAGGCCTTCGGAAAGAAATCGCTCGAAGACCGGCGGGAGATCGCCCTGGAGGGCGCGGAGCGGCTCCACCCCGGGTTCGCGAAGCACGCGGACGTGAAGCTCGGGATGTCCATCGCCTGGCAGCTCGTGCCGTTCCAGCAGGGCGGCTGGGCCAACTGGACCTGGAAGGATGACCAGCCGGCGGCCTACGACCGTCTGCTGGAGCCGGACGAGCGGTTCCAGGTCTGCGGCGATCAGGTCTCCTACCTGCCCGGCTGGCAGGAGGGGGCGGTGCTCTCCGCACACCACGTCATCGAGCGGATCGCGGGCGTCCGCGGCATCGCCCCGCGTCTCCAGGCGGTGGGCGCGGCCCAGCGGCGCAGCGCGGCGCGGATCACGGGCGCGGAGGTGGAGTAGGTCGCGGGATCGGGGGTGGCCGGCGGGCCGGCCGCCCCTTTCTGTCACGGTCAGGTTGGCAGGATGTCCGGCCACCTTGCGAGAGGCACAATTCGTCCCAGAGGCCGGGCCTTCCGGAAGTACCGGCCATCCGCGCTCACGAGCGTCCCACCGTACTCCAAGGCCACCGCGTGATAGAGCGTGTCGAACAGGTGGTGATTCAAGTCGCGGGCAATCCGGCTGGCGGTCTTGAAGATGGCGAGATCATACACGACGGGGAGCTCCATGGCGTCCAGCAAGTCGAGAACCGAGTCCGCGATCTCCGGACGGAGCCGGGTCACGACCGCGGCCACTTCCGCCAGCCAGTGCGGAGGCTGCAGCAGGTCGACGGTGCCCGACTTGATCTCGGCGAGCAGCGCCAGAGCCTCTTCGGTGTTCTCTTCCGCTGCGGATTCCGGGAACACCCACTTCACCACGACGCTGGCATCGATCACAATCCTCATGGGCGGTCTGCCTGCCGTACCCTCGCGATCTCGGCATCGGAGACCGGCCGCTGCTTCCGGCGCAGGTCGAGCAATTTCTCGATGGCGACGGCGCGGCGTTGCTCCCGTCTCTTCTCCTCGACGGCCTTCAGCATCAGGCGGGAGATGACCGCGCTCTTGTTCTCGTTCGCGAAAGCTTCCTGGAAAGCCTGCTTGATTTCCTCCGAAACGCTGAAATTGACGGTGGCCATGCTGGGTCCCCCATTGTTGAAATCTTCAACAACATTGTAGCACCGCACGTCCTCGGAACCTCCTTCACGTCCTTGAGGTCCCTGTTGTCCTTGCTGCCCCTTACGTCCTTGCTGTAGCGCGAGCGGCCAGCCGCTTCCGAAAGTGCTCCTTCCAGCCTTCCGCCAGGGCCTCCACCTTCAGGACCCGCCGCAGCAGGTCCGGATCGCTCTGGCCCTTGCGGTCGAGGTAGAGGCGGATGACGTCCACCACGGTGACGCCGTTCTCGTCCTCGTGGACGCGCGCCATGGCATCGCCGGCGCCGAGCTCGCCGTCGTGGACGATCGCGAAGTAGATGCCGGGGCGATCGCTCTCCAGGAAGCGCTCCACGACGTCGTCGCGGTCGAACTTCATCGCCAGCTTGAAGCAGGGCATGCGGGGCTGGGTGACGACCAGCTCGGCTGTGCCGATGCGGAAGCGGTCGCCGACGTGGACCTGGTCCTCCCACCAGCCCTCGGTGGTGAGGTTCTCGCCGAAGGCGCCCCACGGAAGAGCGTCCAGCTCCAGCTCGCACCGCCAGAACGGGTAGTGCTCGGAAGGGTAGGCGTACACCGCTTTCTCCGGCCCGCCGTGGACGGAGAGGTCCGCCTGGCCGTCGCCGTCCAGATTGTGCCGGCGCAGGCGGACCCGGCCCGCGACCGGGTCCTTGAAGATGCCGGTCATGATCCGCCTCCCGCGCCAGCTCACGGGCCGGGGGAGCCCCACGTTCACCGAGAGGATCTTCATGACCCGGGAATCGTACCGCGCCCGGGGGCTCTGGGGCGCTCCGGAGATTCTTTTCCCTTGCGGCGCAGGCCCTACGCCTTCGCCCCATGGGCCACCAGCAACTCCACGACCGCGTCCTGCTTGCCGGCCTGGGCGTGCCGGATCAGGGGGATGCCGTGGGGTCCCTTGAGATCGATCACCCTGGGATCGTCCGCCAGGAAGGCGCGGACGATCTCGATCTTCCCCGTCGTGGCGGCGCAGAAGACGTCCATGCGGGCACCGCGGGAGAGCAGGAAGTCCGCGATCGGCCGGTTGCCCATGTGGGAGGCGCCGCCGAGAGCGGTCTCCCAGTCGCCGTTCCCCCAGTCCCAGGTGGCGTTGATCAGGGTGGGATGCTGATCGAGCAGCTCCCGGGTGCGGTCGAGATTGCCGTGGCCGGCGATGACGAACTCGCGGACCAGGTCGAGATCGAGGCGGGGAGGGCGTTCGGGGACCGCCGGCTGGGAGGTAGGGGCGGCGGTCTGGGCTCCGGCGACGGCGTTGGGGACGAGGGCTCCGGCGGTCATCAGCAATCCTCCTTTGAGCAGATCTCTCCGTGAAGGGGTCATGGGTCTTCCTCCTTTCGTCAACATCGTAGGAGGAGGCTCGGGGCCGCGCATCTGGCGCTGGGGATAGAGGCCGACTATGTCTTTCGGCCGATGCGCGGCGGGACGGCCGGGGCGTAAGATCGGTTCCATGACCTCTTCCTCTCGGCTGCTGCGCTGGGGCGGTCTCGCGGCGTGGCTCGGCGTGGGCGTGCCCCTCTGGCTGCAGCGCGCGCAGGTGCGGCCCGGCGCCGTGCCCGGGTGGCTCGCGGCCTGGCTTCTCTTCGCCGCGGCGCTCTGGATGACCACGGCGGGCCGGGAGCGGGACCGCCGGCTGGATTTTTCCTGGCTCAATACCGCTCTGCTCGCTCTCCAGACGGCGTGCGTGATCGCGCTGGTGCTGCTGCTCTGCGACGGCTTCGAGGGGACGCTGCTGGTGCTGGTCGCGATGCAGCTCGCGCCGCGGGTCTCCCGCCGGACGGGGCTGGCGTGGATCGCCGCGCAGTCGCTGCTGCTCGGGGCGGCGATCACCATCCACTGGTCGCTTCGCCCGGCGCTGATGCTGGCGCCTCCCTATCTCGGCTTCCAGATCCTGGCCTTCCTGGCCGTCGAGGCGCTGGACCGGGAGGCGCGGGCGAACGCCGAGCTGCGGGCGGCCCGCGACCTGCTGGCCCACGGCAGCCGGGTGGCCGAGCGGCTGCGGATCGCCCGCGAGCTGCACGACGCCGTGGGCCACCGGCTGGTCGCCCTGAGCCTCAACCTGGAGCGGGCCGGGCATCAGACCGGGGATGGCGAGGCCCTGCGGGAGACGATCGGGATGGCCCAGTCGCTCAGCCGCCGCCTGCTGACCGACATCGGCGAGATCGTGGACACGCTCGGCCGGGCGGAGCGGCTCGACCTGCGGCGGTCGCTGGAGAGCCTGATTGAAGAGATCCCACGCCCGCGGGTCCATCTGACGCTGCCGGCGGACCTCGCCGTCGAGGACCCGGAGCTCGCCCACCTGCTGCTGCGCTGCTGCCAGGAGATCGTCACCAACGCGGCGAAGCATGCCCAGGCCGAGAACCTGTGGCTCGACGTGGTGCAGGAGAACGGCGCCATCGAGGTCCGTGCCCGCGACGACGGCCGCGGCGCCGTCGAGGTGGCGGCGGGACGCGGGCTGGCCGGGATGCGCGAGCGGCTGGAGCGGGCGGGCGGGCGCCTGGAGGTGGCGACGCGGCCGGGAATGGGCTTCGCCGTGGCGGCGCTGGTGCCGCTGCGGAGGGGAGCATGACGAGCCGGACCCTCCGCGTGCTGCTGGTGGAGGACGAGACCCTGGTCCGCCAGGGGATCCGCAAGCTGCTGGAGCTCGATTCCCGCATCGAGATCGCCGCCGAGGCCGCGGACGGCGAGGAGGCGCTGCGCCGCATCGCCGGGGAGCGGCCGGACGTCGTGCTGCTGGACGTCCGGATGCCGCGGCTCGACGGCCTGGGCGTGCTGCGGGCGTTGCGGGACGTTCCCGGCGCGCCGCCCTGCCTGGTGCTGACGACCTTCGACGACCGCGGGTTGGCCCTGGAGGCGATCCGCGAGGGGGCGCGCGGGTATCTCCGCAAGGACGTTACGCTCGCCGAGCTGGTGACGGCCGTCGAGACGCTGGCCGCGGGCGGCACTCATCTGCAACCGGCGCTCACCCGGGCGCTGCTGGAGGGGGCCGCGGCCCATCCCCTCCCCCGCCATTCCGAGCCGGCCCCCGCCGAGCCGCTGACGCCGCGCGAGACCGAGGTCCTGCGCCTGATGGCCGCCGCCTACACCAACCGCGAGATCGCCGCGGCGCTCGGCTCGGCCGAGGGGACGGTGAAGATCCATGTCTCCAGCATCCTCGCCAAGCTCGGGGCGCGGGACCGGACGCAGGCGGTGCTGCGGTCGCTGGAGATGCGGATCCTGTAAGCCGCGGCTCGCAACCCCCCGGGCAAGATTTACGTAAAGGTATACTCGTCGGGGTCCCCACTGGACCCTGGAGTCCTCCGGGAGGGTCAACGCTTGACGAAGGAACGCGCGACGGGCCGGGACATCGTGCTCGCCATCGGCGAGAACATGCGCCAGAGCCTCGAGCCGCTGGTGACGAAGACGATCGCCCCCAGCCTCTATCAGATCTATCTCCACGCCGACGACTACGATCGTCTGCGCACGCTCTTCGGCGAGCTCGAGGAGGAGGGGAAGACCCTGCTCGACCAGGAGCTCGCGCGGCTCAACCGCGGCGCCGCGCCGGCCTTTCCCCGCATCCTGCGCAAGAAGAAGGACGAGCCGCCGCCGGCGCCGAAGTTCGTCAGCGCCGAGGGACGGTGGTCGATCCGCTTCCAGGAGGACCCCAACGGCACCCTGAGCCCGGGCGACGTCGAGGTGGTCTCCGAGTTCGCCCGCCCGCCGGAGTCCGGCTACGGCGCCGGCTCGAAGACGCACCGCATCTCCACCACCCGGCGGCTCGGCCAGATGACCACCCGGAAGGAAGCCGCGGCGGTGGCCGAGGAGAGCGCTCTCGCGGGCACCGTGGCCACCGAGCCGGCGGCCCTGGCGCGGATCGTCTACAAGGACGACCGCGGCACGCACACCTTCCTGGTCACCAAGGGCGAGATCGTGATCGGCCGCCAGGCGCCGGACGTCTGGGCCGACCTGTCGATCGACACCTCGCTCGACGTCTCGCGCGAGCACGCCCGGCTCCAGCGCACGCCCGAGGGAGGGTTCCGGATCAAGGACCTGAGCAAGCTCGGGACCACGGTCAACGGCGTGCCCCTCCCGCGCAGCCTGGAGAGCACGGACGGCGGCGTGCGCGATCTGGACCGCTGGGAGCCGCTGCCGGACAAGGCGCGCATCGGCCTCGCGGGCGTGATCTATCTCGATTTCGAACGGCTGGATTCCGCGCGGGCCGCCACGGCATGACGACCCTCTACTTCGCCCGTCTGGTCTTCGTGGCCGCGCTGGTGATCCTCGCCGCGACGCTGCTGGCGCTCGCCTTCCGGGAGCGGAAGTAGATGGCCGCGCCGAAGCGGTCCCTGGCGGCGGCGGCCAGCGATCCCGGCCGCGAGCGGGAGAACAATGAGGACCGCGTCCTCTGCGATCCCGAACGGGGGATCTATGCCGTGGTCGACGGCGTGGGCGGCGAGTCGGGAGGGGAGATCGCGGCGCAGACGGCGGTCGAGATCCTCCAGGCCCGTCTCTCGCGCCGCACCACCGACGCTCCCCGCCTGATCCGCGAGGCGATCGCCCTCGCCAACAAGCAGATCTGGGAGAAGGCGCAGGCCGATCCCGCCCTCGCCGGCATGGCCTGCGTGCTCACGGTGGCCGTGATCGACGGCGCGCAGGCGACGATCGGTCACGTCGGCGACAGCCGGCTGTACCTGCTGCGGCCGGGCGCTGGTCAGGGAGAAATCCGCAAGATCACCCGCGATCACTCGCCCGTGGGCTCCCGCGAGGACGTGGGCGAGCTCTCGGAGGCCGAGGCGATGAGCCATCCGCGGCGCAACGAGATCTTCCGCGACGTGGGCTCGGGGCCGCACGAGCCGGACGAGGAGGGGTTCATCGACGTCACCCCGATCGCCTTCGAGCCGGATTCGGCGCTCCTGCTGTGCAGCGACGGCCTCTCGGACCTCGTGATGTCGCAGACCATCCTCTCGCTGGTCGAGAGCAACGCCGGGAATCCCAGGGCCGCCGTGAAGGCGCTGATCGACGCCGCCAACCAGGCCGGCGGCAAGGACAACGTCTCGGTGGTGCTGGTGGAGGGGGAACGCTACGCCGCCGCGGTCCGCAAGCGGCGTCCAGCCTCTTCCAGCCGGGCGGCCGTTCCGGCATCCACCTCGGCGGCGGCGCGGTCGCAGGCTCGCGGCGCGGCGGTGGCGGGCCGCGGAGCGGGCTCGCGGGTGCTCGGCGTTCTCGCCAGCCGGCCGGCGTTCCTGCTCTACGGCGCGATCCTCGGAGCCTGCGCCTTCGCCGCGTTCGGACAGGGGCTGCTCAACTTCGGGCAGACTCCCCGCGCGCCCTCGGCCGACGTGCTGCGGGTGGGTGCTGGCGATGGCGCCATCGCGACGATCGGCCAGGCGCTCGCGCAGGCCCGGCCCGGCCAGACGGTCGAAGTGGCGCCCGGGACCTATCGCGAGGTCCTCCAGCTTCCGGAAGGCGTGGCGCTGGTGAGCCGCGTGCCGCGCGGCGCCCTGCTGCTGCCGCCGGCGGGCAGCGGCGTGCCGGCCGTGACGGCCGAGGGGATCGCCGGCGCGCGCATCGAGGGCTTCCGGATCGCGGGCGACGCCCAGTCTCCCCTCCAGGTGGGGCTGCGGCTGGCGAGCTCGGACGTCGACGTGGAGGGGGTCGAGATCACCGGCGCCCAGACGGCGGGGATCGACGTGGCCGGAGCCGACCGCTCGTCGATCCAATCCTGCTATGTCCACGACAACCCGGGCGGCGGCGTGATCGTCGAGCAGGGCGCCGCTCCGCAACTGGTCAACAACCTGATCGCCGGCAACGGCAAGCCGCCGGGAGCCGCCGCCCGGCCCGGCGTCGAGGTCCATGACACCGCCCGGCCCGAGCTGATCGAGAACCGTTTCCTGGGGAACGGCGCCGGCGCCGTCGTGCTCGCCTCGCCGGAGCGGGCGGACGAGATCTTCGCCTGGAACTCGTTCGTGGGAATGGGCCGCGCCGACGCCGTCCGCGTGACGGCTCCAGCCCAGCCGGCGGGCCAACCGGTAGCGCCGCAGCCGGCGCGGAGACAGGGCCGTTGATGATGACCGCGCAGCAGGTGGACCGGTTCGAGATCCGTGACTTCCTCGGTCGCGGCGCCCTCGGCGACGTCTACCTGGCCTGGGACCCGAAGACGGAGCGCGAGGTGGCGCTCAAGGTCGTGCGCGCCAACCGCGCCGACCCGGAGATGTTGCAGGCGGAGAAGAACGGCATCGCGCTCCAGGCGCAGCTCGCGAGCGTGGCGCCGCAGGTGGCGGCGGTCTACGAGCAGGGAGAGGACGCCGTCTTCTTCTGGGTCGCCATGGAGTACGTGGCGGGGACCGACCTCTCGCAGCGGCTCGCCCGCGGCCCGCTGCCGGAGGACAAGGCCTGCTCGATCGCCTGCCAGCTCTGCGACATGCTGGAGGTCTGCCACAACTTCTCCGCCGAGGTGGGCGGCCGCAAGGTCTACGGCATCGTCCACGGCGACATCAAGCCGGAGAACATCCGTCTCCAGGACGGCGACCGCGTGCGGGTGCTCGACTTCGGCATCGCCAAGCACCTGTCGCAGACCCGGCGGTTCACCGTCAACCTGTTCGGCAGCCTTCCCTATACGCCGCCCGAGCGGCTGGATCGCGGCGGCGTGGACCGCCACTCGGACCTCTGGGCCGTGGGAGTGGTGCTCTACCTGATGGTGGCGGGGTATCCGCCGTTCGACGGCGGCGATCCCGAGGCGGTCGAGGGGAAGATCCGCCGCGGCGAGCCGCCCGAGCGGCTGCCGGACGGCGTCTCGCCGGGGCTGCGCCGGATCATCGGCAAGAGCCTCGCCTTCCAGGTCGTCCAGCGCTATGCCACGGCGGCCGAGATGAAGGCGGACCTCGAGGCCTGGGAAGCGGGAAAGCCGCTGCCGAGCGAGCAGCCGCGCCCGGAACGGACGGGCGAGGACCTGAGCGCCACGCGCCGCACGTTCCGCCCACTCGACGGATCCCTCGACGATTCCGGCTCCTTCGCCACCTCGGAGACGCGGCGCACGGCCCCATCGCGGGATCAGGCGATGGACGCCACCCGGCGCACGGGCGAGCTGCCCCACGGTCCGCTGACTCCGCCGCCGGCGGCTTCCTCTCCTGGCGCGGGTCCAGCCTCTCCCGCGGTCCTGCTGCCGGCGGAGCCGCCTCCCGCCCCGCCGCCCACGCGGCGACGGCGCTTCTCCTTGCGGGGCGCGGCGGTGCTCTTCCTGCTCGCCGGCTCGCTGCTGGTCGCCTCTCAGGTCTGGGTGCGCAGCGAGGCGGCGGACATGCGGCACGACCTGGTGGCGCAGCCGGCGCCCGACCTCGACGGCCTGTGGACCCGCTATCGCAAGCTGGCGCCGTTCGGTCTCCCCGGCTCTGGCTTGAGCGACGTCCATGACGAGCTGCGGAGCGCCCTGCTCAAGTCGGCGGACCGCGTCGTCAACGGTTACCGGGGGGACGATCCGACCTCGACGGTGAAGGGCTGGCAGAAGGCGCACGACCGCCTGCAGGCGGCGGTCGACCTCGACTACCATGACCGGCCGACGCGGGCGAAGCTCCTCTACACCCAGGGACATCTGGACCGCATCGAGGCCCAGTCGCTGCGCGCCAAGGGGCAGAAGAACGAGGCGCGGCAGAAGGCCCGTGACGCCGTCGACGGCTTCCAGGACGCGGCGAAGCTCGCTCCCGACTGGCCCGATCCCTATCTCGGCCTCGCCCACGTCTACGCCTACGAGCAGTTCGATCTCAAGCAGCTCGAGGCGGCCCTGGGAGAGCTCGAGCGCCGCGGCTATCCCATGGGACGGCGCGAGAAGGCGACGCTCGCCGACGGCACCCGCACGCAGGCCGAGCAGATCCTGGCTCAGGCGCAGGCGGCGAAGGGGACGGACCAGGAGACGGAACTGCTGGAGAAGGCCCGCGACACCTTCACCCAGGCGATCGGCATCTATCGCGACGCGGGCAACTTCGGGGACGCCAGGGCCAACATGTCGACCGCGGCGGAAGAGCTCCGCGGCGTGCTGGACCGCCTCAAGGACCTGGGCATCTGGTGAGGAGGCCGCCGACGCCATGGCCGTGACCCGCAGCACCGCCGCCGACCGCCGGCAGCAGGAGACCTCCAGGCTCAAAGCACCGGGCTTCGCCGTGCAGGGGCTGCCCGGCGCGCCGGCGCGGAATCGTGAGGCGATGCTCCTCGCCGCCGCCGCGCTCGTCGCCCTCCTCGGCCTGGTCCTGGTCTATCTCGCCATGGCCAAGCCGCTGGCGGATCTCGAGCCGAAGATCGGCGCCGGGCAGATCGTGAATCTGAATGACCTGCGGGGAGCCGAGCAGCTCCTGCCGGCGCTGGACGTCTTCGACAGCTCGGCCGAGCGGTCGTTCGCGGCCGAGGAGATCTGGAAGCGGGCGCACGAAGGGGAGCTGCCCAACGTCGGCGAGATCGAGCGCATCCGCGTCCCCTCCACCCAGATCGAGGGGGACCGCCGGCTCACCAGCCTGCGCGAGCGGCTCGACGCGCGGCGCCAGGGGGGCGCGCAGGGGGAGATCTCGCTTCCCCTGCTCTCCTTGGCGCAGCTCCGCGTCGTCAAGCCGCGGCTGGTCGTGCGGGAGCCCAGGCAGTTCCGCTCCTCGTTCTGGCTGTGGTCGGCCGTCTTCCTGGCCGCCTTTCTCGCCGTCCACGTCGTCTGGCGGCTGCGGCGGTTCGCCGGCGACGAGCTGATCCTGCCGGCCCTGCTGCTGCTGACCGGCGTCGGGCTGGCGATGATGGTGAGCGTCCGCGATCCGCTGCGCGACCTGCCGCTCTACCGCGGCTTCGCCGAGGGAGTGGTGCTCGGCGCCGCCCTCCTGCTGGCCGGCAGCCTGGTCGACTACGAGCGCTCGCCGCTCAAGCGGATGAGCCTGGCGCCGCTGCTCGGGGCTTTCCTGCTGTCGGCCGTGCTGATCGCCTTCGGCAGCGGCCCGGGCGGCAGCGACGCCAAGGTGAACCTCTTCGGCTGGCAGCCGGTGGAGGCGATCAAGATCCTGGTCGTCCTCTTCCTGGCCGGCTATCTCTTCGACCGCTGGGAGTTCCTGCGCGAGCTGACCGAGACGCGCGCCGGGCTGCCGCGGGCCCTGGGCATCCCCCGGCTCGAGTACCTGCTGCCGCCGCTGGTCGCCATTGGCCTGGTGCTCGTCTTCTTCTTCCTCCAGCGGGACCTCGGGCCGGCGCTGATCCTCTCGTTCCTCTTCCTCACCCTGTACTGCGTGGCGCGCGGCCAGCCGTGGATGGCGCTGGTGGGCACGGCCCTGGTCGCCGCCGCCTTCGCCGTGGCCTACGAGATCGGCTATCCCGCCACCGTCAACGGCCGCCTGAAGATGTGGCTCTCGCCGTGGGACAACGCCTTCCGCGGCGGCGATCACCTGGCGCAGGGGCTCTGGTCGATGGCCGGCGGCGCGCTGACCGGCACCGGCCTGGGCCTCGGGCAGCCGCAGCGCGTGCCCGAGATCCACACCGACCTGGTGCTCGCGGCCGTCGGCGAGCAACTCGGCTTCCTGGGCCTCCTCGCGGTCGCCGCCCTCTACGCGCTGCTCGTCTGGCGCGGCTTCCGGGCGGCGTTCCGCTCCGGCTCCACGTACAGCTTCTTCCTGGCGCTGGGGCTCTCGGTGCTGATCGCCGTGCAGATCCTGCTGATCGGCGGCGGCATCTTCGACGTGCTCCCGCTCTCCGGCGTGGTGTCGCCGTTCCTCAGCTCGGGCCGCACGGCGATGCTCGCCAACTTCCTGATCTTCGGCATCATCCTCGGCATCTCGGCGCGCCCGCGTCCGGCCGACGAGGCGGCGGCCGCCACCCGCCGCTTCCAGGGGGCCGCCCGCTGGGCCGCGATCGCGCTCGGCGCCGTGCTCGCCGCGATCCTTCTGCGGGCGGTGCAGGTCCAGGTCCTCCAGCCCGACCGCTTCCTCATCCGCGGCGCGCTGACGCTCCAGGGAGACGGCTTCCGGAGGTTCGAGTACAACCCGCGGCTGGTCGACATCGCTCAAGGGTTTCCCCGCGGGGACATCGTCGACCGCAACGGCGTGCTGCTCGCCACCACCGATCCGGCCCAGATCGAGAAGAACCGCGCCGTGCTGGAACGCCTGGGCGCCACGCTGCCGGCGGCCGGCGAGCGGCAGGAGCGCGGCCACCGGTACTACCCCTTCGGCGGCAGGACCTTCCATCTGCTGGGGGATCTCAACGACCGCACCAACTGGGCGGCGCCCAACACTTCTTACGCCGAGCGCGACACGCGCATCCGTCTCCAGGGGTACGACGACTTCGCGGGAGTGGTCGACGTGCCGCAGCCGAACGGCAAGGTCACCCGCGAGATCCGGCTGGATTACGGCGAGCTCATCCCCCTGCTGCGCCACCGCTGGCAGCCGGACCATCCGGCCGTGCGGCGGATCCTCGACCGCGACCGCACGCTGCGGATGACGATCGACGTCCGCCTCCAGCTCCGGGCCGCCGGCATCCTCGAGAAGTATGCCCGACAGGCGGGCTTCGGCGGAGCGGCCGTGGTGTTCGACGCCGCCACGGGAGACCTCCTCGCCGCGGTGAGCTATCCGTGGCCCGCGCGGCTGCCGGTCGACGTCGCGGCCGACCAGGCCACCAACCATCCGCTGATCGACCGCGCCCGCTACGGCATCTATCCGCCCGGCTCGACCTTCAAGATGGTCACCGCCACCGCGGCCCTGCGCAAGGACCCGCAGCTCGCGCGCCAGACCTACGCGTGCAAGCTCCTGCCCGACGGCCGGGTGGGCAACTCCGTGAAGGGTTGGGGCCGGCCTATCCGCGACGATCCCACGGACCGGTCGCCGCACGGCGACGTCAACCTGGAGAAGGGGATCGTGGTGTCCTGCAACGCCTACTTCGCGCAGCTCGGCGCCTACGGCGTCGGCGCGCAGGCGCTGCTCGACACGGCGAAGGCCTTCGGCATCTCGGTGGCGCGGCCGAACACGCCGCAGCAGCTCAAGGATGCCCTGCCGCAGTCCTCCTACGGCCAGGGGCAGGTGGTGGCGACGCCCTTCCAGATGGCCCGCGTGGCGGCGACCCTCGCCGACGGCGGCGCCATGCCCGAAGGCCGCTGGGTGATCGGCGAGAGCAACACCCGGCGGGCCGCGCCGGCGCGGATCCTGGAGCCGGATCTCGCGGCGATGCTGGGCCGCGCCATGCGCCGCGTGGTGACGGAGGGGACCGGAGCGCGCTACCTCGCCGGCATCTCTCCCGCCATCGCCGGCAAGACCGGCACGGCGGAGGTGCAGGACAAGGGATCGCACTCCTGGTTCATCGGCTACGCTCCGTACGAGACGCAGACCGGCCGCAAGATCGCCTTCGGAGTCATCGTCGAGCACGGCGGCTACGGCGGCCGTCTGGCCGCGCCGGCCGCCGGCGAGATCGTGCAGTCCGCCGCGCAGCTCGGCATTCTCCGGCAGCAACCCTGAGTTAGGATCGGTGAGGACATGGACGAGCTGATGGGAAAGATGCGCGACTGGCTCAAGCCCTGGATGAAGGGGACCTCGCCGCTGGAGATCCGCCGCGCCATCCTCGACGACGTGGAGTCCCGCGTCGTCGCCGTGGGCGAGGGGAAGCGGATCTTCCCCAACAACCTCCTGCGCATCCATCTCCTGGTCGCCGACGCGGACGAGAAGGTCCGCTTCGAGGCGGTGGTCCGCGAGGGGTGGGACCTCAAGCGGGAGATCGCCGAGCGCCTCGCCGAGCGCGGCTGCCCGGTGCCGTCCGGCTTCGACGTCGAGACCGCGTTCGACGAGGAGGCCCACCCGCGGTTCGGCGAGCGCCGCTTCTACGTCGAATATCTCAACCGCGAACCGGTTGCCGCGGTCCCCTCCCCGGCGGCGGCCGGCGCGGCGCGCCCCATGCTCGAGCTCACGGTGCTCAAAGGGACGGCGACGCAGCGCGTCTACGAGCTCGACGGCCCCCGCGTCTTCCTCGGCCGCCTCGAGGAGGTCGTGGACCCGGACGGCCGGGTGCGGCGCCGCAACGACGTCGCCTTCCTGGAGGTGGGAGAGATCAACTCCACCGTCTCGCGCGAGCACGCCCGCCTCTCCTGGGACGCCGAGAGCGGCGGCTACTGGCTGCGCGCCGAGCAGAACGCCTCCGGCACGCGCATCTACCGCGCCGGCCGCACCATCGACGTCAGCTCCCACGACCGGCGGGGCGTGCGCGTCCAGCCCGGCGACGAGATCTACCTCGGCCGGGCCGCCGTCAAGGTGGGCCTCAGGGAGCTCTGAGACGGATTCGGTAAAACCACGAAAACGGCGTAACTTATTTGTAAACGTGGAACGGGACCGGCGGCGATCTGCCCTAGACTCGCCCCGGCCATGAAGATCGGAGCGGTGAGCAAGCGACATACCCTGTGGGTCGGATTCGTGGCGGTCCTGGTGCCGCTGACGATCCTGCTCGCCCTCCAGTTCCGCTGGCTGCGGGAGCTCGACGGCTTCTCCGAGCGGGCCCACAAGGCCCAGGTCGAGAGCCTGCTGGAGGCGGTCTCCAAGCACGTCGAGTACTTCTACACCGACGCCGGCCAGATCCTCGACCTCCAGCCGTCCGTCTTCACCCAGAACCAGCTCGACCGGGCGGCCAAGCTGTTCAAGAAGAGGGGGGTGGTGGGGGTCGAGCGCCTGTTCGTGATGAAGCTCCGCGGCGGCGGCGATCGCGGTGATGGCAGCGACGAGGAGCCGCTCTACTTCTCCCCCTCCTGCGCGCCCTTCCTCCAGCCGGATTCGTCGCCGGAGGCGCGGGCCATCTCGGTCGCCATCGCGCCCTGGAAAGCCCTCCACCACAAGGACGGCATCCTCGAGCGCGTCCGGCTCTTCGTCGAGGAGAAGGACCCCAACTTCCGCATCCTCCTCTATCCGGTCACCGACGACTCCTCGCGGCTGGTCGGCCTCGCCGGCATGGTCCTCGACGAGGGGTACTTCCGCAGCCGCGTGCTGCCGGCGGCGATCCGCGCCGCGCTGTCGGATTTCGCGGCCAGCGGGGAATCCAAGCCGATCATCGCGGTCGAGGACGGCCAGGGGCGGCTGGTCTACGCGACCCGCCCGCTGGAGGACGGCGATCCCTGGACCACCGAGGCCCGGCGGCCGTTCGGTTTCGTCTTCACCGACTGGAACGTCGCCCTCGCCACCCGGCAGGTCACCGCGGCGGAGGTGGCGCGGCGGAACTTCCTGCTCAACTTCGGCCTGTCGGCGGCCCTCGCCGCCGTGCTCCTGGGCGGGCTGGTGCTGGCGCTGCGCATCGCCTCGCGCGAGATGAAGCTGTCACAGATGAAGAACGAGTTCGTCTCCAACGTCTCGCACGAGCTGCGCACGCCGCTCGCCTCGATCCGCGTCTTCGGCGAATTCCTGCGCCTCGGACGCTTCGGCGGCACCGAGAAGGCCCGCGAGTACGGCGACTACATCGAGACCGAGAGCCGCCGCCTGACCCAGCTCATCGACAACATCCTCGACTTCGCCAGCATCGAGTCGGGCCGCAAGACTTACCGCTTCGAGCGCTGCGACGTGCGCGAGGTGGTCTGCGAGACCCTGAAGACGTTCGAGGTGCGGCTGCGGCAGACCGGCTTCAACGTCCGCCTGGAAGGCTCCGCCGTCCCGCTGCCGCCGGCGTGGATCGACGCGGGTGCGATCGCGCGGTCGCTCTCGAATCTGCTCGACAACGCTGTCAAGTACTCGCGGCACGCCGGCGACATCACCGTCTCCCTGCGGCGGGAGGGGGAGTTCATCGTCATCTCCGTCCGCGATCAGGGGATCGGCATCCCGCGCGACGAGCAGCGCAAGATCTTCGACCGCTTCCACCGCGTGAGCACCGGCCTGGTGCACGACGTCAAGGGGAGTGGCCTGGGGCTCGCCATCGTCCACCACATCGTTGAGGCCCACCACGGCACCGTGACCGTCGAGAGCCGGACCGACGAGGGGAGCACCTTCTCGCTCCACCTGCCGATCGAGACCCCCGAACCGACCCCGCTCGCCGCCACCGCCGGACCGCGGGAACAGCCCTCCGAGGCCTGATCATGAGCACGACCACGAACACGCGCGTCCTGATCGTCGAGGACGACGAAGCCATGTCCGTCGCCCTGCGCGATGGCTTTCAGTACGAAGGCTACGAGGTCACGGTGGCCAAGGACGGCGAGGCCGGCCTGCAGATGGCCACCGCCGAGTCGCCCGACCTCATCCTGCTCGACGTGATGCTGCCGAAGATGACCGGCCTGGACATCTGCAAGCACCTGCGCGGCAGCGGCAGCGCCGTGCCGATCATCATGCTGACCGCGCGCGGCCAGGAGATCGACAAGGTGCTGGGGCTGAAGCTCGGGGCGGACGACTACATCACCAAGCCCTTCGGCTTCATGGAGCTGCTCGCCCGCGCCGAGGCGGTGCTGCGCCGCTCCGGCGGACCCGCCACGGCGGCCCAGCCCGATAGTTATCGCTTCGGCGAAGTCTGCGTCGACTTCCGGCGCCACGAGGCGACCCGGGAGGGCCAGTCGATCGATCTCTCGCCGCGCGAGTTCCAGCTCCTGGCGTTCTTCATCGAGCACCGCGGCGAGATCGTCACCCGCGAGACGCTCCTCGACACCGTCTGGGACTACAACGCGATCCCCTTCACCCGCACGGTGGACATGCACATCGCGAAGCTCCGCAAGAAGGTCGAGGAGAACCCCGCCGAGCCGCGGCACATCATCACGGTCCACCGGCTGGGCTACAAGTTCACGGGCTAGGAACGCCCAGGTGACGCTTTTGTGTCACCTTTTGTCTGCCGGCGACACTCATACTTATTGGAGGTCTCTTCCAGAGACCTCCAGGCCGTGCTACTCTGGCCGGCAGACTTCTGAAAATGAGCTGATCGCGGGCGCGAGGACCATGGGGGTCCAAGGCGCTCCTTCAAGGAGGAGGGATCTCCAATGTCTCGAACCGTGGTTCGACGCCTGACGGCCGCCATCGCCCTGCTGGCGGTGCTCGGCCTCGCCCTGCCGGCGGCGGCCGCCGCCGATCGTCCGCACGCCAAGGCTCCCGCAGTCACGTCCAGTCTCCTCGACCAGTTCCTGGGCTGGCTCGGCGTTCTCTGGCCGGCACAGCCGTCGAACGCCCAGGCCCGGACATCGCCGGCGAAGGCGGCCGTCACCCCTCCCCTTCCGCTGGACAGTCTGGAGCGGGGGGGCATGATCGATCCCAACGGAGGGGGATAGCACGGTTCTCGCAATACGGTCCCGGAGGCCTGGCCTCTCCAGGGGGGATTAAGTTCCACAGTGGAAGAAACTGTGCGATAATTAAGGGACATCTGATTTCTTGCGGGAGGGTTCGATGGCTGAAGGAAAGCGAGACACTCACCCCAGCCCTGCCGAGTTGGATCGTTTCCTGCTCGGCGAGATGTCGCCCCGTCAGGCGGCCCCGGTCATCTCCCATCTGTTGAGCGGCTGCCAGCGTTGCCGCGCGGCGATGGCGCCCCTCGCGTCCGCGGTCTTCGCGGCAGGCCCGCTGCCGCCCGCGACGGCGCCGAGCGCCGGCTCTGAATACGATTTTCCGATGTTCAAGGCGCTCGCAGCCGCCCGGCAGTACGCCTCGACCACGGCGAGCGCGAAGGCGGGCCGGCAGCATCCGGCGGACCAGCCGCTCGCGAAGCGTCCTCCCGCTCTCGAGATCCGCACCCTGGACGGGCGGCAACGGCCCGGCTGGGACCGTTGCGAGGCTCTCCTCGAGCTGTGCCGCAATCTTCGCTATAGCGATCCGGAAAGAATGACCCTCTCGGCCTCTCTCGCCGTCACGCTCGCCGAGAAGGCGACCGCAACGGACGGGGAATCCGTGGAGCTGGCCGACCTTCAGGCTCGCGCCTGGGCCGAGCTCGGCAATGCCTACCGCGTGGCCGACGATCTCGCCGCGGCGGAGTCCGCTCTCGGTCACGCGTTGGCCCGTTCGGGCGAGGGGACCGGAGATCCCCTGCTCCTCGCCCGGCTCATGGACCTGACCGCCTCGCTCTACACCGACCAGCGGCGCTTCTCGGAAGCCCACCGCCTGCTCGGACATGTCCATACGATCTACATGGAGGCCGGCGACGCGCACGCGGCGGCGCGAGCCCTCATCAGCCAGGGGGTTACGTCCAACTACGCGCTCGACCCCGAGGCGGCCATCGGATTCCTGGTCGAGGGCATCCGTCAGATCGATCCCGCGCATGACCCGCAGCTCGTCCTCTCGGCGGTCCACGGCCTCCTCTGGTGTCTCGTCGACTGCGGGCGGGCGCCGGAAGCCGGCCAGATGCTGAGCGCGGTCCATCCGCTGTATGAAGTCCATGGCGAGCACTTCGACCGCCTGAAGCGGCTCTGGCTGGAGGGCCGGATCGCGTTCCATCTCAGGGAGGACGAGAGCGCCGAGAGAATGCTCAGCTGTCTCCGCGAAGAGTACAGGAAGGCCGACCTGGCCTACGACGCCGCCCTGGTCTCGCTCGACCTGGCGGCCCTCTGGCTGCGCCAGGGAAGGACGGCGGAGATCACCGGGGTGGTCGACGAGATCATCACGGTCCTGCGAGCCCGGGGCATCCAGCGCGAGGCGCTCGGCGCTCTGCTCATGCTGAGGAGAGCCTTGGAGACGGACCGGGTGACCGCGACATTGCTCCAGACCGTCACCACCGAGCTCTGGCGGCTCGAGCGTCTCCCCGGCCGGCGGGACAGCGTCTCCAGCTAGCCCTTCTTCGGCGTCCCGCTTCCGCCCCGGGGCCTGCGGCTGCCCCGGGGCTTCGTGTTTTCAGGGGGATCTTCGCGGGGCCGGTCCTCGGGAAGGGTGGCCGGCGCTCCAGCCAGCGCGGCGCGGACCGCGTTCTGGATCATCCGCTCCAACTCCTGGGGATCGAGAGCCGGCTTCGGCGGCGGCGGGGCCTGGGCTCCGAAGCCCAGCTTCTGGAACCGGCGCAGGAACTCCTCCATCACCACCGCGTCGGTCGACGGCCGGTTCTCCGGGTACAGAGTCTGGAAGAAGACGCTCGGCTCCACCTCCAGAGCCCGCAGGACCGCCAGGATGTGCCGGAACTTGAGCTCCATCCGCCCCGTCAGGACCTGGCTGACGTATCCGGGCCCCGCCCCCAGCTTCTGATCCAGGTCCTTCCGCGTCAGGCCGGCCGCCTGCATCACCGTCTCCAGCAACTTCGTCGCCCGCCGCACCTCGTCATCGATTGTCATGCTCTGAGCCTACTACAACACTGAATTCCGCCAAAGAGTTATTCCCGATTCAAGCGGATGAAAGAGAAGTGGCGTGGTTTATTGGTATTTCTAAATAGGGCTCGAAGACGGCTCTGGAGGAAGCTCTCTGCGCGCCTCGCGCAGGAGGTCCTCGCCGATGACCTCGCGGCGCCAGCCCTGGAGCTCGCGGGGGAGGCGGGGATCGGGCTTGCCGACGGTGAGCCGGAGCAGGGCGTCCAGGATGCGGCGGGAGGCGAGGATCTCGGGCGGCACGTTGAGCTCCGCGGCCCGTTCCCGCACCCGCTCACGCAGGCGGTCCTCGAGCTCGCGCGCGGCCGGCGAGAAGGGCTTGCCCGAGAGCCTCGGCGGCAGCTCCGGCTCCGGCCGCTCCGCCGCCTCCTCGAGGAGCTGGAGCCAGGTGGCGCCGTCCCGCGTTCCCTGCCGGGGATCGAAGGATGGCAGCCGCTGAAGGTCCCGCGCCACTTTCGGCCGGCGGGTGGCGAGGTCGAGGAGCAATTTTTCCTTCAGCACGAAATTCCGCGGCAGGTCGCGCCGCCGCGCCTCCCTCTCGCGCCAGGCCGCCAGGGTCTGGAGGGCGGCGAGCTGCCGGCGGTCGAGCCGGCCGGCCCCCTTGATGCGGAGGTAGGCGCTGTCGTCGTCCTCCGCGAAGCGCGAGGTGTCGAGCAGGGCCGAGGAATCCTCCAGGACCCAGGAGAGGCGTCCCAGGGCTTCGAGCTCGCCCGTGAGCCGCTCGTAGAGGGGGACGAGGAAGGCCACGTCCTCGGCCGCATAGGCGAGCTGCCCGGGCGAGAGGGGACGGGCCATCCAGTCGGTGCGGGTCTCCTCCTTGGCGAGCTCGACGCCCAGGTAGGCCGCCACCAGCTTCTGGTAGCTCAGGAAGGCGCCTGCCCCCGCGAAGGCCCCGGCGATCTGGGTGTCGAAGAACGGCTCGGGGAGCACGCCGAGAGCGCGGTGGAACACCTCGACGTCCTCGCTCGCCGAGTGCAGCACCTTGACGCCGGGCGAGCGGAAGACCGCGGCGAGCGGCGTCAGATCGCGCGCCGCCAGGGGATCGACCAGCCAGGAGGTCCGGCCGTCGGAGACCTGGATCAGCCCCAGGCGATGGTAGAAGGTATTGGTGCGGACGAACTCGGTGTCGAGGCCCAGGACGGGGGCCGCGGCCCACCCTTGGGCCGCCTCGGCCAGGGCGGCGTCGGTGTCGATGAACGTGTAGGCTCCCGGATCGTCCGCCATGGGCGGGGATTGTAGCCTCCCTGCAGGAAATTCCGGCGGAGAAATCCGGTGGATCGCGTCGCGTAAGGCCGCTATATTGACGTCATGGCACTGGCGCGCGAACGAATGATCGACCGCATGCTGGCGAGCGATCCCGCCTTCGACGGGCGTTTTCTCACCGGCGTGCTCACCACCGGCATCTACTGTCTGCCTTCCTGCCGGGCCCGCAAGCCGAAGCCGGA
>DASWRX010000086.1:0-18367 GCA_036402955.1 Thermoanaerobaculia bacterium
TTTGAGCTCAGAGCTTTCCGTGGCCCAGGTGCTGGCGAACCTGGAGGCCCAGATGGCGTTCCATAAGGAGCGCGAGGAGCATCATGCCCGGCAGGAGGCCCTGCATGGCGAGCAGCGGGCCTTCCATGCCGCCGAGCACGCGACGGTCGCTCAGGCCCACGAGGCGTTCAAGGCGTCCGCCGGGGGCGCGGCCGAGATCGCCGCCCGCGCCGTGGCTTCAGCTCCAGAGGCGTTGCCGCCCTTGGAGACGGTTCCCCTCAACGCCACCCTTCCCAGCCGGCTGGTGGCCCGGGCCGTGGCCGAAATCCCCGTGGGCGAGACGTTCAGCCCCTCCCGCGTCGCCGCCGAGGTCAACCAGCGGTTCCGCGCCGAGCTCAAGAAGCCCATCGACTCCCGCCAGGCCTCCACCACCCTGCGCCGCCTCCAGGCCGAGGGGGTCGTCCGCCTCATCCGGAAGGGCATGCCGCACCACGAGGCGCTCTATGTCCGGAGCTGAGGATCGGACCTCAAGGCGTTAGAGCGGCGGCGCCGCGAGCTCGCCATACCGCCGGGCCTCGGCCGGCTTGCCGGTGACGGCGTAGAGGCGCGCCAGGCGCTCCGCCGTCAGCCGCGACTTCTCATGGCGGGGACCGCGGGAGGCGGTCAGCGCCGCGTAGGCCGCGAGCAGCTCGCGCTCGGCCTCCGCGGATCGCCCCTGCGCGAGCAGGGCGGCGCCGAGGTTCGACCGCGCGCTGGCGATCAGCCAGTGCCCCTCGGGAAGGGAACGGCGCCGCGCCGCGAGCGCCGTCCGGATGTGCCCTTCCGCCTCGGCCGGCTTGCCGGCGTCGAGGAGGACGCAGCCCAGGATGTTCTCGGCGTAGGCGGCGAGTGGGTGCTCCGCGCCCAGGGCGTCCCGCGCCAAGGCCAGCGCGCGGCGGGCGACCGGCTCCGCCTCTCGCGGCCGCTTCATCAGCCAGAGCAGGTTGGCGTAGCTCGTCAGGGTGGTGATGAAATGGAAGTGGCGCTCGCCGATCAGAGCCTCCTGGACGCCGAGGGCCTCCCGGTAGAGCGGCGCCGCCTCGGCGTACCGGCCCTGCATGTCGAGCACCCCGGCAAGATTGGCGATCGCCTCGGCGGTCAGCGGATGGCGCTCGCCGCGCGCCTCCCGCGCGGCGGCCACCGCCTGCCGGTGCAACGCCTCGGCCTCCCGCAGCTTCCCCTGATTGCCCAGGCAGATGCCGAGATTGTTGAGGACCGACGCCAGCTCGAACCGCTCGCGTGGAAAACGGCTCCGCAGCAGCGCCAGCGCCTCCCGGCCGGCCGCCGCCGACTCCTCCGGCCGGCCGAGGTTCTGCTGCGCCACCCCCAGCAGGTCGAGCGCGTGCACGCACGCCAGCGGACGCTCGCGCCTCGCGTGGCAGAGAGCGAGCGCCGGCCGCATCTCCGTCCCGGCCGCGCTCCAGCGTCCCTGGTCGCTCAACGCCTGGGCGAGCTCCACGCGGTCCGCCAGGCGGCGCGCGTCGCGATCCTCCCCGCTCCGCCCCAGCAGGCCGAGCGCCCGGCGGAACTCGCGCTCCGCTTCCCGCGACAGGCCGAGATTGAGATAGGTCTCGCCCAGCGTCTCGCGCAGGCTGGCCTCCACCTCCGGCTGCCCGGCCAGATCGCCGCTCAGACGGACCGAGGCGCGGTCCAGGATCTCCGCCACCGAGACCTGACGGCCGCCGCCGAGCACCGGGTCGGGCGAGGCCAGGGCCCGCCGCAGGAAGGCGCTCACCTGCTCCGCCTTCGCCCGCTCGACCGTTGCCCGGCGGGCCTCCGCCCGCGCCACCCGCGCCTGCCCGGCATAGCCCGCGAGCCCGCCGATCAAGGCCAGCAGCGCCAGCGCCGTGGCCACGGACGCCGCCCGGTTCCGGCGCGCCAGCTTGGCCAGCCGGTAGCCGAAGGTGTCGGGACGCACGCCGACCGGCAGGCCCGCGAGGTGGCGGCGGACGTCCCGCGCGAGCTCCGCGACCGATCCGTAGCGGCGGGCGGGCTCCTTGCGCAGGGCCGTGAGGACGATCTGATCGAGATCGCCGGCGAGCGCGCGGGCCCGCTTCCGCGCCTCGGCGGACGGCGCCGAGACCGCCTTCGACGGCGGCGGCGGCGTCTCCTCGCAGACGATCCGCGCCGCCGCGGCGAGCGGCTTGTCGCTCAGCTCGTACGGCGAGCGGCCGGTCAGCAGCCGGTAGAGGAGGACGCCCAGCGAATAGACGTCCGTGGCGGTGGTGATGGGGCCGCCCGCGATCTGCTCGGGGCTGGCGAAGGCCAGGGTCGCGTAGCCGTGAACGCGGGTCAGGTTGTCCGCCGCCTGGCTTTCCGCCGTCTGGTTTTCCGCTCCCGGCTCGCCGGCCTCGAGCAGCTTGGCGATGCCGAAGTCGAGCAGCTTGACCTCCCCCTCGGCGCTGACCAGCAGGTTGCCCGGCTTGAGGTCCCGGTGCACGATCAGGTTGCGGTGCGCGTGCTCCACCGCGTCGCAGATCGTGCAGAACAGCTCCAGCCGCGCCGCGAGATCGAGACCCTCGGCGTCGCAGTGCTCCTCGACGGGCACGCCGGCGACGTACTCCATGACCAGAAAGGGGAGGCCGTCCGCGGTCGTGCCGCCGTCGAGCAGCCGGGCGATGTTGGGATGGCTCAGGCTGGCCAGGGTCTGGCGCTCGGCGCGGAACCGGCGCACCAGCTCCGGGGAGGCCAGCTCGGGGCGCACCAGCTTGATCGCCACCTGGTGGCGGAACGCGTCGTCGGCGCGCTGGCCGAGGTAGACCGCGCCCATCCCGCCGCGGCCGAGGAGACGCTCGAGCACGTACGGCCCCAGGCGCCGCCCCACCAGGCTGGCTCCCACCTCCCGCGCCATCTCCCGCTGGTGCGCGGCGAGGCCGTCGGCCACGAAATCCCCCGCCGTGTCATGGGCCGCGAGCAGCGACCGCAGCTCGGCCACCAGATCGGCGTCGGGCTCGGGCAACGTCGCGAACCGCCGCTCGCGCTCCGCCGGCGCCAGCTCGACGGCGGCGTGGAACAGCTCGCGGAGCCGCCGGTGCCGTTCGACGTCGACGTCCATGATCGGAAAAGGCTTCTAATCCGCCGCGGTTCTCAATTCACGGAACAGCCAGGCCCTGGCCATCGCCGTATCGCGCTTGACCGTGGTGGCCGAGACGCCGAGCACCCCCGCCACCTCCTCCACCGACAGGCCCACCAGATAGCGCAGCTCGACGATCCGCACCTGCTGGCTGTCGAGCGCCTCCAGCCGGCGCAGGGCCTCGTCGAAGGCCAGGAGATCGAAGGCGCTCGGCTCGGCGGACGCGCCGGCCAGCGACAGGGTCACCTGGACGGCGCCCCCTCCCCGCTTCTCCCGGGTCCGCGCGCGGGCATGATCCACCAGAATCTGGCGCATGGCGCGCGCCGCCGTGGCGAGCAGGTGCGTGCGGCCGGCCAGCGCGCCCCCGGCGCCCCCGGCGGACGCCGCGAGCTTGAGATAGGCCTCATGCACCAGCGCCGTCGGCTGCAGCGTATGATCCGGGCGCTGGCCGCGCAGGGCCCCCGCCGCGAGTCGCCGCAGCTCGTCGTAGAGCTCGGGAAGGAGCCGGTCGATCTCTGGCGAAACGGCGGGCACCTCACGAGTCTACCGTAACCCGGCCCCCTCCCCTTTGTCATCGAAACCGGGAATTGCTAGCATCTCTTTCGATGTCTCTCTCCTCCACTCTCGCGCGCTTTGTCGACTGGCGGGTCCGCGACCGCGGCCGGGAGTATTACAAGATGGGCCAGGTCGACGTCATGGACTCCAGCGCCGAGTGGATCTCGGCGATCGTGACCGGCTCCGCGGAGTACGACGTCTCCCTCACGGCCCGCTCCGGCACTCTCTGGGCGTCCTGCTCCTGTCCGTTCTTCGACCGCGGCGAGCCCTGCAAGCACGTCTGGGCCGCGGTCCTGGCCGCGGACGAGATGGGGGGCCTGAGGGACGCTCTCGGCCATCCTCCCACCAAGCTGGTGGCGGCCTTCTCGGAAGCCGAGGCCCCCGAGCCTTTCCGCCCCGCGCCGCCGACTTGGCGGGATACCCTCGGGCAGCTCGCACTGCGTTCCATCTCCGACCCGGCGCCCGCGGCGAGAATGGACGGCCGGGAGATCCTCTATCTGCTCGACGTGCCGGCCACGCTGAAGAGCCGCCAGCTCACGGTCCGCGTCCTGACCGGCCGGCGGCAGGCCGACGGCGCCTGGGAGGCGGTCGCTCAACCGGGCCTGCGCCGCGACGCCGTGCCGGGGCTCCCGGAGCCCGACCGCACGATCCTCTCCCTGCTCATCCTGGCGGACGGCTCCTCCGGGCAGCGGTATTTCTACTCGGGCTTCGCCCTGCAGGTTCCGGCGGTCTGCGCGATCCCGGCGTCGACGGCGAGGATCCTGATTCCCGAGATGGGCTCCACGGGCAGGCTCCAGGCCCGCCTCGGCAAGGACCTCAAGACCGGCCTGCCCCTCACCTGGGACCCCGGTCCACCGTGGGAGATCTGGCTGGAGGTCCGCGAGGAAGCGGAAGGGGATTGCCGGCTCGCCGCCGCGCTGCGCCGCGGCGAGGAGCGCCTGGAGACCGCCTCCCCGCCCGTCCTGCTCGGCGACTCGGGATTCATCCTCGCCGGCGACCGGCTGGCCTCTCTCGCCAACGGCGACTCGGGCTGGTCCGCGCTGCTGGAATCCGGCAAGGCCCTGCAGGTCCCCGCCGCCGAGCGGGACGAGCTGGTCGGGCTCCTGCTCGCCGCCCCCCGTCTCCCGCCGCTCGAGCTTCCCGAGTCGCTGCGCTTCGAGGAGGCGCGGCCGGCTCCCCGGCCACGGTTGCGCCTGCTGACTCCCCGGTGGACCCGGAGCTCGCCGCGCGCGGAGCTCTCGTTCCTCTACGAGGGCCTCGAGGTGACGCCCGGCTCGCCGCAACGGGGTCTCTATCAGCCGGCGGAACGGCGGCTCCTCCTCCGCGATCCGGCGGCCGAGGAGAGGAGCGCCGCCCGTCTGGGCGAGCTGGGATTCCGCACCGATCCGGACTCCTTCTCCCAGCCGCCGGGGCTGCAGATCCCCGCCAACCGCATCCCCAAAGTCGTGCCCACGCTCCTCGCCGAGGGCTGGTCGGTGGAGGCGGAGGGGAAGCTCTACCGCAAGGCCGGCTCGTTCAAGATCGCCGTCTCCTCAGGGATGGACTGGTTCGATCTCGACGGCGAGGCGGAGTTCGAGGGGGAGACGGTGGGGCTGCCGGAGCTGCTGGCCGCCATCCACAAGGGTCAGCCGTTCATCCCCCTGGGCGACGGCAGCCTCGGGATGCTGCCCGAGGAATGGATCCGGAAGCTCGCGCCCGTGGCCGGCCTCGGCACGCCCGCAGGAGAGGGCCTGCGGTTCCGCTCCGTGCAGGCGGTGCTGCTCGACGCCTGGCTCGCGGACGAGCCGGAAGTGACCTGCGACGAGGCTTTCGAGCGCGCCCGCGGACGCCTCCGCGACTTCGGCGGCATCGCGCCGGCCGATCCGCCTCGCGGGTTCAAGGGCGAGTTGCGCGGCTATCAGCGGGCCGGCCTCGGCTGGCTCCACTTCCTGCGCGAGTTCGGCTTCGGCGGCTGTCTGGCGGACGACATGGGTCTCGGCAAGACCGTGCAGGTGCTGGCCCTGCTGGAATCCCGCCGCGAGCTGCGCGGCGCTCCCAAAAAGGGCGAGGACGTGCCCCCCTCGCTGGTCGTGGTGCCGCGCTCGCTGGTCTTCAACTGGCTCGCCGAGGCGGCCCGCTTCACGCCGCGGCTCCGCGTCCTCGATTACACCGGCGCCGACCGTCCCCGGGACAGTGACTCTTTTCAGGATTGCGACGTGGTGATCACCACCTACGGCACGCTCCGCAAGGACGTGACGGCGCTGCGGCAGGTGGAGTTCGACTACGTCATCCTGGACGAGGCGCAGGCGATCAAGAACTCCGAGAGCCAGACGGCCAAGGCCGCCCGCCTGCTGCGCGGCCGGCACCGGCTGGCGCTCTCCGGCACGCCGGTGGAGAACCATCTGGGCGAGCTGTGGAGCCTGCTCGAGTTCCTCAACCCCGGCTTCCTGGGCGCCTCCCCCACCTTCCGCCGGCACGCCGACGAGCTGCGCGCGCCCATGGCCGGCAACCCGGGCCTGCTCGCCCGCGCCCTGCGTCCCCTGCTTCTCCGCCGCACCAAGGAGCAGGTCGCCCCCGAGCTTCCCCCCAAGCTGGAGCAGACGCTCTACTGCGAGCTGCCGCCCAAGCAGCGCCGGCTCTATGACGAGCTGCGCGATCATTACCGCGGCTCGCTCGGGGCGCGCATCGGCGAGCAGGGGCTGGGCCGCTCCAAGATCCTGGTCCTCGAAGCCCTGCTCCGCCTGCGCCAGGCGGCCTGCCATCCCGGCCTGGTGGACCCGCGCCGCGCCGGCGATCCCTGCGCCAAGCTGGACCTCCTCCTCCCCCAGCTCCGCGAGGTGCTGGACGAGGGGCATAAGGCGCTGGTCTTCTCGCAGTTCACCAGCTTCCTCGCCATCCTGCGCCGGCAGCTCGACGCCGAGGCGATCCCCTACCTCTATCTCGATGGCCGCACCCGCGACCGCCGCGAGAAGGTGGAGACCTTCCAGAATGATCCCGGCAGCCGGCTCTTCCTGATCAGCCTGAAGGCGGGGGGCCTGGGGCTCAACCTGACCGGCGCAGACTACGTCTACCTGCTCGATCCCTGGTGGAACCCCGCCGTCGAGGCCCAGGCCATCGACCGCGCCCACCGCATCGGCCAGCTCCGGCCCGTCTTCGCCAGCCGCCTCGTGGCCCGCGACACGGTGGAAGAGAAGATCCTGGATCTCCAGAAGACCAAGCGCGATCTCGCCGACGCCGTCATCCAGGCCGACAAGAGCCTCCTCGCGGCCTTGAGCCGGGAGGACCTGGAAATGTTGCTGTCGTGAGCCGGGCCATGGCCGGCGGCTCCCCGGCGCCCCTTCGAGGCGGACCCTCACTCCCCCAACCCCCTCTCTCCCGGCCTCCCCCCCAACGCCGGGAGAGAGGGGGCTTAAAAAGTTGTCCCAGTCTTTGGCTAACCACTCCCTCTTCTCCCGGCGGCCGGGGGGGAGGCCGGGAGAAGAGGGCCGGGGTGATGAGGGCCTCCCGCCAAGCTTAGGACTCGTCCCGATAAAAAACCTGTTCCGATAAAAAGACCTTGCTACACTGCCGCGCCATGAACGTGAAAAGGTCCGCGTCTCTCCACGCCTTTCTCCTGTCCCTTCTCGTCGCACTGTCCGCCGGCGCCGCCTATGGGCGCGATTCCGGCCTGTGCCCGGCGAGCTCTCAGCCGTTGCCGACCGCCGAGCAGCGGCAGTTCATGGTTCCCTCCAGGCTGCTGCGCTGCTTCATGTCCCCGGCGGAGATCAAGATCGCCAGCAGCTCGATCGGCCATGACGCGCAGACGACGGTCACCGATCCGCAGTTCGAGAGCGGCGAGCTCAACCCGGACGGCTCGCTGCGCCCGCCCCTCGCCGCCGATCAGTTCACCGCCCTGGCCAAAATGCACTCGGTCCTGGACGAGGACATGCACGCCGGCGCCGTCATCCGCAAGTTCGTGGCGAACTCGGACGTCGGCGGCATTCTGTACGGACGCACGGTGATCGGCTCGCCGGGCGCGCCGGTGGTGGTCGCCACCAACACGGTCCGCGGCTTCGTGGGGCTGGAGCGCAACACCCAGGGGCTCGACGCCGGCGAGACCATCGGCGCGCTCGGGCTCGACTACGAGACCACCCCCAGGGGACAGTTCACCGACGCGAGCCCTCTTCCCCTCCATCGCCAGGTCGCCGTGGAAGTCATCCTGCACGGCCTTCACTCGATCCGCCATTTCATGTCCGCGCAAGGGGCGAGCGACGCCAAGATCCCCCTGGCCCGCGACCTCAACGATTCCGTCCAGGCCTCCACGCCGAGCCTCGACGGCCGCTCCTTCGAGATGAACCGCCAGGGCCAGACCAATCCCTACACCGGCCTCGGGATCTCGGACAACATCGGGCTGCTGACGCTGGGGGACGACGACGCTCCGGATGCCGTCTATCCGCTCCATCTCAACGAGGAGGACGTGATGACCGTCCCCACTCCGCTCGTCTCGGAGGACGCGCTCCTGCGCCGTACGGTCGACGGCCAGAACACCCTGATCGCCCGGTACGTCAAGACCGCCAACCCGGACGGCAGCGTCGTGCACCGCTGGGTTCTCTCACGGAGGTTGTCCGCCGCGGATCGCGCCTATTACCAGGGGCTCATCGAGCAGGCGGCGGCGCGGGTCGCGGCCGCCGGGGGCTGATGCCGCTGGTGCCGCTGATGCCGCTCACCCGCCGCGACACGCCCGGCGGGCCGGTCTGGGTGCGTCTCGCCTTCCGGCCTGAGGACTACTCCGTTCCGCCCGAGGCGTTGCGGCTGTTCGAGCGCTGGCAAGGGGACGTCGAAAGCTCGGACGCGATCCTCGCCATGCGTGACGGCCCGTTCGGAAACTACATCCAGGTGGATCGCCAGGTCCGCGACGGCAAGACCTGGATCGTGCTGCTGGAGGCCAGCCGCGAGTTCGCGATCGAGGTCGAGGTCAGCCGCTCGGGTTTCGGCGCCGTCGTGCCGGTGCCGCCCCGCCGGGCCTACGACCTGGCATGCGCCCGCGACCCGCTGCGCTCCCGACCCGTGATTCGCGAGGCTTGATTTCAGATCTCGACGCTCGCTCCGGCCCGCCCATCGAAGCGCGCCTATCGGTGGTAGGCTTTTCGCCATGGCGGGCGCCGCGGCCAGGACTTTCCTCAACGCTGAGATCGAAGACGAGCTCCGCGCCTTCGCGGCGGGCGATCCTCGGATCCTGGCTCTCTATCTGTTCGGCTCCCGTGGACGGCACGAGGCGACCGAGGAGTCCGACGTCGATGTCGGCGTCCTTTTCCGGCAGAAAGAATCCCTGCGCGAGGTCCTGCTGCTCGAAGATGCCCTCGAGCGGCGGCTCGGCCGGCCCGTCGATCTGGTGGACGTCGGAACGGCCAGCGCCTTTCTCGCCCTCGACATCATCCGCGGCGAGCGGGTCTTTTGCGCCGGACCGGACCGCTGCGACGAGTTCGAGCTCTATGTGATGCGCCGCGCCGGCGATCTCGCGCCGTTCGAGAGGGAGCGCCGCCGGCTCCTGCTCCAGCCATGACTCCCAGCAAGATCCGGCTCAAGACCGTAACAGCCAAAGCGGAATTGATCCGCGAAATGCTGGCCGCGATCGAGACGCTGCCCTTGGCCTCCGAAGCCGAGTTCTCCGCCGACCCGCGGATGGTGGCTGCCGGTGAGTCGTTCCTCCGGCGGTCTCTGGAAGGATTGCTCGACCTCGGCCGTCACATGCTGGCCAAAGGCTTCGGCAAGGTCGTGCCCGACTATGCCGCCGTCGCCGACGAGCTGGCGGCTCAGGGCATTCTCTCCCCGGAGAGCGCCGCAAAGCTGCGGCTGATGGCGCGCTACCGCAATCGTATGGTGCACTTCTACGACGACGTCACGCCGCCCGAGCTCTACGGCATCCTCACGAGAGAGCGGCAGGACGTGGAAGCGGTTCTCGCCGGGATCCAGCGCTGGCTGGCCATCCACCCTGAGAAATTTGACGACGAGCTGTAGCGATCCGGGAGTCCTGTCCCTTCCACCCACCCGCGCGCACCCCTCTCTATGAAGGACAAACTGGAAGGAGACCTCGATGATGACCAAAACGACCCTCGCCCCGAAGCTCTGGAAGCTGGCCGTGCTGTCGGCGCTGTTCCTGATCCCGGCCGTGCGGCAGGCTCAGGCGACGGCCACCAATCCCTGCCCGGTCAACGCGTGCAGGTACACCTGGGATCCGATCAACCAGTGCTGCATCTCCGATCCGCGGTTCGACTGCTTCGATATCTGCAAGTAGGCCTGACCGTCGGCGATCAATCGGCGACGGGAGCCGTGGCCGCGAGGTCCGGCTTCCGTGCTTTCCAGACCCGCGCGTCGTTAAGGGAGGTACTCGCAACGGCCCCAAGCGCCGCGAATGGCGAGCTCCGGGGCCGTCTTCAGGCTCGGATCGGTTCCAGGGGATCGCTATGGCAGCGGCCCGTTCCAGCACTGGCACTGGGGCGTGCCGTCGGTGCAGTCGTTCCCATAGGCCGCGATGCACTTGTAGACCAAAGTTCCGGATACCTTGCAGACCGCATTGTAACCCGCGCCTCGGCAAACGGGGGTGCTGCACGAGCCGCAGACCAGCGTGGAGGCGTTGAAGAACGCCGGCTTGAGCTCGGGAAGCGTCGCCTTGGTGGAGTTCTTGATGCACAGGCCTGGCGCCGGGGCCGGCGCCGCGGCCACCTCGGGAGCGGATGACGCCGGGGCCGGCACGCCAACCGGGGCCGCCATCGCGGCACCCGCGATCAGCAGCAACGAGACGAACACCAACAACGTGGATCGAAGCTTCATGCAGGTCTCCTTTCTCAGGTAAAGCTGCGCGGGATCAGACATCGGGTGTCCTCCCATCAGATAGGGTGCTCAACCGCCTGAAAAAGGAGCCTGCCAGCGGGCCATGGACTGGGAGCGTCCTTGGCCTCAACCGTCTTGCCCGTAGGGTGCGCTGCGCGCACCGAGCACCAACGGCTAGTGTCGGTGCCGCAGCTCCTGCTCGACCCGCTCCGCGAGAAAGATCTTCAACAGCGACTGGTAAGGGACGTCTCGCTTGTTGGCAAGCACCTTCAAGTTCTCGATCAACGACTCCGGGAGGCGGAGCGAAATCGTCCGGGTGGATGGCTTGAGATTGCCCAGCCGCCAACCAGATCCTCCAGATACTCACCGGACATCGTGATGCCATCCGTGGCTACGGCACCCGCCGGCTCGGACTTTTCGGCTCCCAGGCACGAGGGGACGCCACCGGGAAGAGCGACTTGGATTTCCTCGTGGAGTTCGAGCCCGGAGCCAAGACCTTCGACAACTACATGGACCTGAAAGCGTTCCTGGAAGATCTCTTCGACCGCCCCGTCGACCTCGTTGTTTCCGATGTCATCAAGCCGCGTTTGCGGGACGCGATCCTCCGGGAGACGATCTATGCCCCTGGGTTCTGATTCCAGGGGTTCTGATTCCAGAGATACCAGGGTCTACCTCGAAGACATCCTCGAAGCCGCCCGAAAGGTCGAGATGCGATGGAGGAAGGAAGGTGAAAACTCGGCGGTCTAAACTACCCGTTGGAGTCTCCGGATAGCTTGCTTGAGATCACTGCGCAGGCGCAACCAAGAGTTGACCTCCGGCAGGGCACCATGACTGGTCATTCTCTGAAGGAGCAGGCGACGATGATTTGAAAATTCCTTGCGAAACTTAGCCAGCCGTCGTCCACTCAACTCCGAAGCTATGACAAGTACCTCTTTTAATCTCTCTTTGGGCTTTGCGATCTCTTCCACTTCCCGCGGATGCGGCAGACCCAACGGACTCCGGCCTCTTGGATGCCCCGCCACAGATCGGATGGCGGCCTCATCGAGAAGCAGCCAAGCTTCGGTTTCCTGAACAGGGACTACTGCGACCCAAGACGCCTTTAAATCGCAGATGCCTGCAGCAGTACTGATCTCCGTGTACCTTGGCACTGGATTCTTGCTATCGGCATCCCGATGAACAAAGAACAGATTCGCTGTAGGCTCAAGCTGCAGTGCCGCTTGCAGCTTATCTATTACCGTCTTGCGAATCGGACTTTCAAGCCTTTGAAAATCTGGAGCTGTCCCCGTTACCTCAGTCGCCCCCAGCTCAATGCACAGGTTTTCAAGATGGGGTATCAAGCCTTCATCTGATGGCCCTTCTCCTACCAGCACAAAGTGAATTCTCATTGTGCGCTCGGCCTCTCGATCCCAGGAAGCTCCAGTTGAGCGCCAGGAGGAGCAGAAAGGTAAGAAAGGATAGTGCCTAATCCAACGGCCGGCTCTCCATACTTTGCTCGCCAAGTATTATGAAGTGGCCGGCAACGAAGTGTACGCAAAGGAGCACCGGATCGGCCTCGGACTCGAGCCTCCACGGCAAACAGTAGGTCATCAGGCCGCTGAAGCTGGACAAACACTGGCGAATGCGTCGCAACTATAACTTGTCGAAACGGGTTATCCGGCCCTGGCTCAGCGTCTGCGTCTACGGCAAGGTCTCGGAGAAGCTCCACCATATCGGCAATTTTGGCTGGGTGGATTCCATTTTCCGGCTCTTCAATACATATAAGCCTCTCAGCAAGAGGATCGGCCACCAAAGCTGCCAGCGTTAGGAATCGGAGGGTTCCGTCAGAGAGAGATGCAGCCGGAAGCTTTGAACCTTCTTGCTCATTGACCACGAGGGTGAGAAGCTGGCGAACTTCATCGATATCAACGTCTAAGCCTGCGATAGGTACCAACTTAGCTACCCTGGCAGCAATGCTGGCATACACATCGGCAGATTCTCCAGCTTGTGCCGCCAGCCGATTTAAGGCTGCCGGTATGTGACCTCCGTTTGCCGTAATGAAAGGCGAGGCCTGAAAGCGATCCGGCTTACGCATTGCCGAGGGTTCCAGGGCGAGAAACCGCCATCTTTGCATTTCGCGGCGGGCCGCCAAGATTGTGGGCGTCACCGAGGTATTCGTTGTAGCAACAATGGTCCTGGGCGCCGTAATCGCTGGAGCTGTCTGCGCCGGCCCTCGGGAACCTCCGTCCTGGTGGACTAAAATCTCGGTCTGTCCATCCGCGGCCCTGCGAACTGTAATGTAGCCAGACTGAGTTCTACGCTTGTTCATTACTACTTTGCGTCGAAAGTTAGCAGCGCTGCTCGGAAATTTCAGCTTTGCTACGGACTCTCCTTCAGTGATATATGTCAGCGCCTCAGCCAGCAGAACCAATCTCCCTAAGGCACCTCTGTGGGTAGAGGATTCATAGCCGATCTCAACCTCGTACCTGAGATAGGTAGACGAAGCCTCTGCTGGTCTGCCAAAATCATCGTGCACTTTTGGTTCGACAATCATTTCTGCTGCGATCTTGAACGAGGGAAAACGATCGTCTCCAGCCGTCAGGAAAAGATCTCTGATGTCGCTCGTCTCAATATCGCTACCGCGTACCAGCAGAGCCGCCTCCATAAGAGTATTGTCGGCAAGGAGAGAAAGGAATCGAATGGCGTCGAAGACGTTTGACTTTCCGACGCCATTAGGCCCTGCCATACAGGTGAACGGACCGAAATCGACCGCGAAGTCGACAAGATTCTTAAACCCATTCACTTCAAGTCGAGTTAGCAACGGAGATCTCCAAAGTCGGCGCTATCCACCCTAGATCACGGCCATTGGCTCTCAGTTTATCATGTCTTCCCGGGTCAGTGCTCCGAGCATGAGGCGGCAGGCGCTTGCCTCGATACCCCTTCGGCCACTGTCCGATGCCTATCCCTCTATGCTCTATGCTATACATGCTCGGCGCCGGGGGCCGAGCCGGCCCTGCCATCTTCCGTGCGCAGACGATTGCCGGACACACCTTAGACGGAGGAACTTCCCATGATCAAAACCCAAGCCTACGCCGCCTACTCCGCCACCACCCCCCTCGCCCCCTTCAGCTTCGACCGCCGCGATCCCGGGCCGCACGACGTGCAGATCGAGATCCTCTTCTGCGGCGTCTGCCACTCGGACCTGCACACCGTGCGCAGCGAGTGGCAGGGGACCGTCTATCCGATGGTGCCTGGACACGAGATCGTCGGCCGGGTGGTCAAGGTCGGCGGGGAGGTTCTGGCGTTCAAGGCGGGGGATCTCGCCGCCGTCGGCTGCATCGTGGACTCCTGCCAGCATTGCGGGAGCTGCGCCGAGGGGCTCGAGCAGTACTGTGAGAACGGCATGACCGGCACCTATGGCGGCGTCGAGAAGGAGACCGGCCAGCCCACCCGCGGCGGCTACTCCGAGCGGATCGTCGTCGACGAGAAATTCGTGCTGCACATCTCCGACAAGCTCGATCCGGCGGCCGCGGCTCCCCTGCTCTGCGCCGGCATCACGACCTGGTCGCCGCTGCACCACTGGAAGGTCTCCAAGGGGCAGAAGGTCGGCGTCGTGGGCCTGGGCGGGCTCGGCCACATGGCGGTCAAGTTCGCCCATGCCCTGGGCGCGCACGTGGTGCTGTTCACCACCTCTCCCGGCAAGACGGAGGACGCGCGCCGCCTCGGGGCCGACGAGGTCGTGATCTCCAAGAACGCCGAGGAGATGGCGAAGCACACGAGCAGCTTCCACTTCATCCTCGACACCGTGGCCGCGCCGCACAACCTGGATGCCTTCCTCACCCTCCTCCGGCGGGACGGCGTGATGGTTCTGGTCGGCGCGCCGGGCGAGCCGCACCCCTCCCCCGGCATCATCAACCTGATCCTGGGCCGGCGCTCCCTGGCCGGCTCGCTGATCGGCGGCATCCTGGAGACCCAGGAGATGCTCGACTTCTGCGCCGAGCACGGAATCACGTCCGACGTCGAGATCATCCCGATCCAGAAGATCGATGAGGTCTACGAGCGCATGCTGAAGGGGGACGTGAAGTACCGCTTCGTGATCGACATGGCCTCGCTCGGCAAGGACGCGACCGCATAATCCTGCTCATGGAGGAGAAACAGGGCCTGCCGATCCTCCCGTTCGCTTCCCAGAAGGAGTGGGAGGAGTGGCTCGCCGAGCACCACCGGACCTCGAAGGGCCTGTGGCTGAAGATCGCCAAGAAGGGCTCGGAGGTCGGGACCGTCAACTATGCGGAAGCGCTGGACGGCGCCCTCGCCTATGGCTGGATCGACGGGCAGAAGGGGGCTCTCGACGAGGCGTTCTGGTTGCAGAAGTTCACGCCGCGGACCCCGCGGAGCAAGTGGTCGAAGGTGAATTGCGACAAGGCCGAGGCGCTGATCGCGGCGGGCAGGATGCGGCCGGCGGGGCTCGCGGCGGTCGAGCAGGCCCGCGCCGACGGCCGGTGGGAGGCCGCCTACGAGTCCCAGAGCAAGGCGACGGTGCCCGCGGATCTGCAAAGGGCACTGGACGCGAACCCTGAGGCGGCGGCCTTCTTCGCCACCCTCGACAGCGCGAACCGCTACGCCGTGCTCTACCGGATTCAGGAGGCCAAGAAGCCGGAGACCCGGGCCAAGCGGATTGAGAAGTTCGTGGCGATGCTCAACCGGGGGGAGAAGGTGCACCCGTAGGGTTGGAGGAGGGTGACCACGGACGAGCACGGACGGAACACGGACGAACAAGGACGAGCAGGATGCCGCTGAGAGGGCTTCCGCGTGGTCCGTGTTCGTCCGTGTCAGTCCGTGTTCGTCCGTGGTCCCCTTCCCCCACCCTACCGCATCGCCGCCATCGGCGACAGCCGCGCGGCGCGGATCGCCGGGTAGAGGCCGAAGGTGACGGCGAGGAGGAGGGCGATGGCCCAGGCGGCGACGAGGCCGTAGGGGTTGACCACCAGGCCCCAGGGGAACTTGTCGGAGAGGGCATGGCAGAAGGCGCTGCCGGCCAGCGTGCCGATCGTGGCGCCGATCGCCGCCAGCACCACCGCCTCCAGCAGGAACTGCACCAGGATCTGGCCGTCCTCGGCGCCGATCGCCTTGCGCAGGCCGATCTCGTAGCGCCGGTCGGAGAAGGAGATCAGCATCACCGAGAGCACCCCCACGCCGCCCACCAGCAGCACGGTGCCGGCGAGGCTGAACAGCACCACGGTCCAGCCGTGCATCTCCTGCTGGAACTGCTGGTAGCCGCGCGCCATCTCGGCGTCGAGGTTCTTGACCTCCACGTCCTCGATGCCGTGATGGGCCTGCCGGGCGCGGGCGACCAGGGTGGCGGAGACGTCGTCCAGGTCCCGCTTGGACTTCAGCTTCACCGAGATCTGCGTGATCTGGTGATCGGTGTCCAGCCGGTCCATGTAGGTCTCGATCGGCACCAGGGCGCCGTTGGCGTCCTGATACATCTCGTCGTTGAAGATCTGCCCTCCCGCCAGCACGCCGACGATGCGGAAGGGGACGCCTTCGATCACCAGGTCCTTGCCCACCGGATCGCTGCCGCCGAAGAGCTTGGAGGCGAGCGTCGCGCCCACCACGGCCACCGCCGAGTGCCGGCGCTGGTCGTCCGCGGTGAGGCCGCGGCCGAGGCCGACGCGGCGGCTCATCAGGAACGAGTAGTCGGAGGTGACGCCGCTGGCGAAGATGCGCTGGCCGCCGGCGGCCGCCTGCACCACGCTGCGCCGGGTGGCGCGCGGGGAGAAGCCGAACACCCGGGAGTCCGGCGCGGTGATGCGCGGCAGGTCCTCGTAGCGCAGGCCGGTGCTCATGGCGAAGCGCTTCTGGTCCTCGGAGGTCTTGGCGGCCTTGGGCGCGAGGACCAGCGTGCCGTCCCAGCTCATGCCGGCGAAACCGGTGGAGACGCTGTCCTTGACGCCGTCGAGCACCGAGGTCATCACCACCAGGGCGAAGACGCCGAGCATCAGCAGGGTGAGAGTGAGGATCGAGCGCAGCTTGTGGGCCCACAGCTCGATCAGGCCGCCGGTGACCACCTCCCAGACCAGGGCGGCGCGCACGCCGAGGGTGCGGCGGCGGCGCGGGGCCCCGGTCTCCATGGCGGCGGCGATCGGGGTGAACACGAGAGCATTGTTCATGTTTTCACTCATAGCGCAGCGCCTCCATCGGCGACTGCCGGCTGGCCTTGGCGGCGGGATAGAGCGCGAACAGGAAGCCGAAGACGACGGCCAGCAGCACGGCCCACAGGAAGCTCAACGGCGCGAGCCGCAGCGGCGCGCCGATCGACCGCGTGATCACCCACGAGAAGACGATGCCGATCACGAATCCGGCGGCGCTGCCGAGCAGGGTCAGCAGCAGGGCCTCGGTCATGAACGACTTGAAGATCTCGGTGCCGGAGGCGCCGATCGCCATCTTGACCCCCACCTCGCGCACCCGTTCCTTGAGCGAGGCGAGCTGGATGTTGACGTTGACCATGCCGCCGCCGATCAGCGCCAGCACGCCCGAGAACATGAAGACCAGGTTGTAGACGGCGCCCTGGTTGAGCTGGCGCTGCAGGCGCTTGGCCACGTCGTCGAGACGGAAGTCGTCCTGCTGGCGGTGGTTGGAGGTGACGAGCGAGGAGAGCTGCTTGGAGAAGTCGGCCATCGCCGCGAGGTCGGGGATGCGGAAAGTGACGCGGTCCAGGCGATGGTAGGCGTCGCCGTTCATGCGCGCGGCGACCAGCAGCGAGGGCACCGCCACGATGCGGTTGCGCCAGCCGAAAATGTTCTGCTGACCGTCGCGGAAGCGGAAGACCTTCTCGCGGAAGACGCCGACCACCGTCACCGGCACGTCGCCGAGGCGTATCGTCTTGCCCACGATGTCGCCGGTGGGAAAGAAGACGCTCGCCGCCTCCGAGCCCAGGAGGGCCACCGGGGCGCCGCTGGCGTAATCCTGGGTCGAGAAGCCGCGCCCCTGCTCCACCTGGTAGCCGTTCAGGGGGATGTAGTCGGCGCCGATGCCGCTGACGTCGTGCTCCTGATCGGCGAGCTCCGAGCGCACCCGCATGCGGGCGTTCTTGAGCACGCTGGTGGCGGCGACCGCCTTGGAAGAGGGCATCCTGCCGCCGCCGGCCGCGTCGTCCAGGCGCAGCCCGAGGTTGGCGCCGTGCAGGGCGCTCGGCGTGCCCTGGTAGACGTTGTCGGTGGGCACCACGTTCAGCTTGTCGATGCCGCCGATGCGGGAGAACAGCTCCTCGGCCTGCTTGCGCTGGCTGTCCGAGATCGAGAAGCCGCCGAGCACCGAGGCGACGCCGAGCATCACGCCCAAGGCCTGGAGGAACGAGCGGCCGGGATTGCCGCGCAGCTCGGTCCACGCCTCGTGCAGGCGCTCGCGGAACGCGCCGCTGGTGCTCACGCCGCCTTCTCCTTGAGGTCGCGCAGGAGGAGGCCGTCGCGCAGCTCCACGCGGCGCTCGGCCCGGGCGGCGATCGCCGGGTCGTGGGTGACCAGCAGCACGGTGTTGCCCTGGGCGTGGAGCTCGCGGAACAACCCGAGCACCTCCTCGCCGGTCCTGGTGTCGAGGGCGCCGGTGGGCTCGTCGGCGAGCAGCAGGGCCGGCCGGTTGGCCAGCGCGCGGGCGATCGCCACCCGCTGCCGCTGGCCGCCGGAGAGCTGGCCGGGGAGCGCGCCGGCCTTGTCGGGGATGCCCACCTTCTCCAGCAATTGCAGGGCGCGCTCCCGGCGCTCCTTGCGGGGGACGCCGGCGTAGAGCATCGGCAGCTCCACGTTGCGCAGGATGGTCGCCTTGGGCAGCAGGTTGTACTGCTGGAAGACGAAGCCGATCTTCTCGTTGCGGATCGCGGCGAGATCCGCGCCGGTGAGCTTCTCGACCTGCCGGCCGTCGAGGGCGTAGGTGCCGCCGGTGGGGACGTCGAGGCAGCCC
>DASWRX010000087.1:0-5014 GCA_036402955.1 Thermoanaerobaculia bacterium
CCCCCCGCTATACTCCCCGCATGCGCTCCGTCGCCGACGATCTCCGCCGCCGGGACCTGGAGGCTTTCGCCAGCCTGCCCATCGAGGAGCGCCTCCGTCGCGTCTTCGCGATGGGCGAGATCGGGCTGGAGGCCTTCCGGCAGGCTCAGGGGGTGGACCGCAGAACCGCGATCCGCCTCCTTCAGCGCCAGCGCCAAGCCGGACGCCGGCCCTCCCGCTGCATGGAAGAGCTGATCGGGTGAGCCTCCTCGCTCAGGTGAGCGAAGCCCTGCGAGCGGCGGGAATCCCCTACGCCCTGATCGGCGCCTCGGCACTGACGATCCACGGGGTCAACCGCTCGACGCTCGACGTGGATCTCTTCACCGTCGATCCGGCATGCCTGGACCGCCGCACCTGGGACCTCCTCGCGGCCGAGGGGATCAGCGTCGAGGTGCGGAGAGGCGGTCCGGACGATCCTCTCGCCGGCGTCGTACGGTTCGAAATTGCGGCCGAGCTTCCGGTCGACGTCGTGGTCGGCAAGTATGTCTGGCAGCGAAAGACGATCGAGAGGGCGGCGACGGCGATCTTCGCGGGAGTGGAGGTCCCCGTGCTCGACGGAGTCGATCTGATCCTCCTCAAGCTCTATGCCGGAGGTCCCCAGGATGCCTGGGACATCCAGCAATTGCTGGCGGGGCCGGAACGGGATTCGCTGGTCGCCGGAGTGGAGCGCGAGCTTCCCGAGCTCCCCAAGGACTGTTCCCGGCTCTGGCGTCGGATCGCCGAGCTCGGCTCCTGACCGTGTCCGGCCCCGGAGTTTGCGACAACTCCCGACGATTCGCGACAGCTCCATAGAATACGCGACAGCGCCAGAGAATTTGCAACGTCTCCCTCGGATATGCGACATCTCCACGGAATACGCGACAGCTCACGGGATGTCGCGACAGCTCCCGAGATTCGCAACAGCGCCAGGGAATACGCGACAGCGCCGATCCATTTGCGACGCCTCCCGAGGATACGCGACGCCTCCGGCGGATACGCGACAGCTCTGAAGATTTCGCGACGGCTCCCGAGGATCTGCGACCGCTCTGCCCGGTATGCGACGGCTACGGCGCCAGCGCCCGTGAGGGATCGACCCGCGCGGCCCGCTTCGCCGGCAGCCAGCTCGCCAGCAGCGCCGCCGCGGCCAGCACCAGGACGACGCCGCCGAAGGTCGCGGGATCGGTCGCGCTCACCTCGAAGAGGATGCCGGCGATCGCCCGGGTGACCGCCGCCGCTCCGGCGAGGCCCATGGCGACGCCCAGCAGCACCGGGCGCATCGCCTGCCGCACGACCAGGGCGAGCACCCTCCCCTCCGTCGCGCCCAGCGCCATCCGCAGCCCGATCTCCTGCGTGCGCTGGCTGACGAAGTAGGCGATCACGCCGTAGATCCCCACCGCGGCCAGCAGCAGGCCGATCGCCCCCAGCGCCGTCAGCAGCAGCGTGTTGAGACGGGTGAGGGCGAACAGGGAGGCCCGGATCTCCTCCAGGGTCCTGACGTCGTAGACCGGCACGCCGGAATCGGCGGCCAGCGCCGCGCGCCGCAGCGACCCGGCCAGGCGCGCCGGGTCCCCCGCCGCGCGGACGGCCACGGCCATGGAGACGTCGTCCGGCTTCCAGAGGAAGGGCGGCGCCTGCTCCAGCGGGACGTAGAGCTCCGGGCGCACGTCGTCGGTCAGCTTCCCCTGGCGGATGTCGCCGACCACGCCCACCACCTCCAGCCAGACCTGGTCGTAATACCAGAGCCGCTGGCCGACGGCGCTCCGCCCGGGCCAGGCCCGCCGGGCCAGCGACCGGTTGACCACCACCACCTTCCGGCTCCCCGTCCGGTCACGGCCGTCGAGGTCCCGGCCGGCGAAGAGCGGGACGCCCAGAGTGTGGAAGTAGCCCGGTGTGACCACCCGGACGTTCCCCTCCAGCTCCTCGCCGGGGCGGGGCTCCGGCCCCTCCAGGTTGACGGTCGAGGAGGAGTTGTTGCGCGACAGGGGGAGGATCGTCGTCGCCGCGGCGGATTCCACGCCGGGAAGGCGGCGGATCTCCTCGATCACCCGCTCCAGCACCTGGACGGAGCGCGGCAGGTTGAGCTCCCCGCCCTGGGGCACCGCCACCCGGGCGGTCAGGACCCGCACCGGCTCGAACCCGAGCTCCACCTCGCCCATCCGCGTGGCGCTGCGGATCAGCAGGCCCGCTCCCACCAGCAGGACGAGGGCGAGCGCCACCTCGACGGCCATCAGCGCGGTCCGCATGCGGTCGCGCGGCGAGCCGGCGCCGAGGCTGCGGCCCCCCTCCTTGAGCATCCCCTGGAGGTCCGGCCGGGCCAGGCGCAGCGCCGGGACCAGCCCGAAGAGCAGGGTCGCGGCGAGGCCGACGGCGAGGGCGAAGGCGAGCACCGGCCCGTCGAGCCCCACCTGCCCGAGGCGGGGGATCCCCGCCGGGCTCGCGCTCTTCAGGGCGCGGACGGCGAGCTGGGCGAAGAGGAGCCCGGCGGCCACGCCGGCGAGGCCCAGCACCAGGCTCTCGGTCAGGAGCTGGCGCACGATCCGGCCACGCCCGGCCCCCAGCGCCGCCCGGACGGCGATCTCCCGCGAGCGCCCGGCGCCGCGGACGAGCAGCAGGTTGGCCACGTTGACGCAGGCGATCAACAGCACGCACAGGACCGCGCCCTGCAGCACGACCAGCCGCTTGCGGAGACCGCCGACGGTGCCGTCCAGGAGCCCTTCGAGCCGCAGCCCGCGGCTCTGGTCGTCCGCGGGGTGCTCCGCCGCGAGCCGCCGGGCCGCCGCGTCCGCCTCGCCTTGAGCCCGCGCCAGCGGGATCCCGGGGCGCAGCCGTCCCGTCAGGCGGAGATAGCTGTGGCTGAAATCGGCGTCGTCCGCCGTGGAGAGGACCAGCGGGGCCCAGAGCTCCGGGCCGTCGGCGCGCAGGTCGAAGCCCGCGGGCATCACCCCGATCACGGTGTAGGGCAGGCCGTTCAAGAGGATCGGACGCCCCACGGCCCTGGGATCGGCGGCGAAGCGCCCCCGCCAGAGCCGCTGGGAGAGCACCGCTACCCGCTCGCGGCCGGGCCGGTCCTCGTCTGGGGCGAAGACCCGGCCGAGCGCCGGCCGGGCGCCGAAGGCGGCGAAGTACTCCGCCGTCGCCAGCACGCCGTCGATCCGCTCCGGCCCTTCCTTCCAGGACAGGGTGAAATCGCCTCCCCGCATCGCGGCGAGATGCCCGATCGAGCGGAGGCTCCGCTGGAGCTCCCGGAAGTTGCCCGGCGAGACCGAGCGCATCTCGCCGTGATCGAACGACCAGAGGAAGACGATCCGCTCGGCGTGGGGGAACGGCAGCGGGCGCAGCACCACGCCGTAGAGGCCGCCGAAGATGGCGGTCGTGGCGCCGATCCCCAGGGCCAGGGTGAGGATGGCGACCAGGGTGAAGCCGGGGGTCTTGCGGAGCTGGCGGAGGGCGAACACCGCGTCCTGCCGCAGCTCAACGAACACCTCGGTCCAGTGCCTCCCGCGGGCGGTCTGGCGGCCGATCTCCCGGCAGCGGCGGCGGATGCCGTCCAGGTCGCCGAAGTGACGCAGGGCCTCCTCGCGGGCAACGCGGGGCTCCACCCCTTCCTCGATCAGCTCCTGCTCGCGCATCTGGAGGTGGAAAGCGATCTCATCCTCCACGTCCTGCTCGACCGTGCCGCCCCGCAGATGGAGGCGGAAAGCGCGGCGCCAGCTCGCCATGACGATCCCCTTTCTCCCTCAGGCCCGCGCGGTGTGGAGCACCCTGCCGACCGCCTCCGCGTACCGCCGCCAGGACTCGGCCTCGGCCTGGAGCTGCCGGCGCCCCTCGTCGGTCAGCCGGTAGAATTTGGCCCGGCGGTTGTTCTCGGACACCCCCCACTCCGCCTCGATCCACCCCCGCTGCTCCATGCGATGGAGCGCCGGATAGAGCGCTCCCTCCTCGATCTTGAGCGCGTCGGCGGTCTGCTGGGCGATCCACCGCACCACCGCGTAACCGTGGAGCGGTCCCCACGAGAGGGTCTTGAGGATCAGGACGTCGAGGGTCCCCTGCAGCAGATCCATCTTGGCCATTTGGATGCTCCCCTAAAGTGTCCAGGGGTAAGGATGGGCCAGCTCCCCTAAAACGTCAAGGGGAGCGGTGGACGCTCCTGCAATCTCGTGGGAGAATACGCCCGCGATGTCCTGCCCGGGCGGCACCCTCAGGCTTCAATCTGCCCGGCTTCAAATCCCGCACATCCTGACGAGAGGAGACAATATGGCTGAGTCCACCGTTGCCGAACCGACGACCGAGAAGCGCACCCTGGTCCACTACGAGGTCAGGGACGGGGTGGCCTATCTCACGCTGGACGATCCCCCGGCGAACACCTACACCCACGAGATGATGCGGCAGATCGACGACGCGGTCCTCAAGGCGCGCTTCGACAAGGACGTCTACGTCATCGTGGTCAAGGGCGAGGGGGACAAGTTCTTCTGCGCCGGCGCCAACATCAACATGCTGAAGTCGTCCGATCCCTACTTCAAGTACTACTTCTGCCTGCACGCCAACGAGACGCTGAACCGGCTCGAGCAGACGCCGAAGCTGGTCATCGCCGCGCTCGAGGGGCACACCGTCGGCGGCGGCCTGGAGATCGCCATGGCGGCGGACATCCTGATCGCCAAGCAGGGCTCCGGCAAGGTCGGCCTCCCCGAGGTCACCCTCGGCGTGCTCCCGGGCACCGGCGGCACCCAGCGCCTGGCCCGCCGGGTCGGCAAGAGCCAGTCGATTGAGCTGATGGTCACCGGCCGCCTCATCGACTTCGAGGAGGCGCAGCGGATCGGCATCGTCAACAACATCCTCGACGGCGACGACTTCCTCGACCAGGTCCACGAGTACGCCAAGCAGTTCTGCCCGCCGAACAAGGCGGCCAAGGCGGTCGGCCGGATCAAGCGCTCGGTGCAGTCCGGCGCCGAGGTCCCCTTCGAGAGCGGCCTCGCCATCGAGCGGGAGCTCCAGCAGC
>DASWRX010000088.1:0-9520 GCA_036402955.1 Thermoanaerobaculia bacterium
CGGCCCATGCCCAGCAGTCCGTGGCGACGCGGCCGAACATCGTCTTCATCCTCACCGACGATCAGGACCTTCTGCTCAATTCCATGGAGTACATGCCGCAGACGCGGGCGCTGATCGCCGATCGCGGGATGACGTTCGCGCAGGATTTCGTGCCGCTTTCGCTGTGCTGCCCGTCCCGCTCCACCATCCTGACCGGCCTCTATCCGCACAACCACAAGGTTTACACCAATCATGGGCCGGACGGCGGCTTCGATAAGTTCGAGGAGCTGGGACATGAGGGGACCACGATCGGCACGGCTCTCCACGCCGCGGGTTACCGCACGGCCCTGCTCGGCAAGTATCTCAACCATTACCCGAAGGAAACCGACCCCACCCACGTGCCGCCGGGGTGGGACGAGTTCGCCAGCCCCGCGGCGGGCGGTCCCTACAACGGGTTCCATTACACGCTCAACGAGAACGGCAGGCTCGTCCAGTACGGCGGCAATCCCCAGGATTACCTGACCGACGTGATCGCCGGCAAGGCGACCGCCTTCATCCGCGGGTCGGCGGCGGCCGGAAAGCCGTTCTTTCTCTATCTCGCGACCTACGCGCCGCACAAGCCGGCCGTTCCGGCTCCCCGCCACGCCGCCCTGTTCCCCGGTCTCCAGGCGCCCCGGACCCCCTCCTTCAACGAGGCCGACGTGAGCGACAAGCCGACGCGGATCCGGAATCTTCCCCTGCTGACCGAGGGCCACATCCGCCAGATCGACGGGCTGTACCGCCGCCGCATCCAGTCGCTGCAGGCGGTCGACGAGGCGGTGGCCGCGGTGGTCCATACGCTGGAATCCACCGGTCAGCTGGAGAATACCTATATTTTCTTCACTTCGGACAACGGCTTCCACATGGGGCAGCACCGGATGCTGCCCGGCAAGTACACTCCCTACGAGACGGACATCCACATGCCTCTGTACGTGCGCGGTCCCGGGATCGCCGCCGGCAGCAGCACCAGCGCCGCGACGTCGAGCGTCGACTTCGCCCCGACGATCGCCGAGCTCGCGGGCGCGACGCTCCAGCTCTCGGCGGACGGCCGCTCCTTCGTCCCCATTCTGCACGGCCAGACGCCGGGCGGATGGCGTCAGGTGGTGCTGCTGGAGCAGTTCGAGTTCACGCCGGACAACAACCCCCCGAGCGACATCCTGGAGCCGCCCGATCCGCAGGACGGCGGAGTCTTGGAGTACCCGGCCCACCTGGGCGTGCGGGTCCCCGATTTCAAGTACGTGGAGTATGCGTCGGGGGATCGCGAGGTTTACGATCTGCGCAACGATCCGGACGAGCTGAACAATCTCGCCAGCCATCTGGATCCGGCCTGGCTGAGCCAGATGTCGGGCATCATCCGCGCCCTCGGCGCCTGCGCCGGCGATGCCTGCCGGACGCTCGAGGCACAACCCCTGCCGCCTCTGCCGCCATCCCTTTCAACCGTGAGGTGAGGAAGGGCGCCCCCCGCCCCCGCTGGGGGAAATTTCTCTGTTCCGAGCACCTTGGGCGGATAGCTCATCACTCTCAAGGACTTGTGGTACAAACTTGCCATGGACAAAAAGGCCCTGAAACGCCAGTACAAGGAGAGCCCGCGCCCGATGGGGATCTATCAGGTGCGGAACACCGTCAACGGCAAGGTGCTGATCGGCACCAGCGTCGACCTGCCCTCCATGCTCAATCGCCAGCGGGCGCAGCTCCGTCTCGGCGGCTACAGCAACCGCGCCCTGCAAAAGGACTGGACCGAATTCGGCCCGGAAGCCTTCGCGATCGAGATCCTCGATATCCTACCCCCCTCGGACCGGCCCGCTTACGATCCGGCCGCCGATCTCCAGGCGCTCGAGGCGCTGTGGCTCGAGAAGCTCACGCCGTTCGGGGAGCGGGGATACAACGCCAGGCCGAAGGGCACGGCCTGACGGCTCGTCGCCCTGCGGATTACCTGAGCAGTGAAGCGAGCCTCGCCTCGGCCTCCCCGTGCAGGCCGGGAGGCGCGCCGTAGAAGGTTCCGGCGGCTCGGCGCGCGCGAGCGCCGGCTGATCGCCCTGCCGGAGACGGACCCAGATCCCATGGGACGCGGCGTCGCCGCGCAGGAACGCCGACCAGCGCTCGATCTCGGCGGCGAGCGGGTCTTGCGAGCCGAGGCCCGGGGAGACCCTCGCGAGCGCGAGGACCAGCAGCATCGCGATCCCCACGATCGCCATAGGAGAGACACTCCGAGCTCGACCGCTCTTCATCTACGCCCCCTGTGGAGGGCTCCGTGGCGGAAGCCGTCCCTCCCCTCTTTACGGCTGCCGAGGGGAAAAGATTCCGGGTGGATCTCCATGTCACGTTTTGGTCTTCCGGGGCACACTAACTTTTGCGGAGACCCTGCGCACGCGAACGCGAATAAAAGACTTGACTGCGGGTTGAGCATGAGACTACGATGCACCGCCTTCTGGACTGTGCGCACGCGTTGAGCCTTAGCGGTGCCTTCGTTCAAGAAGCAGGGCTGACGGATCAAGCGGTGGAGGTGGTGTCCCTCTTGGAACGCTCCCGGAATGACTGGCTCGCGGAAGCCCACGGGGTTGGAGAATACCTACGGGACCGTGCCCGCCCGGCCGCCGGCGGTGCCGCGGTCTGGCTCAAGCCCTCTGGCCCGGAGGACACGGAGAGAGCGCCGCTCGCTCTGGGACCCTATCTCTATACCGGCTCCACCGGGATCTCGCTCTTCCTCGCGGCGCTGGGCCATTCGCTCCGGGACGACGGATGGCGCGATCTCGCCCGGCAGTCGCTCGTTCCGATCCGCCGTCACCTGCGCGCTCTCATCGCCTCTCCTTCCGCGGCCGGGAGGACTCCTCTAAAGCTCGGCGGTCTGGTGGGGCTCGGCGCCCTGCTCTACAGCTTCGCGCGCATCGGGGTGTGGCTCGACGAGCCGGCCTTGCTCGAAGAGGCCCTGGGGCTCGTGGCGCTGATCACGCCCGAGCGGATCGAGAACGACCTCTACCTCGACCTCATGTACGGCAGCGCGGGGGCGATCCTCGGCCTTCTCGTGCTGGACCGTGAAGCCGCGAAGCTCTGGCCCGGCGAGGAGCGGCCTCTGGAGCGGGCCGTGGCCTGTGGCGAGCACCTCCTGCGCCGGCGGGTGGCCGCTCCGGGAGAGCCCCGCGCCTGGCCCTTTCGCGGTGGCCCCCCGCGCTGCGGCCTGGCCCACGGCGCCGCCGGGATCCTCTACGCCCTGGCGCTCCTCGCCGATCGCACGGAGCGGGAGGACTTCCGGCAGGCTGCCAGGGAGGGATTGGAATTCGAGCGACTCCTCTATGCTCCCGAGGAGCAGAACTGGCGGCCGTCGCCCGCCCAGGAAGGTCCGACCCTGGCGGCCTGGTGCAATGGGGCTCCGGGGATCGCGCTGAGCCGCCTCCGGCTCGCCGGCACCTCCACGGCCGACGGGGAGATCGAAGAAGAGCTCGTGCATGCCCTGGCCAAGACGCGGGGGATCGAGGAGTCTCAGATCGATTTCCTCTGTTGCGGCAACATGGGGCGCGCGGACATCCTGCTCGACGCCGCCCGGGAGTTGGGTCGGGACGACCTCCTCGCCCGGGCTCAGGAGGTCGCCGCCCGGGTTGCCGGGCGTACGGCGTTCCGGGATGCCCCGCCCGACGATCCGGACTACAGGCCGAGCTTCTTTCGCGGCGCCGCCGGAATCGGCTACGCGTTTCTGCGCCTGGCGGAGCCTTCCCTTCCTTCCGTCTTGATCCTGGAGTGATCTTGCCGCAAGCTTCCCTCCTGCCCGCGGCCTCCAGAGCGCTCCTGCCGGACCCCATTCTGTCCGCCAGCGTCTACTGCTCCGGCCGTCTCTGTGAGGTGATCCAGCGGCTGGTCTCCCCCTTCTGGGCCGAATACCGCGGGACGTCCTCAGATCCGAGCGCCTATCTCTGGGTGATGCGCTACGCCCGCGGCGGCGAGCACCTCAAGATCCGGCTTCACGGTGAGGGGTCCGAGGCGCAACTCCTGCGCGACCTGCTGGCAGCCGCGCAGGCGGCCTATTTCGCGCGCCTCGCCGGGGAGCCGCCGGCGCGCCAGGCGGCGAAGGGCAGGCCCGACGCGCCGCCGATCGACGTTGAGGACCGGGTGGACAGGGACCACCCGGATCGCACGTTCCTCTGGACGGCGTATCGGCGCAGCCCGCTCTCCCTCGGCGTCGAGCCCTTTCTCCAGGACGACGGTTACCTGGAGCTGTTGACCCGATGTCTGGGGTGTGGCACCGAAATTCTCCTGGCGCGCCTGGAAGCCGGTCAGGACGGCGATTGCCCTCACCCGCTGCGGAGAGATCTCTTGCTCAGCGGCCTCCTCTTCGGCCTGGCGCAGCTTCGCCTGTCGGACCGGGAACGTGCTCTGTATCTCCTCTACCATCGCGACACCCTGCTCCGCCACCTGCGCAAAAGGAAGAACTGGTCCGCCAGCACGGAGGTCATGGCTCGCGTGCTCGCCCATCTGGACCTCCAGGCCGAACGCGATCCGCGGCGCGAGGAGCTCCGCAGGTCCGTGAGTCAGCACGGGACGGCGGGGCACGCCTGGCGATGGCAGGCGGATATAAGCGCCTGGTGCGGCGCGCTGCGCGAGCTCGAAGACTATGTGACGCCATGGCTCGGCGATCCCAGCAGCCATGTCGATCCTTTCGCCGAGCGGCCCCTCTTTCCTCTCCTCTTCAAGGTCTTCCACGGCTTCGCCAATCAGATCGGCCTCGATGCGGTCAACGAGGCCTTCCTCCTTCATCTCCTGGCGGGGGTGACCGCCGAACCGGACCTGCTTCGACGGCCGGTCCGGCTCCGGCCGGACTTCCGGGCCCAGGAAGAGGACGCGGCTGCCTACCGTGGAGAGGTGCGCACATGAGCCGCCCGGAGCCGGGACCGGTCCCGCTCATCGTGCGCATCGCCGGTCTGCCGGTCGACGCGCTCGCGCCGTTCGCCAGCGATCTGGCCGACGCGACGCGGCAGCTCGGTGAGATCGACGCGCTTCTCACCCACTCGCGCTCCGTCCTGGTCGAGAGGCTGCACGCGGCGGTCCAGGGTGCGCCGGACGAGCACCGGCGCCTTTTCATCGCGATCAAGCGGGACAGTTGGAACGGCAGGAGCTTGCGGAAGTATCGCGAGGATCGATGGGCCGGGCTCCTGCAGGCTCTCGCTCCCCTGATCGAAGAGATCCTCTACCTGGAGGAACGCCGCGAGCTTTTACATCAGGAGTTCGCGGCCGCCCATGCCGAGCGGTACGAACGCGAGCGCCGCGCCCTGTGCAACTTCCTCGACGATCGTGTTTTCCTCCGTGGCGTCGCGCTCGGCAGTCCGGTGCTGGTCGAAAATCTGCCCCGCTTGCGGCGAGAGAGGAGCGGGGGCTCACAGCGTCGCGGCCGGAAGCTCGAGCTCTCCCTACTGCGCTATGTCAGCCGCGCGGCTCTCAAGCTCTCTCCTTTCTCAAGCCTGACGCGGGCTGGTCTGGCGCTGGTTGCCGAGCATCCCGGTCCCGGCGCTCTCGCGCTCGCCGGCGAAGCCGCTTGGGAGCAGCGGTCCACGGTCCGTCTGCAACGCCTCCTGTGCGATCTTCTCCTGGATACGCTGCTCCGCTATCCGGTCTTCCGGGACAGTCTCCCCATCTTCCTCAACGAGACGGTCGAGAGGCGAGGCGGCGATTCCTTCCGCTTCATCCAACCCGGCTCCTGGGGGCCCGACCCGGCGAGCCGGGTGGTGCGCTACACCCGGCCCGCGCTGGTGAACGTCGAGCTCCGGGGCGGCCTGATCGAGCAGCTCCGGCAACGGCTGGGCGGGCGCTCCGAGCTCTTGCCGGAGCTCGTGGCCGAGCTCCGCGGCGTCTTTCCGTCGAGCTCGGAAGCCGACCTCAGGAGCCGGGTCGATCGGTTGCTGGAGATCGGCTTCCTCTGCTTTGACCGGCCCTGGGGAGCCGCGGACTTCGTGCCCGAGGAGAAGCTGCTCGGCCACCTCGACCGCTTCGGCGCGGACCCCGAGCTGGTCCGGATCGCGGGCTCGCTGCGCCAGATCGTGAGGCTCCTCGGGGACTTCGCGAGCTCCGGCGCGCCGAACGATACGGCGGCGGAGATCAGCCGCAGGATCAAGGAGCTGATGACTCGGGCGGGCACGCTGACCGGCGTCGACATGAGCCCGATCTCCGCCCGGGAGCAGACGTGGTTTTTTTATGAAGACGTGTTCGTCGAAGCGGATCTGGAGTCGCGCGCCGTCGCCGCTCTCGCTCCCGAGCGGGCGGCGGAGGTCCTGGCCGATCTGGCTCCTCTGGCCAGGCTGTCGACTCTCCACAGCAATCATTCCGATTTCCTCTATAGCCTTGCGGCCCTGGCCGCGAGCCGCTGGCCCGGCGAGAGGGAGGTCCCCTTTCTCGACGTCTTCGAAGCCGCCTATCCGCTGTTCCAGGCCTATGTGAAGCACGATCTCGGATCGAGATCTCAAAGCGGTTCGCGCGGCTCCACGTTCAACCCGTCCGGCCTCGCGGTCCTCGAGAGCCTCCGCGCCTGGCGCGAGAACGCCGCGGAAGCCGTCCGGGGCTGCCTGGAGCTGGATGGCGGAACGGTCCGGCTCGACCGCGACGCGGTGAACGAGATCCTCGATCGCGTGCCGGAACCCTACGCGGCGGCGAATCCTTTCTGCGCGTTTCTGCAGCCCGTCGAAACGGAGCGCGACCGGTGGGTCATCAACAAGCTGGTCGACGGCCTGGGTCGCCTGAGCAGCCGCTATACGGCGGTCATGACGCCCGCCATGCGCTCGCTCTACACATCGTTCTTCGTCGAGCGCTCGCTGATCGAGGATGGCGAGGGGACCCGCGAGCTCGTCGAGATCCTCTGTCCGGGTGGGCATACCGCCAACGTCCACAGGCCTCACACCCGGCGTGTCGTCGTCACCCCGGGACATTCGGTCGATCTCCCCGCTGATCAGCGGCTCACGCCTCGCGACCTCGTCGTGCGGTTTCATGGAGCGGGTCGCCTGCCGGAGGATCGCCTGCCGGAGATCACCGATCGCCTGGGCCGACGCCTCCTGCTCGTCCACCTGGGCGGTGTGGCTTTCCGCTATATGCCCAGCCTGTCGAAGTTCCTCGGCCTTTTCGGTCCCGGCGAGATGCGGCTCTGCGCGCCCCGCAGGGAAGCGCGACGCGAAGGTGAGTTGGAGGTCGTCGACCGGCACGCGATCGGCGGCGTCGTCTACAAGCGTCGCATGTGGGCTTTCGACGTGGCCGAATTGAGCGCGCGGTTCGCGCAGCTTGGCGTTGGGCCGGCGTTCATCGCCGTCGACCGCTGGCGGAGGCAGCATGGGATCCCGGACAGCGTCTTCCTGGCCGAGCCGGCCGCGGGGAGCGGGCCCGATCTGCGCGTCAAGCCCCAATACGTCAACTTCACTTCGCCCCTTTTCATCGAGATCTTCCGGAGCGCGATCGGCCGGAATGCTTCCCGGCTCTGGCTGACGGAAGCTCTTCCGGCTCCTGACCAGATACCGATGTGTGGAGACGGGAAGAAGGTGGCGGTCGAGATCCAACTCGACTCCTTCGGCTTCCCTCCAGATTTAACCGCCCGTGATCGGGCAATCAAGGAGGAACGATGAGCGACGAGAACAGCAACAAGGCGGACGACCTGGTTGAAGTCAACAATCTCGAGATCGAGCCCCTCTCGGACGAGGATCTCGACTCGGTGGCAGGTGGTGCCGCGGCGGCCCTGGAGGGCGACTGCACGAGCTGCGACAGCAACACCATCTGCACCAGCAGCGCCAGCTAGACGGACGGGAGCTTCCTCAGGCAGTGACCCGAGCGAGCTCCGCTGCGCCGTTTTTCCAGCTCCATCGGAAAGCCGGCGCAGCATTCTTTCGATCTTTTTGCCGTAGCGCGAGACGTCGATGACGGAACCTGTTGACCGCGACCACCTGCTGAAAGTCATGAGGCGAAACTTCGTCTTCCTGCCTTTCTGCGGGGATGAAGCCCGCCGCTGGTATTCCGAGCTTCTCGGCACGGAGCCGGTCGATATCCGTTTCAAGATCCTCGAAGGCTTCAAAGCCTTACGGAACCTGGATCTCGAGTCCGGGGCTACCCTGCTGAACGAGGCGGAGCGCGATCTCCGCAGAAAGGATGCCGAGCGCTCTTCGGTCCTTCACTACGTGGAACGCTACCGGCTGACCGCGCTGGCCTACCTCCAATATCTGAACGGCGATCTCGAAGCCGCCAAGTTGAGCCTCGCCCAGGGGTATGAGGAAATCAGGCACCTCATCACCTGCAACCGTTTTCTGATTCCTGTGGCGGCCGAGTGCACGGACTTCATCATCTCGAACGCCCGGATTGCCCGGCGCGAGAGGCAGTGGCGGGAGGCGGAGCGCCAGATCGAGTTTCTCCGCGACATCTATCTGGGGCGGCGTCCCTTCTGTACGCTCGGCTCCGGCGAGCCGGTCGGGCGGGCAGAAATCCGGGATTTCTACGCCGAGCTGCCGCTCAGCGAGGAGCAGCGAGCGGAGGTCCACACCTCGATCCTGGGCCAGGACACGACGCTCTCCGCGCGAATCGATCAACTGGAGGCCCAGATTTATGCGCTTCCCGACATGGTGATTCCCTACCTGTGAGACCACCGGCCGCCGCGACCTCCATGGCAACGGATCTCCCCTGGCTGTCGCTTCATATCGCCTACCATCGGGGGCGGATGGATCGCCTGCTCGCCGAGCTCGTGCTGCCGAGCGTGAAAAGCCTGCTGCAGGCGGGTTGGATCGAGAGCTTCTTCTTCGTGCGCTACTCCTTCGGGGGTCCGCACCTCCGCCTGCGGCTCCTCCCATCCCCGGGCAAGGAGGAGGAGATCCGGAGCGTCGTCGTCCGAGAGACCGCGGACTTCCTGCGCCGCCATCCTTCACCGGCCAGTCTTCCGGAGGAGGAAATCCTGAGCCGGAACCGGGCGCTCCGGCGGCACGACAACAGCGCCGAGCCGGAGGATCGAATCCTCGCCGACAACACGCTCCAGGAGATTCCGTTCGAGCCGGAGACCGAGCGCTACGGAGGCGAGTCTCTGCTGCCGTCCAGCCTCGAATTCTTCGCTCTCTCCAGCGTCCGCTCCCTTCAGCTCCTGGCCGGCCGCGACCGCGTTCCGGACGGCCAATGGCTGGCGATCGGGATGCGGCTGTTGAGTTGCTACGCGCTCGGACTCGCCGCCGACACCGAGGAGCTCAAGAAGATCGTCGCCTTCCCGCAATCCGCGGAGCGGCGGGCTCCGGGCGCGATCAGGGACCGCGGCGACCGGGTCTTCGCGAAGAGCAAAAGAGAATTCATCTCCCTCGTTCGGCAGGAGATCCAGCGGCTGGGGACCGCTCTGCCGGCGCTCGACGACACGGCGTCGGCCGGCCGCCTTGGCTGCGAGCTCCGCCGGGCGGCTCCGGCGGTGAGACAGCGGATCGCCGTCAGTCAGATCCACATGACCGCCAACCGGCTGGGCCTTCGCAACGTCGACGAGGTGTACATCGCCCGGCTCCTGACGCGCGCCCTGGAG
>DASWRX010000089.1:0-3512 GCA_036402955.1 Thermoanaerobaculia bacterium
GCCATCCGTTATCGACGCCCTCCGCAGGCCATCCACGGCGGCACGTCTCTTCGAAGGGGACCCCCTCCCATCGGCCAACGCCCTCAAGGAGGCCACAAAATTGAACAACCCTGCCCCCGTTGGACCACGCAAACCGCACCCGCATTGCCCCACCGGAGACGTGCCGCCGTGGGTGCCCTGCGCAGGGCGTCGATACGGGTTGGCACGTCTCTACGGGTCCATTATCGTGATCGGACCGTGTTACGCTTGGACGTAATGTCCGACGATCTGTTGTTCCGAAACCGGTACCGAATTCCGTCGGCCCGATACCCGGGGTGGGATTATCGGTGGGCAGGCGTCTACAGCGTGACGATCTGCACGCAGGGACGAATGCGCTGCCTGTGCGACATCGTGGACGGCGAGGTTGCCCTCTCGCCCGTGGGTGAGGTCGTCGCTCAGGAATGGCTGGAGATTCCCCGTCCCTTTCCGCGGGTCGTTCTAGATGAATGGGTCGTGATGCCGGACCACTTCCACGGCATCCTGATCTTCCAACAGGGGAACGCCCAATCCCTGGGCACCGTGATCGGCCGGTTCAAATCAGAGGCGACGAAGAGGGTCCGGGGAAACCTGCGGCGCCCCGGCTTCGGCTGGCAGGAGAGATTCCACGACACCATCCTGAAGACGCCGGCGGATCTCGAACGCGTCCGCGCCTACATCCGCGACAATCCCAAGCGCTGCTCCCCCTGAATCCCGCTCGGGGGGAAATCGCCCCGCGCCCGGGTACAATCCGACCATCATGCGTAGCCGTGCCGCCCTGCCGATCCTGTTGCTCAGCCTTGCGATGCCCCTCAACGCCCAGTCTTCAGAGCCCACCGGCGAAAAGATCACCAACGGCGTGGTGGACCATCTCCATCCCACCGTGGGCCTTTTCATCGTCGACGGCGAGTGCACGGCGACGCTGATCGGCTGCCGGACGGTGCTCACGGCGGCCCACTGCGTCTGCGGCGACCACCTGGGCGGCGTCGCGTGCGCGGCCCGGCCGGACCTCATCAGCCCGGCCGGCAAGCTCGTCTTCTTTCAGCACGCCGGGCTCTTCGCGCTGTCGAGCCTCGCCGTGGACCCCGCCTACAGCGCTCACTCGGGAGTGTCGGACGTGGCGGTCCTCCACCTGGCAACACCGGTGACGAACATCGCGCCGACCCCGCTCAACCGGGTCTCCCGTCCCCCCCTGGGTCTGCCGGGCGAGATCGTGGGCTTCGGCAGCACCTTGACCAACTCCACGGACGATGGCATCAAGCGCCGCGGGTTTGTGAAGGTCGCGGCCTGCGATCCACCCGCGGCCGGATTCGTGTGCTGGAACTTCAAGCGGCCCCTGGGCGCGCCGGGCTCGAATTCAGACACCTGCTACGGCGACTCGGGCGGGCCGCTCTTCCTGTCGCTCGGGGGACAGACGGTGCTGGCCGGCGTGACCTCCAGCGGCACCAATCCGAATTGCGCGCCGGTGGATAACGCCTTTGACGCCGACGTGTTCAGCGATCTCGCCTGGATTCAGTCTGAAGGGGGCGCCGACCTGGCCTCGGCCTCCTGCGGCTCGGGACCCCAGATCGGCCGTGCGGGCACCGCGGTCCTCGGCAGCGACGGCGCGCTGAGCCGGCGCCATCCCCAGGTCGCGACCTCCGTCGAGGTGCCGCCGGGGACCGCCGAGCTCCGCGTCTCCCTGAACTCGGCGGACTGGTTCGACAACAGCAACGCCCTCTACCTCCGGCACGGCGCCCCGGCCTCGCCCGCGGCCTTCGACTGCAAGGGCGACGCGCCCAGCGGCCAGCAGTTCTGCCGCATTCTGAATCCCGCGGCGGGCACCTGGAACATCCTGGCGAGGCACCTTTCAGGCCCGGGGGGCAGGTTCCAGGTGACGGCGACGCTGATCGGGCGGTAGACAACGCCATGCTCATCCCAGAGCCGCCACGTCCTTCCGCAGCCGGGATAACGCCACGGCACGGATCTGGTCAGCTTGAGCTCGAAGCCTCTCTACCTTGAAATCTGGGAGTGCCGCTCCCAATTTTCAAGGTAAAGAGCCTCCGGCTGCCGGGATTCTGTCCGCCCTCTGAGCTGAAACGTCTTCCCTCTTCAGGGGAACCTCTCCGAACGGAAGGGGAAGTTCCACGATTCCCCGGTGCTATCCTTCTCCCGCTGAGAGCCACGACAACTTGAGCACTGTGCCCACGGGAGCGGTCTTCCCGCTCGGGCTTCCTGGGAGGTTTGCGATGAGCCGGCGTGCTTTGTGGTCCCTGATCCTTCCGGTCCTGGTGGGCGTGGCGACGCTTCTGGCGCTGGGGCCGGCGCCGGTGGCGCGGGCCTCCCAGGAGGCGCCTCCGCTCGTGCCAATGGCGCCGGCGGTCGGCTGCGAGGCCCCTCTGCCGCTGCCGAGCGAGCTCCTGTTCGAGAAGTCGCGCTACGAGCGCATCCTCGGGCGGTTCCTCCGGGCGGGGTGCTACAAGGTCCTGCGCTGGCGCCACGACTCGCAGGTGCGGCCCACCGGCCCCACCGTGGCCGTCCTCGGCGGCGAGGATCCCCACCTGCCGAAGTGGGTCACCACCACCCTGGGCACCCACGCCACGGTCGTCGTCGTCTACTCGCCGGACGTCTACCGCTGGATGTGCGAGCGGGACGCGGCGCACGAGCGCCGGTTCGTCGCGGAGTGCCGCCAGACCTGCCCGGCCTGCCGGCTCGAGCTCGGCCAGCCCGTCCGGCCCATCGCGGACGGCTCGATGATCCTCAAGCTGATGTACGGCAACACCACGGCGCAGCGTCTCGAGCAGCCGTCAGTCCCCAAGGGCGAGCCGAACATGTTCGCCCTCATGGTGCGCGACGGCCGGGCCTCGAAGGACGGCTGGTACTGGGGCTCGTGGGACCCCCAGGCGACCGAGGCCTCGCAGCTCGACTGGCCGCCGCCGGCCAACCTGCCGTATCCATGGATGGGCTTCGGCTATTACTGCGTCAACTGCCACGCCTCGGCCAGGGACGAATTCACCTTCTCCACTCTCAACAACGTCCTCGGCGATCCCGACACCTTCCTCAAGTTCCTGTACCAGGACCAGCCGCCCATCCTTGGCGAGCCGCAGGAGCCGGCCCTGCAGACGCTATCCGTCCACGAGCGGTTCGAGCCGCTCCAGGATCTCCAGTCGAAGTTCTCCGACGACGGCCCGTTCTGGAACCGGGTGCCGTGGCCGAACCCGGCGGTGAAGCGGGTCAGCCAGCCGCTCACCGACTACTCGCCCGAGTTCCTGAAGACGTACGGCGCCAGGATCATCGTGCCGCCCGGTCCGCAGGAGATCACCCATCTCTACATGCCGCCCGAGGTCTACGATCACGTTTTCGCGGGAGCGGACGGGCCGCCCCTGTTCCTCACCTCGGACCAGTGCGTCGGCTGCCACGCCGCGGGCTCGACCGGCCTGCACTTCGACATGACGGTCCAGCCGGCGGGCCAGCCCGCCTTCACCCAGCTCCTGAACCTCGCTCCCTACGGCGAGTGG
>DASWRX010000090.1:0-9227 GCA_036402955.1 Thermoanaerobaculia bacterium
TCGAGGTCCTTCGAGAACTTCACGTCGAAGTCGGCGACGGCGCGCTTCCACTCGATCTTGCCGTCCTCGATCTCGTCGAGCTGCTCCTCGAGGGCCGCGGTGTACCCCTCGTTCAGGATGTCGTGGAACCCCGTCTGGAGCATGCCGTTGACCAGGCGGCCGAGCCGGGTGGGGCGGAAGCGCCCCTCCAGCCGCTCGACGTAGTCGCGGTCGGTCAGCACGGAGAGGATGGTGGCGTAGGTGGAGGGGCGGCCGATGCCGTTCTCCTCCAGCGCCTTCACCAGCGTGGCCTCGCTGTACTGCGCGGGGGGTTGGGTGAACTTCTGGTCCGCCACCACCTTCACCCGCTCGAGGGTCTCCCCCTCGCGCAGCGGCGGCAGCATGGCGGCGTCCTGGGAGTCGTCGGCCGGGGCGTCCTCGTCCGGGGTCTCGCGGTAGACGGCGAGGAAGCCGGCGCGCTTCAGGACCTTGCCCGAGGCGCGCAGGACGTAGGGCCCGTTCTCGATGTCCACCTGGGTGACGTCGAAGACGGCCGGCAGCATCTGGGAGCCGACGAAGCGGTCCCAGATCAGCTTGTAGAGCTTCCACTCGTCGTCCTTGAGGAAGTCGCGCACGGCGTCCGGCGGCAGGTCGAAGCTGGTCGGGCGGATCGCCTCGTGGGCGTCCTGCGCCCCCTCCTTCGAGCTGTAGACGTTGGGCTTCTCGGGCAGCGAGTCCGGCCCGTAGGTGGCGCCGATGTACTCGCGGCCGCCGGTGATCGCCTCCTCGGCGACGCGGGTGGAGTCGGTGCGCATGTAGGTGATGAGGCCGATGGCGCCGCGGTCGCCGATCTCGCGCCCCTCGTAGAGCCCCTGGGCGAGGCCCATGGTGCGCTTCACCGAGAAGCCGTAGCGCCGCGCCGCCTCCTGCTGCAGGCGGCTGGTGATGAACGGGGGCGCCGGCCGCTGGCGCGACTCCTTGCGCTCCACCTTGCCGACGACGAAGCGGCCGGCCTCGAGGTCGCGGACGATGCGCGCCGCGTCCTCGCCGTTGCCGACCTCGGCCTTCCGGCCGTCGATCCGGCTCAGGCGGGCGTTGAAGACGGGCGGCACCGCGGCCTTGAGATCGGCGCCCAGGTTCCAGTACTCCTCGGACTTGAAGGCCTCGATCTCGCCCTGGCGGTCGCAGACCATCTTGAGGGCGACGGACTGGACGCGGCCGGCCGAGAGCCCCTGCTTGACCTTCTCCCAGAGGAGCGGCGAGAGGCGGAAGCCCATCATCCGGTCGAGGACGCGGCGGGCCTGCTGGGCGTCGACCTTCTTGAGGTCGATCGTCCGCGGATTGTCCAGGGCCTTGAGCACGGCCCCCTTGGTGATCTCGTTGAAGGTCACCCGCCGGACGTCCTTGGAGTCCTTGAGGATCTCGGCGATGTGCCAGGCGATGGCCTCTCCCTCGCGGTCCGGATCGGGGGCGAGATAGACGGTCTCCGCCTCCTTGGCCGCCTGGCGGAGCTTCTTGACCACGTCCTTCTTGTTCGCCAGCACCTCGTAGCGCGGCTCGTAGTCGGGGCCGATCCCCATATCCTTCTTGATCAGGTCGCGGACGTGGCCGACCGAGGCCTCGACGGCGTACTGCCGGCCGAGGAACTTCTTGAGAGTCCGGGTCTTGGCGGGGCTTTCGACGATCAGCAGATTTTTAGCCATAAGCGTTTCTCAAACGCCGCGAGACGCCGACAATATTTCTGGAAGGCCTGTGCGCTCGAGGCAGGGGGCGGACGTTACCACCGGGTCCCGTCCGGCCGCAAGGCTCGGAGGGAGACCGCCGACGGGGTGGTCCACCCTGGAGAACACCGGCGTATTCCGGGTTGGGGGTTCCCTTCGGCGAGCCTTCACCGGCTGTACGCCGAGCCGGGCAGCCGCTTCACCAGGCCTTCCAGCTCCAGCTCGAGCAGCGCGGCCAGGACGCGGTCGACCGGCGCGTCGAGGCGGACGGCGATCTCCTCGGCGACGCGGGTGGCGCCTCGCGGCACCTCGGCGAGGACCTGGCCGGGGAAGCCGGCGGGGGGCTCGGGGCCGGGATCGGCCGGCGACAGGGTGAGCTGGGAGGACGCGGAAGGTGCGTAGCGTGGGAGGAGCGTCTCCAGCAGGTCCGTGGGATGTTGCACCAGATGGGCGCCCTCGCGGATCAGCGCGTTGGCTCCCAGCGAGCCCTCGTCGAAGATCCGTCCCGGCACCGCCCAGACCTCCCGCCCGAGATCGAGGGCGTGGCGGGCGGTGATCAGGGAGCCCGAGCGCAGGGCGGCCTGCACCACCAGGGTGCCGGCGGCCAGCGCCGCGATCGAGCGGTTGCGCAGGGGGAAGTGCCAGGCCCGCGGGATCAGCCCGCAGGGGAACTCGGTCAGCAGCGCGCCGCGGGCGGCGATCTCGTCGCCCAGCCGGCCGTGCCCGCGGGGGTAGTCCACGCCGAGGCCGCAGCCGAGCACGGCGACCGTGCGGCCGTCCGGCGCCGCCAGGGCGCTGCGGTGCGCGGCGGCGTCGATCCCCTGGGCGAAGCCCGAGACCACCGCGACGCCGGCGGCCGCCAGCGTGCGGGCGAAGAGGTCGGCGGCCTCGCGGCCGTAGGCGTCGGCCCGGCGCGAGCCGACGATGGCCACGGCTGATCCAGCCGGCACCTCGCCGCGTAGGTAGAGAGTGGGCGGCGGCGGCGAGAGATGGCGCAGGCCGGCCGGGTAGCCTTCGTCGTCCAGGGTCACGATCCGGGCGCCCAGGCGCTCCGCCGCCGCCTCTTCGCGGGCGGCGTCCGTCCCGGCGGTCGCGACGGCGGCGAGGGCCTTGCGCATCTGGGCTTTCGGCACGCCGGTCGCGGCGGCCAGGCGCTCGGGCGGAGCGTCCGTTCCGGACCAGCGGTCCAGCTCCTGGGCCAGCCGGTAGGCGGCCGGGCGGGAGATCTCGGGGGCGGCGTTGAGGGCGATCAGCAATTCGCGACGGGTCGGATCGGTCATGGCGTCGGGGGTCTCCTTTCGGTTCTCCCCTAATAAACGTAAAATCCGGCCGCCGCCGACAAACTTTTTTTCGCCAAGCGGGGACCTACTGGAGGAAAGAGGGCCGGACGAGGACGCCCCGGCGGCGGCGCCGACCCCCGGCATGCGTTGTGTATACTAGGTTCCCTCGGAAATCACGGGCGATGACGCTCCCAGAACCACCTTCCCGGCTCCCCAGGAGCCGGATGCTTTCAGGGGTCCCCTCGATGCCTTCGCGCGCCTCGAAGCTTCTCGTCCTCGCCGCCCTCCTCGCGCTCTCCGCCTGCGGCGGCTACGGCCGGCCGAACCAGGCCTCGTCGCAGCTCGCCTTCGGCGTCGACATGGCCAAGCGTGGGCTGTGGGACGAGGCGCTCTTCCGTTTCCGCGAGGCGGAGCGGCTCGATCCGGACAACCCCCGCATCCAGAGCGACCTGGGGGTCGCCTACGAGGCGGCCGGCCAGTTCGACAAGGCGCTCGGGTATTACCAGAAGGCGCTGAAGCTCGCCCCCAACGACAAGGGGATCCGGACCAACTACGCCCGCTTCGTCGAGTTCTACCAGGGCTTCAAGGGGGACAAGACGGCGAAGTCCGGCGCCGCCGCCGGCCCGAAGGCGACGTCCACCACCCACAAGGCGGCGCCGCCCGCCGCCCCGAAACCCAAGCCGCAACCCGAGCCGTCCACGCCGGGGGACACTCCGCCCCCTCCGGCGGACAACCGTCCGCCGTCGTAGCGACCCGTTCGAGCTGGACGGGCCGAGTTCAGGAGCCGGAACTCAGGAGCCGGATTTCAAGAGGTACCCGATCTATGCAACGCAACCGTACGCTCGTCCTCGCGATCCTCCTCTCCCTCGCCGCCCTGCCCGCGGTCGCCGGCTCCGTGGAGGTCAAGCTGAAGCTGCCGCAGCGCGCCAAGCTCGACCTCCAGGGGCGCAAGTCCGTGGCCATCGTCCCCTTCCTGGTGGTGAGCCAGGAGGGGGCCGAGAAGATCAAGGGGCGCAACATCGACGTGCAGAAGGAGTTCGACCGCTACCTGGTCAAGGTGATGCGGCGGGAGACCGACCTCAAGGTGATCGAGCCGGGGCCGGTCAGCTATCCGACCTACGCCCTCGACGAGCTCGCCAAGCAGACCGATTTCTGGCACGCTCTCGGCGAGCGCACCGGGGCGGACCTGGTGCTCGCCGGCGGCATCGACTTCGACATCCAGGACCGCAGCGGCTACCGCACCGAGGAGTACACCTCCCCCTACAACGGCCGGACCTATCTCCGCCAGGTCCTGGTCGAGCAGACCGGCTTCCAGTACGACATCCTGATGCAGGTCTACGACGGCAAGACCGGCGCGCTGCTCTACCAGGACAATTTCAAGGACTTCCAGAGCTTCGAGGGCGAGAAGGCCGACCCTCTCGCGGGCATGTTCGAGAACCTCCTCTCGCTCGAGGACCGCATCGTCAACGTGTTCACGCAGAAAGAGGTCGAGGCCAGTCGCGTCCTGTTCACTCAGTAGCGCATGGGGACCATCATGCCCAAGGGAGCAAAGGAGATCTCGTTGACGCGCCCATCGAATCGATCGTTCGTCGCGGCCCTCGCCGCCGCCGTTTGGATGCTCCTCGCGTGGGCCCCCCTGCACGCGCAGTTCGGGCCGCAGCTCTACGGCGAGGGGTTCAGCAAGAACAAGATCCAGTACCGGGATTTCAAGTGGGAGATCTACCACTCCCCCCACTTCAACGTCTACTACTACAAGGCGGAGGAGCCGCAGCTCCAGAAGGTGGTCTCGTTCGCCGAGAGCGCCTACGACCAGCTCTCGCGGGCGTTCAACTTCCAGATCAAGGAGCCGATCCCGCTCATCTACTTCGCCACCCACTCGGCGTTCGAGCAGAACAACGTCATCCTGAATTTCATCCCCGAGGGAGTGGGCGCGTTCGCCAGCCCGGCCCGCTTCCGCATGGTGATGCCGATCGATCTCGCGGACGCGGAGCTGATGCAGCTCATCCTGCACGAGCTCACCCACATCTTCCAGTACCACATGCTCTACCAGGGGAGCCTCACCCGGGCGCTGACCGGCGGTCCTCCCACCTGGTTCATCGAGGGCATGGCGAGCTACATGGCCAAGGATGAGACCGAGCGCGACAAGATGTACCTGCGCGACGCCGTGGTCAACGACCGCATCCCGCCGGTGGCCCGCACGAACTTCGAGGGCTTCTTCGCCTACCGCTTCGGCCACGCGGTGTTCGATTTCGTGGAGGAGCGCTGGGGCAAGGAGGGGTTCCTCGACTTCATCTACGAGGTCCGCAACACGATCGGCGGCCGCATCGACCGCGCGGTGAAGCGGGCGTTCAAGCTGGAGCCGGAGGACTTCGACATCGAGTTCCGGCGCTGGCTGCGCAAGAAGTACCTGCCGCAGCTCGTGCAGACGGGCGAGCCCTCCGACTTTGGCAAAGTGTTCCGGCTCGAGCGGGGAGAGGAGGAGGGGACCGCCACGACCTCGCCCACGGCCTCGCCGTCCGGCGATCTCGTCGCCGCGCTGTCGATCTACCGCGGCAAGGTCGACGTCGTGCTCTACGACGCCAAGGCCCGCAAGCTGCTGCGCAACCTGACCCGCGGCTTCTCGAACGACTACCAGTACATCTCGGCCCAGGAGCTGGTGGTCGGCCGCAAGGAGGGGAGCGACCTCTCCTTCTCGCCCGACGGCAACACGATCGCGGTGTTCGCCAAGCGCGAGCGCGGCCGCAGCCTGCTGCTGGTCGACGTGCTCAACGGCGGCGTGCGCGAGGTCATCGACATGAATGACATCGAGCAGCAGACGGCGCCCGCCTTCTCGCCCGACGGCAAGACGGTCGCCTTCTCCGGCTGGCGCAACGGCCAGTTCGACATCTTCCTGCTCGACCTCGCCACCCGGGAGATCACCAACTTCACCCACGACGAGATCTACGACGGCGGGCCGGCCTTCTCGCCCGACGGGCGGTCGCTGGTCTTCGCCTCCATCACCGGCTCCGGCTACCGCAAGCTGTTCCGGATGGATTTCGCCAAGCCGGGAGTCCGCTACCAGCTGACCACGGGGAAGTCGAACGAGAACGATCCCACGTTCTCGCCCGACGGCAAGCGGATCTACTTCACCTCGGACCGCAAGGGCCCGGAGAACATCTTCGCCCTCGAGCTCGCCACCGGCAGGCTCTTCCAGTACACGGACGTGGTGAGCGGGGCCTTCTGGCCGACCGTGCTCCGCGATCCGGAGGGGAAGGGCAAGGACCGGCTGGTGTTCGGCGGCTACTGGAAGATGAGCTTCGACCTCTACGTGGCCAATCTCGACGAGCCGGTCAAGGAGCCGGAGACGGTGCAGATCCCGGTCGAGCCGGCGCAGCCGAAGGACCTGCCGCGCTACGAGCCGGACATCCAGGTGACCCTCGATCCGGCCAACGTCGGCAAGTACAGCGGCCGCAAGTTCTTCCTCGAGGACGCCCAGAGCTACATCGGGGTCAACAGCGACCAGAGCTACCTCGGCCGGATCGCCTTCTCGTTCTCCGACTACCTGGGCAATCACCGCATCCTCGCCGACCTGAGCTCGATCGATTCGCTGTCGAACTTCGACGTCACCTACACCGATCTCTCCCGCCGCTGGTACTGGCAGACCGAGATCTTCGACACCCGGAGCTACTACTACACGGGCGATCCGCTGCTCAACCCGGGCCAGCGGGGCCGCGTCGTCTACCAGGCGACCGGAGGGATCGCCTCGATCGTCTATCCCTTCTCCTTCTACCACCGCGCCGAGCTGGGGCTCGGCTACATCTATCGCAAGAACGCCATTCCGTTCGGCGATCCGATCAACCCCAGCTTCTTCGAGATCTCCGACAACTTCCCGCTGCTCCAGGGCGCCTTGGTGGGCGACTCCGCGATCTTCGCCGAATACGGGGCGATCTCCGGCCGCCGCTGGCGCCTCGGCGGCGCCTACGCCCCCAAGGGGGGCACGCTGTTCGACTCGGTGGATCTCGACTTCCGGCAGTACATCCCGCTGACCCTGCGGAGCAACCTGGCGTTCCGCACCTACGTGGGCGTGGCCGGCGGCAACCGCCCGTCGCCGTTCTTCTTCGGCGGCCTCGATACCCTGCGCGGGGTGGACTTCCGCACCCTCAACGGCGACCGGGCCTTCTTCTCCAACTTCGAGTACCGGTTCCCGCTGATCGACGCTCTCGCCACCCCGATCCTCGGGTTGCGGGGGATCCGCGGCGTCGTCTTCCTCGACGTGGGCGGCGCCTGGTACAACGAGCTCGGCCAGAAGTTCCGCTTCTACAACTCGGATACCGGCCAGTTGCAGGACGCCATCGCCGCCTACGGCTACGGCTTCACCCTCAACCTGCTCGGGCTCGACCTCAACTGGGATTTCGCCCGGCGGTGGAACCTCAAGCACTCGAGCAGCATCCAGACCTCGTTCTGGATCGGAACCCGCTTCTGAGCTGAGCGGCTCTGCCGCGCTTCCAAGGGGCCCCTCGCGGGGCCCCTTCCTTGTTCCCCGGGCCGCAGGGGGGATACAATCCTTTCTATATATGCTGGTTCAAGTCCTCGGGGGCTACGGTGGCGAAAGCCTGGACTGTCGCATGACCTGTCTTCTGGTCAACGGCACGATCGCGCTGGACGCGGGCTCGCTCTCGCAGGCGCTGTCGATCGAGCGCCAGGTGGGGGTGCGCACGATCCTGCTCAGCCACTCCCACATGGACCATACCAACTCGCTGCCGTTCTTCATCGAGAACGTCTTCGGCAAGACCGACGGGCCGATCGACATCTACGCCTCGCCGGCGACCATCTACGCACTGCGCAAGTACCTGTTCAACAACGCCACCTGGCCCGACTTCACCCGCCTGCCGAACCACCTGGTGCCGGTGGTGCAGTTCCACGAGCTGGAGAGCGAGGTGCCGGTGGTGATCGATGGCGTGAAGTTCACGCCCATCCCGGTGGACCACCTGGTGCCCACCCACGGCTTCCTGATCGAGCAGAACGGCGCCGCGATGCTCTGGTCGAGCGACACCGGGCCGACCAACCGCTTCTGGGAGATCGCCAACCGGACGCCGAACCTGAAGGCCCTCTGCATCGACACCAGCTTCGACAACTCGCTGCAGCAGATCGCGGACGTCTCGCTCCATCTGACGCCGAAGACGCTGGAGGCCGAGCTGCGCAAGCTGCAGAAGCCGGTGCCCATCCTCCTGCACCACCTGAAGCCCCCGTGCGTGCCGCGCATCAAGGCGGAGGTCCGGCAGCTCCGCAACCCGGACCTCGAGTTCCTGGAGCAGGGGAAGGAATACAAGTTCTAGCGATCGGGCCGTGAGGCCCCCCAAAATGTGGTACCTTTTCTAGGGTGGCAGCTCCCTTGGAAAACCGTTTCTCCAGGCGCCGGCGGGCGCTCGAATCCGCCGGCCAGCAGAGCTTTTTCGACCCCCCGGCGGTCTCCGCCGCGCCCCCTCCGCCCGCCGTTCCGGAGCTCGATTCCGGGACGCCGCCGCGGCCTCCGGCGCCGCGGCGCGCCGGGCCACCGATGCGCGTCGGCATCCTGGGGTCGGGGAGCGGCGGCAACGCGGTCGTCATCGAGTCCGGTCCCCACCGCCTGCTGATCGACGCGGGGTTCTCCTGCCGCGAGATCGTCAAGCGGATGCAGGCGCTCGACTTCGATCCCAAAACGCTGGGCGGGCTCCTCCTCACCCACGAGCACCAGGATCACTGCAAGGGCGCGCGCCGGCTCCTCAACCGGTTCAAGCTGCCGGTCTACGGCACCGCCGGCACCCTGACCAGCGCCGGGCTGCGCGCCGAGGCGATCCGGGCCGGCGGCTCGGTCCGCTCGGGCGACCCCTGCGAGATCGCGGGGTTCGTCGTCGAGCCGTTCATGATCCCCCATGATGCGAGCGAGCCGGTCGGCTTCGTGGTCGAGGACCCCTGCGGCCGGCGGATCGGCCTGGTCGCCGACCTCGGCTGCCGCACCAGCCTGGCCTGGGGACGGCTGCGCGATCTCGACGTCCTGATCCTCGAGACGAACCACGATCTCGACATGCTGCGCAACGGCCCGTATCCTTGGAGCCTGAAGCAGCGGGTGGCCGGCCGCCACGGCCACCTGTCGAACCGGGAGGCCGCGGAAGGCCTCCCCGAGCTGGTCGGCGACCGGCTGAGCTGGGTGGTCCTCTACCACCTCTCCCGCACGAACAACCTTCCGGCCCTGGCCGCCGCCGCCATCGGCGAGACGCTGGACCGCGAG
>DASWRX010000091.1:0-4220 GCA_036402955.1 Thermoanaerobaculia bacterium
CTTTTTCTGGGCGTGATCGGCTGGCTGCTCTTCCCCTATCTCAGGACCTTCGGCGACATCGGCGCCGGACCGGAGAACGCGCCGTCGCGGCTCTACGCGATGCCCGCCGCCGTGCGCGTGGGGGAGGAGGTGGACGCGGCCGGCTTCGCCGCCGAGCTCGCGGCCCTGGGCTATCGCGCCTGGGACCAGGAGGAGGGGCTCCCCAACGGCCGCTATCGCGAGGGGGAGGACGCGGTCGCCGTCCGCCTGCGCCGCCACGTGACGCTGCGGGGCTGGGTGCCGGGAGACCTGCTGCTGGTGCAGTTCCGGCGCGGCAAGGTGGCCGAGGTGCGCGCCGGTGGCCGGCCGGTGGAGCGGGCCGAGCTCGAGGCCCCCATCCTCGCCACCTACTACGGCGACGAGGCGCGGGAGAAGTGGCCGGTGCGAGCCCGGGATCTCCCCGAGCCGGTGATCCGCGCCGTGCTCGCCGCCGAGGACGACTCCTTCTACTGGCACCCCGGCGTCTCCCCCACCGGCATCGTGCGCGCCCTGTTCGTCAATCTGCGGCGCGGCGAGGTGGCGCAGGGCGGGAGCACGCTCACCCAGCAGCTCGTCAAGAACGTCTTCCTCACCTCCGAGCGGAGCCTCTTCCGCAAGATCCGCGAGGCGGTGATCGCCGTCGCCGTCGAGGTGCAGCACCGCAAGCAGAGTATCCTCCAGGGTTATCTCAACGGCATCTATCTCGGCGGCGCCAACGGCATCCAGTACTACGGCCTCGGCACCGCGGCGCGGGCCTACTTCGGCAAGGACGCGACCGAGCTGACGGTCGCCGAGGCCGCGACGATCGCCGGCATGATCAAGTCTCCCGGCTTCTACTCTCCCGTGGCCCATCCCGACCACGCCCGGCAGCGGCGCGACGAGGTGCTCCGGCGGATGGCCGATCTCGGCTGGATCGACGCCGCCACGCTCCAGCAGGCCCTGGCATCGCCGGTCGAGACCGCGCCGCTACGCCTGGGCGAGCGGCGCGCGCCGCACTTCGCCGACGCCATGGCCACCGAGGTCCGCGAGCGCTTCGGCCTGCGCCGCCTCGGCAACCGCGGCTACCACCTTTTCTCCACCCTCTCGATGAGCGACCAGGAGATCGCCCGCCAGGCGGTCTCCGACACCCTGCGCACCCTCGACCGCCAGGGCCGCCGCGACGACGAGCCGCTCGAAGCGGCGCTGATCTCGGTCGATCCGCGCAGCGGGACGATGCTCGCCTACGTCGGCGGCCGGGACTTCGCGCAGAGCGAGTTCGACCGCGTCTCCCAGGCCCATCGCCAGGCCGGCAGCGCCTTCAAGCCGATCGTGCTCGTCGCCGCCCTGGAGAGCGGCAAGGTCTCGCCGGCCTCGATGCTGCGCGACGAGCCGCTGACGCTGAAGGCCGGCGGCAGCCGCTGGACGCCGAAGAACGCCGACGGCCAGTACCTCGGCGCGATCACCGTCCGCACGGCGCTCGAGCAGAGCCGCAACGTGCCGCTGATCCGCCTCGGCATGGCCGTGGGGCTGGACAAGGTGGCGGCCGTGGCCCATCGGCTGGGGATCGACTCCGACCTCGAGCAGGTCCCCGCGATGGCCCTGGGCGCCGCCGCGGTGACGCCGCGCGAGATCGCGATCGTCTACTCGACGCTGGCCAGCGGCGGCGTGCGGCCCGCGCTGCACGGCCTGATGACCGTGATCGATCCCAACGGCAAGCCCGTCGCGGGGACGGAGGCGAAGCCGAAGGCTCCTGAGAGAGTGCTCGATCCCAAGGTGGCGTTCGTCACCACCTCGATTCTTGAAGGCGTGGTGGAGCGCGGCACGGCGCGGGGAGTGCAGCGCTACGGCATTCCCGGCCCGCTGGCCGGCAAGACGGGGACGACCAACGAGGCGCGCGACAGTTGGTTCGCCGGCTATCGCCCCGACCGCGTGACCGTGGTCTGGGTGGGACGGGACAACCCGGGAGCGACCACCCTCTCCGGCTCGCGCGCCGCCCTGCCCATCTGGGGACGCTACATGAAGGCCGCCCTGCGCGACGCCGACCGGGTGGAGTTCGCCGAGCCCGCGGGCCTGGCAAGGGCCACGATCTGCCGCGACAGCGGTCTGCTCGCCCGGCCGATCTGCCCGTCGCAGGTCCGGGAGGTCTTCCTGCCCGGCCAGAAGCCCACCCAGGTCTGCAACCTCCAGCACGAGCCGCGCTTCGAGGAGACGCAGCACGACTTCGGCGAGCGTCTCGGCGACTGGATGAAACGCCGCTTCGGAGCCCTCTTCGCCCCCAAGCCGGAACCGCCGGGCCCGGCTGGCGAGCCGTCCTCAGCGCCACCGTCACCGCCAGCGCCGCCCCCCGCCGAGCCCAAGCCGCCGGCCGACTCGCCCCCGCCCCCGCCGCCGGGGCGGTAAGGAATCAGGGGCAGGTGGCGAACGCGCTGATGTCCTGGACCGGATTGAAGGCGGTCCCCAGCGGATTGCTGTAGGTCTTCACCATTCCGGTCTTGGTGTCCGTCACCTTCAGCGTCACCTGCTCGTTGGTCAGCCCTCCGGCGTAGACCCAGAAGCGCTGGTTGTACGAGCAGGCGTCGAGCACTTTCACCACGGTCTCCACGTTGCTGGCGCTGAAGAACCAGAGATAGCCGGTGTCGTCGGTGAGCTTCACCCCCTGGGCCTGCCCCTGCTGGGTCCCGGTGTCGAAGGTCGCCTCCACCTTGAACCGGCCGTTGCCCACGCAGATCGTCGTCGGACCCGGGACGCACGAGCCGGGAGGGGTGATGACGGCAGGGGCGATCCAGTTGGAGATCGAGGGCCAGGTCTGCGACAGCGCGCCGTCGATCACGAGATTCCCGGCGTCGCACCCATCCGCCGTCAGGCCACAGGTGCCGAGGAGCTGGCCGACCACCCGGCCGTCCGCGCCGACGACCGGCGAGCCCGAGCTCCCGCCCTGGACGCCGCCGAGCGCCAGCGAGCTGTAGAGAAAATTCGGCCGCGGCACACCCTGGCAGGTGATGCCGCTCGCCGTCATCGAGGTCACCGAGTAGTGCTGCGCCAGGCCCAGGGGGAACGACAACCGGTACATCTGGGCGCCGGCCGCCACGGGCTCACTGGTGGAGCCGAGCAGCCCCCGGCCGGGCGGGAGGCTGGAGAGCTGGACGAGCGTGAAGTCCGAGCCGGCGCCGGTGGCGAGCAGCGTCGCGCCCACCGCCCGCGGCACGGCCCCGATGTCCGGAGGGGCTCCCGAGCAGCTCGGAGCGATGTAATCGAAGAACGCCTGGAGGGTGGAAGCCACGGTCTGCGTGGAGATGCAGTGGTGGGCGGTCAGGAGATAGGGGATCGTCGTGGAGTCATCCGTGTCGTTGAGGAGGCCGCCCGAGCAGAGGTAGCCCTGGCCGTTGTCGACGAACTCCAGCACCGCCACCGCGTGCTTGTAGACGTCCATGACGCCCAGTTGCGCGGCGCCGTAGCAGGCGGCGTCGCGGAGGCAGCTTGTGTCGGCCTTGGCCGGCAGCGCGCCGAGACGAGGCGAGCCGTCCACGTCGAGATCGAACAGCTCGAGCACCTTGTCGACCGTGAACCCGGAGCCCGCGACGGCCCCCTCCGGCAGGTGGACCTCGAACCGGACCACCGGGCCCGCGACGCTCGGCGTCCAGATCTCGCCGTTGGACGTCACCGCGTCGGCCGCGAACGGCACCTCTTCGCGGCCATCCTCGCTGTAGACCCATAGGAGGGTTCCCTGGGGCAACCGCGCGTCCGCGAGATGAAGCCGGAGACGGTGCGCGCCCTCGACCCGCACCTCCCCGCCCCACACCAGCCCTCCGGAAGGCGGCGCCAGCAGCGCGCCGCCCGCGAACCGGGCCGGCTGGCGGACGAGGAGATCCGCCGTGAAGCGGACCGCCCGCGGCACCGGCAACGGCCGCGCGAACCCGTTCTTGACCGGCACGCCTCCGGACCGGTTCCAGACGGCGATCGCCTCCATCGCGTCGAGAGCTCCCACGCTCGCCGGCCGCATCACGGCCAAAGGCTGAACGGAAGTTCCCTCGGCCACTCGCAACGCCCGCGGCGCCGCCACCTTGGCCGGCACGTTGGGAAGCAGAACCGAATCGATCCGGACCGCCCCGGCAACGCGGGCGGAGAGACAGAGAATGAGAACGCAGGACAGACGACGGACCATCTACAACCTCCTGAGGTGAAATGGGATGCAGGAACCAAGGTACACCCGGGAGGGGTTGGCT
>DASWRX010000092.1:0-1815 GCA_036402955.1 Thermoanaerobaculia bacterium
CTACTCGCTGCTGACCCCCGGCCCCAACCAGATGCTGGGCAACTTCGGCCGCTACTACTTCCCGCTGTTCCCGGTGCTGGCGATCCTCGCCGCGCTGGCGCTCGAGCCGGCCGTCAGCTCGCTCGGCCCCCGGCTCTCTCCAGCGTTCCGCGCGATCCTGGGGACGGCAGGCGCGGTCGTGGTCCTCGCCCCAACGGTCGTCATCCTGGTCCAGGGCGAAGCCTTCTACACGCAGAACGTCGCCAACGTCCAGGAGAGCGACGTGGCGATCGCCCGCTGGCTCGCCGGCCGCGTGCCCCCCGAGGCCGTGCTGGCGGTCAACGACATCGGCGCGATCAAGTTCCTCCTCCCCAACCGCATCGTCGATCTCGCGAGCATCGCGACGCCGGAGATCGGCCGCGAGGTGCAGCGCGCCGTCGCCGCCGGCACGCCGTGGAGCGCCGCCATGGCGGCCGCCCTGGAGCGGCGCCACCCGGACTACGTGGTGATCTTCCCGAGCTGGTTCCCCGGCCTCGCCGCCGATCCCCGCTTCCAGGCCGTCTACACCCTGCCCATCCCGGGCAACATCACCATGGGCGGCAACGAGATCGTGGTCTACACGACGCCGTGGACGCGGTACCCGCTACGCCCCGGGGAGTAGACCGGAAGGAGAACCGCGCCATGAAGGTCCTGGTCCTCAACTGCGGCAGCTCGTCGCTCAAGTTCCAGCTCATCGAGACCGACGGGGAGATGGCCCGCGAAGGCCGCGACCGGACGCTGGCCAAGGGGCTCGTCGAGGATGCCGGGGGAACGGCCATCCTCCACTACGAGGCGGAGGGCAAGAAGCCGGTGCGCGACGCCATCGGGGCTTTCCAGCACCGGACGGCGGTGGAGCGGGCCCTGGCGGTGATGACCGGAAACACGACCGATGCCGGAACCGGCGTCATCCCCCACAAGGGCGAGATCGGCGCCGTGGGGCATCGCGTCGTACACGGCGGCGAGCGGTTCAAATCCTCGGCGCTGATCGACGACACTGTGATCGAGGGGATCGAGGCCAACATCGCGCTCGCGCCGCTGCACAATCCCGCCAATCTCCAGGGCTATCAGGCCGCGAAGGCGGTGCTGCCGGACACTCCCGCGGTGGCGGTGTTCGACACCGCGTTCCACCAGACCATGCCGGAGGAGGCCTATCTTTACGCCCTGCCGTACAGCCTCTACCAGCGCTTCGGCATCCGCCGCTTCGGCTTCCACGGCACATCGCACCGGTTCGTCTCCGGGCGGCTGGCCGCGCTGCTCGGCCGGCCGGCGGACGATCCCGGGTTGCGGCTGATCACCTGCCATCTCGGCAACGGCGCCTCGGTATGCGCCCTGCGCGGGGGCCGGTCGGTCGACACCTCGATGGGCTTCACGCCGCTCGAGGGCCTGGTGATGGGCACCCGCTGCGGCGATCTCGATCCCGCCGCGCTGCTGTTCATCATGGGCCGCGAGGAGATGGGCGCCGCCGAGGCGAGCGCCCTGATGAACAAGCACAGCGGCCTGCTGGGGCTCTCGGGACTGTCGTCCGACATGCGCGCGCTGCTCGACGCCGAGGCGAAGGGCAACGAGCGGGCGCGCCTGGCGATCGAGATCTTCTGCTACCGGCTGCGCAAGTACATCGGCTCCTACATGGCGGCCCTCGGCGGGGTGGACGCCGTGGCCTTCGCCGGCGGCATCGGCGAGAACGCTCCGGCGGTGCGCGAGCGGACGCTGCGCGGCCTCGACGCCCTCGGGCTGAAGCTCGATCCGGCGCGCAACGCGGAGGCCCAGGGCAAGGAGGCGGAGATCTCTCCGGAGGGG
>DASWRX010000093.1:0-79383 GCA_036402955.1 Thermoanaerobaculia bacterium
TTCTTCTCCAACCTGGTGCTGGTGCCGCTGATCTGGATGATCGGCCGCGAGGTGCCGGCGCTCTCGATCTACCCGGCGACGGTGCCGATCACGGCGATGGCCGCGGGGGACATCTTCCGCAACTACGTCCGTTTCGTCGGCGTCGGGGCGATCGCCACGGCGGGCATCTTCGGCATCATCAAGTCGCTGCGCATCGTCGCCGGCTCCTTCGGCATCGCCGCCCGCGCCTTCAAGCACGGCGAGGACGCGGGCCAGGAACGCACCGACCGCGACATGCCGATCATGACCATCCTGATCGGCGTCATCCTCACCGCCGTGGTGGCGGGCATCTTCTTCAACACCCTGGAGGGGACCCTGGCGGCGGCCCTGGTGGGCCTGCTGCTGACGCTGCTCTTCTCCTTCTTCTTCGCCTCGGTGGCGGCCAACGCCATCGCCACCACGGCGCGCAATCCGGTGTCGGGGATGACGATGCTGACCATCATCATCTCGTCGCTGGTGATGCTGCGCTTCGGCCTCTCGGGGACGACCGGGATGTTCTTCGTGATGGCGATCGCCGGCATGGTGTGCACGGCGCTGTCGGTCTCGGGGCAGACGATCACCGATCTCAAGACCGGCTACTGGCTGGGCTCGACGCCGGCGGTGCAGGAGCGGGTGAAGTTCCTGGGCATCCTCGCCTCGGCGGTGGCGGCGGCGCTGACGGTCGTGCTGCTGGCCAAGACCTTCCAGTTCGGCGAGGCGGCGCCGGGGGACGCGCGGGTGGTGCTGGCCTCGCCGCAGGCCTCGATCATGAAGGCGCTGGTGCAGGGCTTCATGAGCCGCCAGCCGGTGGCCTACATCCTCTTCGGCGCCGGCTCGGTGGTGGCGCTGGTGATGGAGATGCTGGGCGTGCCGGCGCTGATCTTCGCGCTCGGCATGTACCTGCCGCTGGAGCTGAACACGCCGGCGCTGGTGGGCGGCTTCCTCTCCCACTGGCTCAACCGGCGCTCCGAGCGGATGGAGGTCGAGGCGGGCCGGAGCGTGCGCGAGCGCGGCGTCATCATCGCCTCCGGGCTGATGGCCGGCGGCGCCCTCGGCGGCGTCTTCGGCGCCGGCCTGCGCCTCTTCTCCTGGTACAAGGAGTCGCTGATCAAGACTCCCTTCTTCGACGACGGCACGGTCTCGCAGATCGTCTCGATCGTGCTCTTCCTGGGGCTCTGCCTCTACGTCTGGTTCGGCTCGCTGCGGCGGGCGAAGCGAGCCTGATCGCTCTCTCCTCGGCGTGAACCGCCGGGCGTCGGCGCCCGGGCAGGGCCACGCCTCGTCTGGCGGCGGGATTGCATGTCCGAACGGGTGGCCGACGGCATTCCCGCAGGTCCCGGACCGTCGTCTCGCGTGGGCAGGGGCGGAACCCTCGGGACCGGCCAATCTCCGACAACTCGGGTTCGAGCGACCAACTTCGAGCGACCAACCAGAAGAGGAAGCACACATCCATGAGCAGCAAAGCCAACAGCACCAAGAGCGCGCGTGAAACGAAGACGCGGGCCGGCGACGCCAAGCAGGCGGACCTGGCCCGGAACACCGAGAACGGCTCCGGTGAGCTCCTCACCACCAACCAGGGCCTCCGCATCAACGACAACCAGAACTCACTGAAGGCGGGGCCGCGCGGCGCCACCCTGCTGGAGGACTTCATCCTCCGCGAGAAGATCACCCACTTCGACCACGAGCGCATCCCCGAGCGCATCGTGCACGCCCGCGGCGCGGGGGCCCACGGCTTCTTCCAGGTCTACGAGCCGATGGCCGAGATCACCAAGGCCGGCTTCCTGCAGGACCCTGCGGCGAGGACGCCGGTCTTCGTGCGCTTCTCGACCGTGGCCGGCTCGCGCGGCTCGACCGATCTGGCGCGGGACGTGCGCGGCTTCGCCGTGAAGTTCTATACCGACGAGGGCAATTTCGACCTGGTGGGCAACAACATCCCGGTCTTCTTCATCCAGGACGCGGTCAAGTTCCCCGACCTGATCCACGCGGTCAAGCCGGAGCCGCACAACGAGATCCCGCAGGCGGCGTCGGCGCACGACACCTTCTGGGACTTCGTCTCGCGGATGCCGGAATCCATGCACATGATCATGTGGGTGATGTCCGACCGCGCCATCCCCCGCAGCTACCGGATGATGGAAGGGTTCGGCATCCATACCTTCCGCTTCGTCAACGCCGAGGGCCAGGCGCGCTTCGTGAAGTTCCACTGGAAGCCGCTGCTCGGCCTGCACTCGGTGGTCTGGGACGAGGCGCTCAAGATCTCCGGCAACGATCCGGATTTCCACCGCCGCGACCTCTGGGAGGCGATCGAGAACGGTGACTTCCCGGAGTGGGAGCTGGGGGTGCAGATCGTCGAGGAGAAGGACGAGCACAAGTTCGACTTCGACCTGCTGGATCCCACCAAGATCATCCCCGAGGAGGTGGTCCCGGTCCAGCGCATCGGCCGGCTGACCCTGAACCGCAATCCCGACAACTTCTTCGCCGAGACCGAGCAGGTAGCCTTCCATCCCGGCCACATCGTGCCCGGCATCGACTTCACCAACGACCCGCTGCTGCAAGGGCGATTGTTCTCGTACACGGACACCCAGCTCTCCCGCCTGGGCAGCCCGAACTTCCACGAGATCCCGATCAACCGCGCCATCGCGCCCGTGCACAACAACCAGCGCGACGGCCACATGCGCCAGACCATCAACCAGGGCCGCGTGGCCTACGAGCCGAACACGCTGGGTGGCGGCTGCCCGTTCCAGGCGATGGTGAAGGACGGCGGCTTCCAGAGCTACGCGGAGAAGATCGACGCGCGCAAGATCCGCGAGCGCAGCGACAGCTTCTTCGACCACTTCAGCCAGGCGGCGCTGTTCTTCAACAGCCAGTCCGCGCCGGAGCAGGCCCACATCGTCAACGCGCTGCGCTTCGAGCTCGGCAAGGTCGAGATCCCGGCCATCCGGGAGCGCGTGGTCTTCCTGCTGTCGCAGGTCGACGGCACGCTGGCGAGCCGCGTCGCCGCGGGTCTCGGCATCGACGTCCCGAAGAGCTCCGACCTGCCGCTGAACGGCAGCATCCCCGCCGACGCCGATCCGGAGAGGTACCAGCCGCGGCCGAGAGCCAGGAAGATCGGCACCTCGCCCGCGCTCAGCATGGCGAACACGGTGAAGGACACGATCGTGACCCGGAAGATCGCCGTCCTCGCCGCCGACGGCTTCGGCGCCGACCTGGCGGTGATGAAGAAAGCGCTGATGAAGGCCGGCGCGCAGGTCAAGATCGTGGCGCCGCGGCTCGGCAGGCTCGAGGGCGCCGGCGGCGAGGAGGTCAAGATCGACTTCAGCTTCCTCACCTCGGCCTCCGTGCTGTTCGACGCCGTCTATGTGGCCGGCGGCGAGGCGAGCGCCGCCAGGCTCCAGCAGGAGGCCGACGCGATCCACTTCGTGGAGGAGGCCTACAAGCACTGCAAGGCGATCGCCGCCACCGGCGCCGGCGTCGGGCTGCTCAACGCCTCCTACCTGGGAGGTCTCCGGACGGCAGGAGGGAAGAATGCCGCGGACGCCGCCGATGCCGCCGTGATCGCCGGTGGGGACAAGGCCGCGAGCAAGACCGCGGCGGCGTTCATCCAGGCCATCGCCCAGCACCGGAACTGGGACCGCGAGACGCGGGGTCAGGTGCCGGTGCCGGCCTGATCGTGCGCTCCGGGCCGGTGACCGATCCATGATCGATCTGTAAAAAGTTGTATCCCGCCCTCCTGAAGGCGGCCCGGCCCTTCCCTGCGCCGGAGAGTCGTGATAGCGTCACTACCTTCCGTGCCAGTGTGAAGGTCGGTACTTTCAGGAGGTGCCCGTGTTGAACCTCGGCAGAGGCTGGATCGCTCTCGTTGCGTCCCTCGTTTTCGTCTCCCCCGTCGCGGCCGCCATCGCGCCACCGCTCCTCGCCAAGCCCAAGCTCGACCTGATGATCGATGCCCGGGTGAACTCCATCGAGTCCTTCCGGCGGGCCACGGCGGCCCGGGCCGGGGCGGCGAAGTCCGGTCTCACCGAATCCCGGCGCACGGTGGCGGCGATCGCCGCCAGGGTCGTCGAGCTCAAGCGGACCCTGCCGGGCCTCGAGGTGCAGCTCTCCAACCTCACCGGCGGCCCGGAGACGGTCCTCAACAAGAGGGGCGCGCTGACCGGCGCGGCCGCCGGCCGCAGCGAGGACATCGTCCGCAGCTTCCTGGACAAGAACTCCAGCCTCTACGGGCTCTCGGCCGCCGATCTCGGCGATCTCGTGGCCCTCGGCGACAGCCCCGGCGGCGCGAGCGGCCTGCGCATGTTGCGCATGGAGCAGCAGATCGACGGCCGGCCGGTGTTCCAGAGCGAGACCCGCTTCATCCTGGACCGTGAGGGCCGGCTGGTGAAGACCACCGGGCTGATGGTCCCCAACGCGCGGCTGGCCGCGCCGCAGGTCAAGACGGCGAAGCTGATGGCGCCGGCCGATGCGGTGGTCCGCCTGCTGGCGGCCAACGGCGAGACGGCCCGGGCCGAGTCCTTCACGATCGATCCCCAGGTGGCCGCCTCCCAGAAGACCGGCGGGCGGATCACGCTGGAGGAGACCGACGACTTCGTGGCCGGCCCGATCACCGCCCGCCAGGTGCTCTTCCCGCTCGCCCCCGGCCTGCTGGTGCCGGCGTGGTCGCTGGTCGTGTTCACCAGCGGCGACCAGGACTGGTACGCGGTCGTCGACGCCGAGACCGGCGACGTGCTGTGGCAGAAGGGCATCCGCGACTACGCCTCGGCGCACGACGCGCGGTTCCGGGTCTACGTGCAGGCCGACGGCACGACCCCGGCCGACAGCCCGGCGCCGCAATCCCCGAACATGGTCACCCCCGGCTCCGGCACCCAGTTCCCGGAGATCGCGCCGACCATCGTCAGCATGCACACGGCCTATGATCCGGTCGCCAGCCAGAACGGCTGGATCAACGACTGCCCGGCCGGCGGCTGCACCGCCAACGAGACCCAGACGCTGGGCAACAACACGCTGGTCTGCATGGACGCGGTGGGGGGCGTCAACGCCAACGTCTGCGACACGGCCGCCGCCTTCGTGATCGACGGCAACGGCCGGCCGACCGGCAACCCGGACGCCAACGCCCGCAACCGCGACTTCCTCGGCACGGCGCCGCGCGACTTCCAGACCGGCTTCCTGCCGCCGCCGCAGGCGGGGAACCCCGAAGCCGGCCAGACCTCGACGGGCAACGGCAACAACGGCACCCTGGCGATCGACCAGTACCGCCGCGGCATGCTGACCGACATGTTCTACATGGTCAACTGGTATCATGACAGGCTCTTCAAGCTCGGGTTCGACGAGGCCTCGGCGAACTTCCAGCAGACCAACTTCAGCGGCATGGGCCTCGGCAACGACCGCGTCCTCGGCGACGCGCAGGACAACTCGGGGACCAACAACGCCAACTTCGCGACGCCGCCGGACGGCACCTCGGGGCGCGCGCAGATGTTCCGCTTCACCGGCCCGACGATCGACCGCGACGGCGGCATCGACGCCGAGATCCTCCTGCACGAGCTGACCCACGGCACCAGCAACCGGCTGGTCGGCAACGGCGCCGGGCTCAACTGGAACCCGGCGCGCGGCATGGGCGAGGGGTGGAGCGACTTCTACGCCCTGTCGCTGCTCAACAACGCCAACGCCGACAATCCCAACGGCCAATATGCCGAGGGGGGGTGGGCCACCTACAAGTTCGCCGGCTTCGCCTATCTGGACAACTACCTCTACGGCATCCGCCGGTTTCCCTACTCCACCAACCACAGCATCAACCCGGAGACCTGGGCGGACGTCGACGACGTCACCAACAACCTCAGCGGCGGCATCGCTCCGGACCCGCTCGGCTTCAACCTCAACGGCGGCATGGAGGTCCACAACATCGGCGAGATCTGGGCCCTGACGCTCTGGGGGGTGCGCGCCCGGGTCATCGGCGATCCCGCCGGCGCCAACGGCGACGTGCCGACCGGCAACCACACGATGCTGCAGCTCACCACCGACGCCCTCAAGATGACGCCGGTCAATCCCAGCTTCATCGATGCCCGTGACGCCTTCTTCCAGGCCGACTGCGCGACCAACGCCTGCGCCAACGAGGGCTCGCTCTGGGCCGGCTTCGCCGACCGCGGCCTCGGCTACGGCGCCAAGGCTCCCTACCGGGTCAACGGGCGCTACGTGGGCGCCCACGAAGGCATCGGCGAGTCGTTCAGCGTGCCCTACCTCGACGTCGTCAATCCGCTCGCCGACGTGATGATCGACGACAGCGCCGCCAACAACAACGGCGTGATCGATCCGGGCGAGCCGATCAAGCTCACCATCAAGCTGACCAACCCCTGGCGGGGCGCCGGCAAGGCGGTCGCCGGCGCCACGGCGACCCTCAGCACCACGACGCCGGGCATCACGATCTACGACAACTCCGCGACCTACGGCGCCATCGCGCCGCAGGGCACGGCGACCGGCGACACCTTCCTCATCACGGTGGCCACCTCGGTGCCCTGCGGCAGCGCCATCGACTTCACGCTGACCACGGTCTCGAGCCTCGGCACCACGGCGACCACCTTCAAGGTGCGGGTGGGGAACCGCAACGGCACCGATCCGGCCGTCACCTACACGGGCACTCCGGCGCCGGCTCTCACGATCGCGGACAACCGGCCGCGCGGCGTCTTCCACCAGATCAACGTCACCGACGACTTCGAGATCGCCGACATCAACTTCCGCGTCGACAGCGTCAACCACCCCGCCGTCGCCGACCTCACGGTGATGCTGCGCTCCCCCGGCGGCATCGGCAACGACCTCGTGTCGCTGATCGACGGTCTGACCGACTGCGCCGGCAACACCGTCACCAACATGGTGATCGACGACGACCTCCCGCGGGTCGCGGCCAACGACATGGTGCAGGCGACCACCGCCGACGCGCCCTTCAGCCGGTCGTGGCTGCCGGTCTACAACTCCCCCTGGGCCGCGCTGGTCGATCCGGCCCGCCCGGCCGAGGTCACCGGCGACCTGACGCGCTACGACGGCACCAGCACCAAGGGGACCTGGTCGGCGCTGGTGGCGGACGTCTTCTCGGCGGCGACCGGCGGCTGCCCGGCCGGCGCCGGCACCTTCAATGCCTGGTCGATCATCGTCACCCCCGTCCACTTCGACTGCGTGGCCTTCGCCCCGTCCGCCAGCCTGACGGCGACCAAGACGGTGGCCGGCAGCTTCCAGGTCGGCGGCACCGTGACCTACACCGTGACCCTCACCAACAACGGCACGGGGGCCCAGGGCGACAACGCCGGCCACGAATTCACCGACACCCTGCCGGCCGGCCTGACGCTGGTCAGCGCCACGGCGACGAGCGGCACGGCGGCGACCGCCGCCAACACCGCCACCTGGGACGGCACGCTGGCGCCCCTCGGCGGCAGCGTCACCATCACCATCACCGCCACGGTCAACGCCGGGGCGCAGAACACGACCATCAGCAACCAGGGCAGCGTGTCGTACGACTCCAACAACGACGGCGTCAACGACGCCACCCTGCTCACCGACGACCCGGCGGTCGGCGGCGCGACCGATCCCACCTCGTTCGCGGTCCTCTACGCCCTGGTCACCGCCACCAAGTCGGTGAGCGGCACCTTCAAGGTCGGCGGCACCGTGACCTATACCATCGTGCTCTCGAACTCGGGCACCGGGGCCAGCCCCGACAACCCCGGCAACGAGCTCACGGACGTCCTGCCCGCGGGCCTGACGCTGGTCAGCGCCAGCGCCACGAGCGGCACGGCGGCGACGAACGTTCCCACCCGGACGGTCACCTGGAACGGCGGCATCGCGGCCGGCGGCAGCGTGACGATCACCATCACCGCCACCGTCAACACCGGCACGCAGGGAATGACGCTCGCCAACCAGGCGTCGTTCGCCTATGACGCGGATCTGAACGGCACCAACGAGTCGTCGGGCACCAGCGACGATCCGAGCGTCGGCGGCACCAACGATCCGACGTCGTTCATGATCGGCATCGCCCAGGTCGTCGCCACCAAAACCGTGAGCGGCACCTTCAAGGTCGGCGGCACCGTGACCTACACCATCGTGCTCTCGAACACGGGGTCCACGGCCACCACCGACAACCCCGGCAACGAGCTCACGGACGTGCTGCCCGCGGGCCTGACGCTGGTCAGCGCCACGGCCACCAGCGGCACGGCCACGGCGACGATCCCCACCCGGACCGTCACCTGGAACGGCGGCATCGCGGCCGGCGGCAGCGTGACGATCACCGTCACCGCCACCGTCAACACCGGCACGCAGGGAACGACGCTCGCCAACCAGGCGACGTTCGCCTACGACGCGGACGTGAACGGCACCAACGAGTCGTCGGGCGTCAGCGACGATCCGACGGTCGGCGGCGCCAGCGATCCGACGTCGTTCACGGTCGGCAACGCCGTTCTCTCCGCGACCAAGACGGCGAGCGGCACCTTCGTCACCAACAGCACGGTGACCTACACCATCGTGATCTCCAACAGCGGCAACTCGGCCTCGCTCGACAACGTTGGCCACGAGTTCACCGACACCCTGCCGGCCCAGCTCACGCTGGTCTCGGCGTCCGCCACCTCGGGGACCGCCACGACCAGCGGCAACACGGTGAACTGGGACGGCACCGTGCCCGCCGCCGGCAGCGTGACGATCACCATCACGGCCACCATCAAGCCGGGCTTCGCGCTGACCCCGGTCAGCAACCAGGGCAGCGTCTCCTACGACTCCGACCTCAACGGCACCAACGAGACGACGGTCCTGACCGACGACCCGGCGGTCGGCGGCACCAGCGACCCGACCACCTTCAGGGTCGTCCCGGCCGCCATCGCCGAGGTCCCGACGCTGTCCGAGTGGGGTCTGATGCTGCTCGGATTCGGCCTGCTGCTCGCCGCCTGGACGCAGCTCCGCCGCCGCGCGGCGAAGGCCTGATCCGCCTTCCCGCCGTCGGCCACGACGACGCCCCATCCCCGGATCCGGGGGTGGGGCGTTTTTCTTATTGGGGGTGGGGCAGCAGGAGCTTCGCGCGTTGACAGGACTTCCGCGGCAGCTTAAGCTTTATTAAGTCTGGATGGATAATAACTAGAGAGACATGGCGATGTGTTCCTGCCGAGCGGAAGGAGCTCTTATGTCGGAGGAAGAGTTGGAACGAGACCTCCGCGATTATTCCTGGAAATATTTTTCCTACCATGCCGATCAGAGAATCAAGTCGTTCAATTTTTTCCTCTTGTTCCTGACGGCGATCCTCGCCGGTCTGCTCACCCATGCGGAGCACTTGGAAAACTCGTGGTTTGAGCTCGGAGGAGGTCTGAGTCTTTTTATTCTCGCGTTTCTTTTCTGGAAACTGGACCGCCGTCACCGAACCCTCGTGCACGTCGCCGAGAATGCCCTGAAAAAACTCGAGGATCGCTTAAAGCTGCCAGGAGATGCGGATCTCGGTGGAGTGAAGCTGTTCAACTCCGCGGAGAAGAGGACAAAGGAAGAACGGAAAGACACCTTCTGTTATTTTACGTGCACGGATTGCTTCGATTTGATGTTTCTCATCGTGGCCGTCCTGGCGGCCGTGGTGACCGTGATTGGCCTTGTGCGGCTCGAGAGGCAATCCGTGACGCCGTCCAAGCCAAAGAGTCATCTTCAAGCAGGCCTGAGTGGCCACTGCAGAGACATCCTGGCGGGAAAGACTTGTGGACCTGACACCAAGGTTCAGGCCGAGGGCACCGCGGCTTCCGCCAGGGTGGCAGACCGCCGCAATCCGAACTCTTCGGCGATCAGCTCGTAGGAGCGCCGGCGGGCGGCGTGCTCGTAGGTGGTGGTCAGGACCATCACCTCTTCGGCCCCATACTCGCTCGCCAGCGCTTCGATGCCGGCGCGGACTGTGGACGGGGAGCCGATGATGGCGCGCCGGCCGGCGGGCAGGGCGCCGGATGGGCCGCCCTGGTCGGCGAGGAAGCGCAGGGCCGTCTCGACCGGCGGCACGGGCTCCAGGCGACCCCGGAAGAAGAGGGCCATCGCCATGCGGTGACTGGCGGCCAGCCGCTCGGCTTCGGCGTCGGTCTCGGCGCAGAGCGCCCAGCCGCAGACGATCACGCGGGGAACCGCGCTCCATTCGGAGCGGGTGAAGTCCTCGCGGTAGCGGGCGGCGACGGCGGCGCCCGCCGGCTGGATGAAATCCGCGAAGGCGTAGGGCAGGCCGAGCTCCGCCGCCCAGATCCCGCTCTGCGGCGACGAGCCGAGCAGCCACGGCTCGGGGCGGTGCGGCCGGCCGGGCAGCGTCGCCAGCCCGGCGAAGGGATGGTCCGCCGGCAGGTGGCCGCCGAGATAGGCCAGCAGCTCCACGAGCTGATCCGGGAAGTCGTCGGGCGCGAGCTGGCGGCGGTCTCTCTGCAGCGCGATCGCGGTCGTCGGATCGCTCCCCGGCGCCCGGCCGACCGCGAGGTCGATACGTCCAGGAAACAGGCCGCTCAGCATGCTGAACGTCTCGGCGACTTTCAGCGGGCTGTAGTGGGGGAGCATGACGCCGCCGCTGCCCACGCGCAGCCGCGAGGTCGCGGCGGCGATCGGCCCGATGAGCGCCTCGGGGCTGGGGCTCGCCAGCATCGGCGTGCCGTGGTGCTCGGCCACCCAGTAGCGGTGATATCCGAGACCGTCGACCAGCCGGGAGAGGTCGATCGAGTTGTGGAGCGCGTCGGACCCGGTGGACCCCTGAGAGATCGGCGCCTGATCCAGAACGCTCAGACGAAGGACTGCACGGTGTGGACTGTTCATGGCCGACAAAGTCTTCGAGGAGGCGGAGCGGCTCCTCCTCAGTCTCCCGGAGCTCATTCTAGGCCAACTCCGGGTTGCTTCCTGGCGGGCGGACGCCTACTCTTTCGTCGACCCTTCAATCTCGAAGGCGGAGGAGGAGAATCATGAAGACAGTCAGCAAGCTCACCCTCAGCCGGGAGACCCTCTGGCAGATGGACACCCAGAAGGACTCCACCGTCATCAACCCCATTGATGTTTCGTGCGTCCAGAGCTGCTACTTCCAATCCTGTGGAGGCGGCTGCACGATCTCGACGGGTCAGAAGGACTGATCGACGACCGAGGACCGCTCCCGTACCTCCTCCGAGGTGAGCCCGTAGAGCGGCGGAGTCGGGACCCCCAGCATGCCGAGCATCAGGTAGATCTGCCCGCGATGGTGGATCTCGTGCTCGCCCATCAGGCGCAGCCACTTCCAGACGGCGAGCCTGGCGCCGCCCGGCGTCTCGCAGCGGCGCTCCAGGTCCTCGGGGGTCAGGGCGCGGAAGATCTCCATCGACTCCCGGTGCATGCGATCGAAGAAGTCCAGCACCGCGTCCCAGCCCTCCGCGAGCTCCCGCCCGTGGCCAGGGTAGCGGCTGGGCCGGCCCTGCGCGTTCTCGGCGAACATGTGGCGTTCGATGGCCCCCAGATGGCGGACGAGATCGCCGAGGGTGAACGCGCCCGGCTTGTGGGTCCATTCCAGGCGCTCGGGCGGGATGCAGAGGACGACCCGGCGCGTCCTCTCCCGCACGCGCTCGAAGTAGCCGAGAAACGGCTCGAGGGTCTGGCTTTCCATGGCGTCTCCTTTTCGGGGCGGCCCCCCTGGGGCCGGCCTACCTCGCCGCCTTCTCCTCCCAGATCCGGCAGAGGTGGACGATCACCTCGGCGGCCTTCTCCATGTCCTGCGCCGAGACCCATTCGAAACGGGAGTGGAAGTTCTGCTCGCCGGCGAAGATGTTGGGCGTGGGCAGCCCCATGAAACTGAGCCTGGAGCCGTCGGTGCCGCCGCGGATGGGTCGCTCGCGGGTCTCGATGCCGGCGCGGCGGATGGCCTCGCGGGCGTTCTCCACCACGTCGGGATGGTGGTCGAGCACCTCGCGCATGTTGCGGTAGCTCTCCTCGATCCTGGTTTCCACGGAGGCGCCGGGCCAGTCGGCCACCGTCTCGTGGGCCAGCCGCGCCAGGAACTCCTCCTTTTCCTGGAGCGCGGCGGTCTGGAAATCCCGGATCAGCAGCTTGACCGAGGTGCGATCGACGCTCGCGTTCACCACGTACGGGTGGACGAACCCCTCGTAGCCCTCGGTGGTCTCCGGCGACAGCTCAGCCCTGGGCAGGCGGGAGATGAAGTCGGCGGCGATCTTGATCGAGTTGACCATCTTCCCCTTGGCGAAGCCGGGATGGGTGTTGAGCCCCACGAAGGTGACCGTCATCGCGTCGGCGGAGAAGGTCTCCATCTCGATCTCGCCGCGGGCGCCGCCGTCCATGGTGTAGGCGTACTTGGCGCCGAACTTCGCGACGTCGAAATATTTGGTGCCGGCGCCCACCTCCTCGTCGGGGGTGAAGCCGACGCGGATCGCGCCGTGGGGGATCTCGGGGTGGGCGGCCAGGTGCTCGGCTGCGGCCATGATCTCGGCGACGCCGGACTTGTTGTCGGCGCCGAGCAGGGTGGTGCCGGAGGCGGTGATGATGTCGTCGCCGATCCGCTCGCGCAGGTAGGGGAGGTCGGCCGGGCGGATGACGGCGGCCGGATCGTCCGGCAGCACCAGGTCCTGCCCCTGGTACCCGCGGTGGACGATCGGCTTGACGCCGGCGCCGCTCATCTCGTGCGAGGTGTCCACGTGGGCGATGAAGCCGATCACCGGCACCTCCGTCTTCTTCGTGGTGGCCGGGATGGTGGCCATCACGTAGCCGTGCTCGTCGATCGTGGCATCGGCGAGACCGATCGCCTTCAGCTCGTCGACGAGCTGGCGCAGCAGGTCGAGCTGCTTGGCCGTGCTGGGGTAGGTCTGGGACGTCTCGCTCGACTGGGTGTCGAAGGTGACGTAGCGCAGGAAGCGCTCGACGCACGACGTGCGCAGGTTGGAATCGGGCATGGCGGATCTCCTCGGGGTCTCCGGTCCTCGGGGACCGATTGACCGGCTTGCGGGAGATCGTACCGGATTCTGAGGGCAGCCGTGGCCGGACGGCGGGTCTTCCGACCAGAACCTAGAAATCATAAAAGCAATGCTAAACTGACGATGGGGAGTGCCGGTTCGTCCCGATGTTGGATCGACTTGAAGATCGGAGATGACGACGATGAAAGGGTTGATGATCTGTTTCGCCTGTTTCCTGATGATCCTGGCTCTGACCCCGAGCCTCCACGCGGCGCAGCCGGCGCCCGCGGTCCAGGCCGATCTCGCCGCGCAGATTTTCGCTCCGGCGACCTCCGCGGCCGCGAGCCCCGCCGATCCTGCCCAGGCCACATCCGCGGACCTCTTCCTGCCCGTGCCTCAGCAGGTGCTGGCCTGCACCACGTACGCGCAGTGCGTCTCCGGGTGCAGTGACTGTCCTTGGGGGACGCACAGCTACTGCATCAGCATGACCACCTGCCGCTGCGGCTGCAAACACTGAACCGTCTTCCTGGACCGGCCTTCCCCCCCAGCGCCACCCCTCACCGCACGACGGGCGCCAGGCCCGCCGCGCGGACCTGGCGGTCGAGATCACGGATCTCGCCGTTCAGGAGCGCCTGCCAGTGGGCGAGGGCCGCGTCCAGCCGCTTCCCGTAGACGTCGAAGACCTCCCGTTGCGGCCCGGTGGGAGCGCGGTCGGCCCCTTCGAGATCGGTGGCGAGCGGGGTGAGGACGCCGGCGATGGCGGCGAGGTTGTCATCCCCGCGCGCGCCCCGCCTGCCGGTTCCCGGCGCGGTCTGGAAGCGCGCGACGTCGGCCGTGACGCGCTGCGCCAGCTCCCGTAGCGGGCCGGCGTTCGAGCGCCCGGCGAGCTCGGCGTCGAGGGTCCGGAGGCGATCGGCGGCCGCCTGGACCCGTTCCTGGGCCTCGGTCGCCCGCTCCAGGGCCCGCGACACCGCGACGTACATCTCCTGCTGGGCGGCGAGATCCGCCGCCGGCGTCTTCACCCGCGGGTCCATCGCCACGGTCAGCGGCTGGCTCAGGGTCCGGCCGCCCGCCGTCAGGCGGACCTGATAGGTCCCCGGCGGCACGAACTTCCCCCGCGGCAGCTCGGGGGTGTCCGCGCCGGGGACGGCGGCGATCGAGTACTCGTAGTCCAGCACCCGCGGCCGGGGTCCGTGGAGATCCCAGACGAACCGGTTGTGGCCGGGCCGCGCCGGCAGCCCCGCCGGCGGCTGCAGCCAGTCCTCGGCGAAGTACTGGCCGGCGGCCGGCCGCTTCGGCGTCTCGTCGCTGCGGAAGCTGCGCACCACCTGCCCCTGGCCGTCGACGATCTCCAGGGTGACCGGTCCCCGCGCGCCCGCCGGCAGGAGGTAGTCGATCACCGCGCCGGCGGGAGGGTTGAGCGCCCGCGGCTCGTCGAGCGGCAGTGGCGTGTCGCGGTTCTGGTTGTTGCTCACCCGATAGGCCTTGGCCGGCGGGAACAGGACGGCGCCCGCCGGGGTCGCCGCGCCCAGGTGGCGCAGCGGCGAGACGTCGTCGAGCACCCAGAGCGAGCGGCCCTCGGTGGCGGCGATCAGGTCGTCGCCGTGGATCGTGAGGTCGTTGACGCCGGTGGTCGGCAGGTTGAGTTGCAGCGGCTGCCAGCTCCCGCCGTCGTCGAAGGAAACGAAGGCGCCCCGGCTGGTGCCGGCGAACAGGAGGTCCGCGTTGACGCGGTCCTGGCGGACGACGCCCACCCAGGCGTCCTGCGGCAGGCCGGCGGTGGCGGCGCGCCAGGTCTTGCCGAAGTCGTGGGTGACGTAGACGTACGGCCGGAAGTCGTCCAGCCGGTGGCGGTCGACGGCGGCGTAGGCGGTGCCCGCCGAGGTCGCCGAGGCGTCGATCTGCGCCAGCCGGCTCCACTCGGCGAGGCCGGGAGGGGTGACGTTCCGCCAGCTCTTGCCGCCGGCGCGGGTCAGGTGGATCAGCCCGTCGTCCGTGCCGATCCAGATCAGGTCCTTTTCGAGAGCTGACGGCGCGATGGTCGAGATGACGCCGAAGCCGCATGCCCTGGCGCGCGAGACGGGCACGTCGCCCGTGGCGCAGTCCGGCGTTCCCGGGGCGCCCGGCACGGCGCCCGAGAGGTCGGGGCTCACCGTCTCCCAATGCTGGCCGCCGTCGGTCGAGCGGAAGAGCACCTGGGCGCCGAGATAGATCGCGTGCGGCGGCAGCGGCGAGATCGCGATCGGGGTGATCCAGGTGCTGCGGTAGCGGACCCCCGTCGGCCGCTGGCCGTAGCTCGACACCGGCCAGGGCGCGACGTTCTGGACCTGGCCCGTGCGGGCGTCCCAGCGCGACAGGCGCCCGCCGAGGCCGCTGCCGTAGACAACGTCCGGATCGCCCGGGAACGGCAGGTCGTAATCGCGCTCGTCGCCGCCCACCGGATGCCAGTCGCGGAAGGTGAGCTGGCCGTAGTCGCTGCGGCTCGCCACCGCCACCGTGCCGCTGTCCTGCTGACCGCTGTAGATCCAGTAGGGGAACCGGTCGTCGGTGGCCACGTGGTAGAACTGCCCGGTCGCCTGGTTGTACCAGGTGCCCCAGCTCTGGCCGCCGTTGACGGTGACCACCGTCCCCTGGTCGCTGGCCACGACCATCCGCTCCGGGTGATCGGGATCGATCCACAGGAAGTGATAGTCGTCGCCGCCCGGCGCGCCGCGGAAGAAGCCGAAGGTCTTGCCGCCGTCCGTCGAGCGGCGGATCGACTGCCCCATGACGTAGACGGTGTCCGGGTTCCGGGGATCGACCGCGATCATCCCGGCGTAGTCGCCGGCGAGGGCCGCGTCCGCGTTGATCCGCTGCCACGCGGCGCCGCCGTCGTCCGAGCGGTAGAGGCCGGAGCCGGGACCGGCGGCGTTGATCGTGGCGTAGACGCGCGCTCCCCGGCTGCCGGGCGCCACGGCGAGACTGATGCGGCCGAGCGGTCCGGCGGGGAGGCCGGGGCCGGTCAGGCGCGCCCAGGTCTTGCCGCCGTCCGTCGACTTGAAGATCCCGCTTCCCGGTCCCACGTTGGGCGTGAAGTAGGAGAGCCAGGGATAGTAGCGGACCTGCCAGGTCGAGGCGTAGAGGGTGTCCGGCGCGCCCGGATCCGCGGCGAGGTCGGTGGCGCCGGTGGTCTCGTCCACGAACAGGACGTTGTCCCAGCTCCTGCCGCCGTCCGTGCTGCGGAAGAGGCCGCGCTCCTTGTTGGGGCCGAAGAAGTGGCCCTGGGCGGCGACCAGGACCACGTCGGCGTTGCGGGGATCGATCCACAGGCGGCCGATGTGGCGGCTGGCCGCGAGCCCGCGGGCCTCCCAGGTCTTGCCGCCGTCCGCGGAACGGTAGACGCCGTTGCCGGCGGCGATATCCCACCGGGAGGTGACCTGGCCGGTGCCCACGTAGAGGACGGACGGATCGCTGGGCGCCACCGCCAGGGCGCCGATCGACGCGGCGGCCTCGTGCTCGAAGAGGGGGTTCCAGGTCCGTCCGGCGTCGGTGGTCTTCCACACGCCGCCGTCGGCGGCGCCGAAGTAGAAGGTCTCGGGCTGGCCCGGCACTCCGGAGGCGCAGGTCCCCCAGCCGCCGCGGAGCGGGCCGACGAGGCGCCAGCGCAGGGCCGAGTAGGACTCCGGCGGCACGGGAGCGGCCGCCGCGAGGGCGGCGCCGGACAGGGCGAGGACGGCGAGGAAGCTCGAGACGAGGCGGCGGAGATTCATGGGACCCCTCCAAAGGCACGGTTGACGGCCCTGGAGTGTATCGCGGGATGAGGGGAGGTCGATCAGTCCGGCGGCGCGCCGGCCGTCTCGACCTCGCCGCGCCGCTGGAGCCAGCGGGCGATCAGCCAGCAGATCAGGGCCCAGCTCCCGCCGAGGGCCCAGCCCGCCAGCACGTCCGTCGGCCAGTGGACCCCGAGATAGACGCGGCTGGTGCCCACCAGCACGGTGATCAGGATCGCGAAGCCGAGCAGGAAGACCTTGATCCGCCGCCGGCGCTGCACCCGGGCGAGCAGGGCGCCCAGGGTGAGATAGGTGGCCGCCGCCATCGTCGAATGGCCGCTGGGAAAGCTGGAGGTGTAGACGAGCGAGCCCTGGGGGACGAGCTCCGGCCGCGGGCGCTCGAAGCCGTGCTTCAGCACCGAGCTCAGCAGCAGGCCGCCGCCCACGGCCGCCAGGACCAGGAGGGCGGCGCGGTTCTTGCCGTCGAGCAGCAGGAAGCCGCTGATCCCGAGCGTCAGCAGCGACATCACCCCGACGCCGCCGAGGGCGGTGAAATCACGCTCGGTCTCCTCCACCCAGGCGGGTCCCAGGGGATCCGAACGGTCCGCGGGATTCCGCAGCGAGAGGAGGACCCGCTCGTCGAACGTCCGCGTCTCCCCCTCCCGCACGTCGTCGGCGATATAGGCGAACGCCCAGATCCCTCCTGCGATCAGCACGAGCAGGACCAGAGGCACCAGCTCGGCGTGCAACTTTCCCAGGCGAGTCATCGGCTCTCCCTCCCTGTTCCTGACGGGCTTGCGATCCTGATGCCAAGGTATCATCGGGCGATGAGAATCGCGATTTTGGGAGCGGGAGGCGTCGGCGGCTACTACGGCGGCCTGCTCGCGCGCGCCGGCCATCCGGTGTCCCTGCTGGCGCGGGGGGCTCACCTCGCAGCCCTGCGGCAGCGGGGGCTCGAGGTGCGCACGCCCGAGGAGACCTTCACGGCGAGGGTCGAGGCGGCCGCGGACGCGGAGGAGCTGACAGGCGCCGAGCTCGCGATCGTGGCCGTCAAGGGCTACTCCCTGTCGGCGATCGCTCCGGCGGCCCGGCGGCTGGCCGAGGCGGGAGCGGTGATCCTGCCGCTGCTCAACGGCGTGGAGGCCGCCGACCGGCTGGTGGACGCCGGCGTCCCCGGCGACCGGGTGCTCGGCGGTCTTGCCGAGATCAGCGCCGTGCGGAGCGCGCCGGGCGTGGTCGAGCGCCGCAGCCCGTTCTACCGGGTGGTCCTGGGAGAGCGGGCGGGAGGCCTCTCCGAGCGTGCCGAGCGCATCGCCGCGACGTTCCGGGAGGCCGGCGTCGAGGCCCGGGCGTCGGCGGACATCACCGGCGATCTCTGGCGGAAATTCATCTTCATCACCACGATGTCGGCGGCCTGCGGGCTGGCCCGCTCGCCCATCGGACCGGTCCGCAAGGCGCCGCTGGGACCGCTGCTGATCGAGCGCGCGGTCCATGAGGTCGCCGCCGTGGCCCGCGCCCGCGGCGTGGCGCTGGCGGCGGACGCGGAGTCGCAGATCCTCGCCTTCATCGCCTCTCTCCCCGAGACGATGAAGCCGAGCTTCCTGCTGGACCTGGAGTCCGGCGGACCGACCGAGATCGACGACCTCAGCGGAGCCGTCTCCCGCCTCGGCCGCCTGGCCGGAGTGCCCACGCCGGTCCACGACGTGGCCACGGCGTCGCTGGGGGTGGGAGCCGCCGGCCGCCGCGCAGGCTCCTAGCTCTGCCGCCGGTCGCGGATCGTGGAGACGATCAGCCAGAGGCCGAGGGCGACGAGGGCGAAGGGCCAGAGATTGAAGATCCAGTCGAACCGGATGTCGAAGTACTGGTCGAGGGCGGCGGCGATGCCGATCAGGCTGAGCAGGACTCCCGCCACCAGGCCGCCCTGGCCGGCCCGCGGCACCTTCGGCATGTCCAGCAGGCCGAGATCCTGGGCGTAGCCGTAGTTGATCAGCGTCGCCTGGCGGTAGGCGTCGATCACGTTGAACAGCCAGAAGAAGGCGATCGCCAGCCCGAACAGGGGATGATTCTTGGCCGTGATGGCGATCAGGGAGGCGATGACGACGAAGAAAGTGAAGCCCCGCATGTAGAGGCCGTTGTAGACGCTGCCCATCCCCGGAAACAGGGAGAGCAGCGCGGCCAGGCCGGGGTTCTTGCGGCCGATCGGCGGCGGGACCGCGACGGCCGGGGCGGGTGGGGGAGCGAAGGGCGCGGCGATCTGTGGCTCGGCGTCGACCGGCCCGGCGTGGGTCTGCCAGTTCTCTGCGGGATTCATTGCGGTCTCCTCACGGACCCGGCGGCGGACCGCGGGCCCAGGTTGTCAAGGTTTTCGGACAGGACGTTGGACAGACGGACGGAAAGGCCGGAGAGCCCGTCGTCGAGGCGTCCCAGGGAGCTCTCGAACGATTGGCGGGCCGCGTCGCAGACGGCGGCGGTGGTGGAGCGCAGCCTGCCGATCTCCTCCTGCCCCCTGTCTCCGGTCCGGCGCAGGAGCGGGCTCATTCTTGCGTCCACGGCGGCGTCCGCGGCGCCCAGGGCCTGCCGGCCGTGATCGACGGCGCCGGCGAGGAACGGCCCGAGCAGCAGCGCCAGCAGGGCGCTCGCGGCCACGGCGTAGCGCGGGCTGCGCACCCACTCGGGCGGCGCCTGACGGATCAGTGGGATCGTCTGCCCCGGACGGGCGATCCCGCGCAGGCGGCGGGCGAGAGCGTCCGGCACCGGCAGCCGGGGCACGGCGAAGGGCAGCACGGCGTCCTCTTCGGGGCCGGCGATCGCCCGCAGGGTCTGCCGCAGGGCGGACGGGAGGGGGAGACGGGCTCCGGCCGCGCTCTCCAGAGCGGCGGCGAAGGCCTCGCACTCCCGGCAGTCGCGGCGGTGCGGATGGGCCGATCCCGGAGAGAAGTGGGCGCGGAAGCGCCGGCAGGCCCCGCTCAGCCCGCTCAACATGGCTCCGCCTCCAGGCCCGCGGCCGGAGCGGGGACGGGAAGGCGCGGGATCCCCTTCGCGGCCAGCTTCGCGTTGACGCGCCCGGCGAGCTCCAGGCGTCCCCGGTGAAGCCGCGACTTCACCGTGCCCACCGGCACTTCCAGCCAGGTCGCGGTCTCCTCCAGGCTCCAGCCCTGGAGATCGCGCAGCAGCACCACCTCGGCGAGATCCTCGGACATCTCCTCGAGCTCGCGGTAGACCGTCCGGAGTTGCTGGCGCCGCTGCGCCTCGGCCTGCGGATCGTCGCCCGCGGCGGGCAGGCGGGCCAGCACCTCCTCGGAGACGCCGCCGGCGCGGCGCTCCCGGCGGGAACGGCGGTAGTGGTCGATGCACAGGTTGCGCGACAGGCGCAGCGCCCAGGCGGCGAGCGGCACGTCGCCGCGGTAGAGGCGGAGGTTCTGGTAGAGGCGGAGGAAGATCTCCTGCGTCAGGTCCTCGGCGTCGGCGCTCGAGCCCGCGAAGTGGTACGCCAGGTTGTAGACGCGCTCGCCGTAGAGCGCCAGCAGCTCGTCCCAGGCGTCCGCCCGGCCGCGGGCGGCGAGGCGGGCGAGCAGGAGGTCGGGGGATGGGCTCGGCGCGTTCATGTCTCTCCTCTCACCTAGACGCAGGAGAGAGGAAAAAGGTTCGCCGTCAGCTCCCCGCGCCGGCCGTCTTCCTGCGCGATGCCCGCAGGCGCTGCGGCGGGTCGCCGTCCGGCCCGCGCCGCGCGGCGGCTTCGGAGAGGATGTCGATCATCAGGGCGCGGCGATCGCCGGCCCGCGCCTGCTTGCTGAGCACGGTGGCCAGGTTGGAGACCATCAAGTCGAGCGCCTTCTGGAACTCGCCGTCCTGATCGAGGGCCTGCGGCGGCCTCTCCTTGCCGAGCTGCTGCCGCAAGGGCTCTTCATAGGGTTCCAGCCTCTGGAACAGAGAGCCGCACTCCTCGACCAGCGTCCACGGGAGGTCCCGGCCGGTGCCGATCACGATGCGGACGAACGTCTCATCCCTCAGGATGAGCTTCTCCTCCTCCAGTCGCCTCACCGTGCCGGGAAGGAAGCCGCAGATCCGGTCGAGGGCTTCCTGGCTCAGATTCCGCTCCAGACGCCATCGCGCGATCCGTTTCCGAAAGAGGTTGACATCCATGGATGCGATCGTAAGAGCTTGATTTCATTGGGGTCAATGGCGAGAAGACGGCACTTGAGGTTGCGCAATCCGAGAATTTGACGGGTCAACTCTCCATACCGGGGCCTGTGGCGGGAGGGGATTCCGGGTAACTGGAGATTCCAGCCGATCAAGGGAACAAACGGCAGGAATTCCGTTCCCACGGGATTTCATGGCGGGAAGAGGATAAAAGAAAAAAGGCGCCCGGCCTGCCACCGGGCGCGCGCTTCATCCACCAACCTTCGGGGATCGCCTCAGACGCCGACCAGCATCTCCGGCTGTGCGACCTCCGGCAGGGCGATGCCGAGGCCCTCGGCCACGCGCTTGCCGTAATCGGCGTCGGCGCGCAGGAAATGGCCGATCTGGCGGACCTGGAACTCTCGCCGGACCAGCTTCATGTGCTCGACGAGGTTGTGGACCAGGCGCTGCTTCGCCGGTTCGCTCAGCAGCCGGTAGAGGTTGCCCGGCTGGACGTAGTCGTCGTTGGGGTGCTGATAGGGGGTGCGCGCCGCGTTCCCCTGCACCTCGAAGGGGATCTGCGAGAGCTCGGGGGCCTGCTTGGGAGCGTCCTGGTAGCTGTTCGGCTCGTAGACCGGGCAGCCGCCGCCGTTGCCGTTGAACTTCATGGCGCCGTCCCGGTAATAGTTGCTCGCCCGCGTGGCGTGCGGGCAGTTGACCGGCAGGTCGACGTAGTTGACGCCGAGCCGGTAGCGGTGGGCGTCGGAGTAGGAGATCAGCCGCGCCTGCAGCATCTTGTCGAACGACGGCATCACGCCGGGCACCAGGTTGCCCGGCGAGAAGGCGGCCTGCTCGATCTCGGCGAAATAGTTCTGGGGATTGTGGTCGAGCACCATGCGGCCGAGCTTGTGGCGCGGATAGTCGGCGTGGGGCCAGACCTTGGTGAGATCGAACACATCGAAGCGGTAGGTGGCCGCGTCCGCCGCCGGCATGATCTGGACCTCGACACTCCAGGCCGCCTCGCCGCCGCCGGCGAGGGTGTCGAAGAGGTCCCGCGTGGCATGGTCGGGATCGTGGCCGGCCATCCCGATCGCGTCCTCGCGGGAGAAGCTCTCGACGCCCGATTCGGTGCGGAAGTGGTACTTCACCCAGAACGCCTCTCCCGCGGCGTTGGTCCAGAGGAAGGTGTGACCGCTGAAGCCGTGCATGTGCCGGTAGGTGCGCGGCGTGCCGCGGTCGGAGAACAGGATGGTGATCTGGTGCAATGACTCCGGGCTGAGCGAGATGAAATCCCAGTGGGCGTTGGCGTCCTTGCAGTTGGTCTCGGGGTGGCGCTTCTGGGTGTGGATGAAATCCGGGAACTTCAACGGATCGCGGATGAAGAAGACCGGCGTGTTGTTCATCACCAGGTCGTAGTTCCCCGCCTCCGTGTAGAAGCGCACCGCGAAGCCCCGGGGATCGCGCTCGGCGTCGGCGGAGCCCTTCTCGCCGGCCACCGTCGAGAAGCGCACCAGGACCTCGGTGCGCTTGCCGACCTGGGAGAACAGGGATGCCTTGCAGAAGGCCGTCAGGTCGTGGGTCACCTCGAAATAGCCGTAGGCGCCCGCTCCCTTGGCGTGCACCACGCGCTCCGGGATGCGCTCCCGGTTGAAATGGGCCAGCTTCTCCAGCAGGTAGACGTCCTGGAGCAGGACCGGCCCACGCGGGCCGGCCGTCAACGAGTTCTGGTTGTCCGGCACCGGGATGCCGAACGCCGTCGTCAGGGTGTTCCTTTCCGCCATTCCCCTCACTCCTCTCGAGATCTCGGCGCGGCCGCGAGGGACGCGCAATGGCTGCAGAGAAATTCGTTCGCCGGTTCGGCCCACACGCCGTGGGCCTTGCAGAGGCCTTTGCCGCAGTGGCGGCAGATGCCGACGGCGCTGCGGTCGTCGTAACTCATGCCACCGGGGCCGGTGCGGCCATCACATTCGAAGCAAGTCATAAGTCCTCCTCTCTGACCTGGGATTTACTCTAGTGGCCGATCTTTGATAGAACAAGCCGAGGATTTCAATCAATGCGATCGGGATTTCTTATGAATGAGCTCGACGGACTGTCGATCCGGGACCTGAGGGCGGTGGTCGCGCTGGCGGAGCGGCTGCACTTCGGGCGGGCGGCGGAAGACCTGTCGATCGCCCAGCCATCGCTGAGCGCCGCCGTCAAGAAGGTGGAGGAGGCGCTGGGGGAGTTGTTGTTCGAGCGCACCTCGCGGCACGTGGCGCTGACCCCGGCGGGGCAGCGGACGGTGCAGCGCATCCGCTCGGCGCTGGAGGAGATCGCGGGGATCGGCCGGGCCGGCGTCCGGCGGGACCTGCTCTGGGGCCGGTTCCGGCTCGGCCTGGTCCCCACAATCGGGCCCTACTACGCGCCTCGGTTCCTCGCCCTGCTGCGCGAGGGGTATCCGAAGCTCGAGTTGGTGCTCACGGAAGCGCTGACCGAGGCGCTGCTCCAGATGCTCCGCCAGCGTTCGCTGGACGCGGCCATCGTCTGCCTGCCGACGGGGGAGCGGGGGTTGACGGAGACCCCCCTGTTCCGCGAGTCGTTCGTGCTGGCGGTCCCCGCCCGCCATCCTCTCGCGGCCTCGCCGGAGGTCAGCCTGGGCCAGCTCGATCCCCGCGAGATGCTGCTGATGGAGCGGGGGCACTGCCTGCGGGAGCAGACCCTGGAGACCTGCGGCACGACGCCGGACTCCACCCTGAGCCCGCTGCAGGCCGCCAGCGTGGAGACCCTGCGGCACCTGGTGGCGGCGGGGAACGGCTGCGCCCTGGTGCCACAGATGACGCTCGTCGCCGGCGCGGATTGCTCGGGGCTGGTGCGGTACATTCCGTTCCGCGAGCCGGCGCCCGGCCGGACGGTGGGCTTCGTGTTCCACGAGCGTTGCGCGCGGGTGGAGGACGCCGTCGAGCTGGCGGGCTTTCTGACCCGACTGCACCAGTCGCCGCCGTAGGAGCCTGCGCGGCGGAAGAGCCGAGTAGGGACGGCAGGGACGGCAGGGACAACAGGGACTTCAAGGACATGGAACGGTGCCGATTGACGCCCCCCCGCCATCCCTTTAGAGTCCCTCCTGCCGTTTTCTAACTATCATGCCCGTGCCCACCCGACCCGCCGATCCGGTCCGCGTCGCCCGCTGGGGATTGTTCGTCCTCACGCTGGTCAACCTGTTCAACTACATCGACCGGTTCGTCGTCGCCTCCCTGGTGGAGAGCCTGAAGCGCTCGGAGCTCCATCTCTCGGACGCCCAGCTCGGGTGGCTCGCCACCGGCTTCATCCTGGTCTACATGCTGACCTCGCCGATCTTCGGCACGCTCGGCGACCGCGGCAAGCGGCCGCGCCTCATCGCGGCCGGCGTGGCCATCTGGAGCGTGGCGACGGCCCTCGGCGGCTTCGCCCGGAGCTTCGCGACCCTGTTTCTCGCCCGCTCGACGGTGGGCGTCGGCGAGGCGGCGTACGGCACGGTCTCGCCGGCCCTGCTCGCGGACTACTTCCCGGTGGAGCGGCGGGGCCGGGTCTTCGCCGTCTTCTCCGCCGCCATCCCCATCGGCTCGGCCGCGGGGTACGTGCTGGGCGGGCTCGTCGATCACTACTTCGGCTGGCGGGCCGCCTTTTTCGTGGCCGGCGTGCCCGGCCTCCTGCTCGCCTACATGACCTCGCGCCTCTTCGATCCGCCGCGGGGCGCCCAGGACGGCGCGGCGGCCCCCGAGGCGACGCACGCGCACGGGGCGGCGATCGGCAGGCAGGCGCTGGCGGCCTACGCCTCGCTGCTCCGCAACGTTCCCTACACGCTGACCGTTCTCGGCTACGCCGCCTATACCTTCGCGCTGGGCGCCCTGGCCTTCTGGACCCCGGCGTTCCTCGAGCGCGAGCGGGGTCTGGCGCGCACCGACGCCACGGTGCAGTTCGGAGCGATCGTGGTGGTGACGGGGTTCGTGGGCACCTTCTTCGGCGGCTGGCTCGGCGACCGCCTGCTGCGCCGCTTCCGGGAGTCCTATCTCTGGGTTTCGGGAGTGAGCACGCTCGCCGCCGTGCCGTTCGCCTGGGTCGCCTTCACCGCCCGCGACCGCGGGGTCTACACGGCGGCCATCGTGGTCGCCGAGATGCTGGTCTTCATGTCCACGGGGCCGATCAACTCGGCGATCATCAACGTGGTGGCGCCGGACCGCCGGGCCACGGCCGTGGCGCTGTCGATCCTCGCCATCCACCTGCTGGGAGACGTCCCCTCGCCGCCGCTGGTCGGCTACGTCTCCGACATCTCTTCCCTGGGCAAGGCCATGCTGATCCTCCCGGTGGCCTTCGCCGTCAGCGGACTGATCTGGATTTTCGCGGCGTGGAGGGGCGAGCGGAGCGTAGCGCAACGCGCCGGCTCGGCGGGCTGACCGAGGTTTGGGGCCTCGCGCCCGCCGAGGTCTTTCCTGGTTACGGGTCTGGGCGAAACCTCACTGGACCGCGTCGCACAACCCGCGACTGTCGCGGTAGGCCCAGCAAGCGTCGCATCCACCTGAACAGCAGGAATACGTGCCATAGCAAGAGCAGGAGCCGCAGTCACAGGACCCGGAGCAGCTGTCCTTGAGGAACGCCGGCCGGGACGAGTTGCCTCCGAAGTGTCCAGAGAAAGATGACTTCGGAGCCATCGGCTTCAGCTCCGTGGCATGCCTCTCCAGGGTGGTGCCCTGTTTGGCGGGTTGCTTGGCGGGATCCTTCGCGGCCTGCTTGGCGAAGACCGCCGAGGCCATGAAAAGGGCGGCGCAGAGGAGGACCAGGAACACGACCTTCCGATGGCTGTTCATTTTCCATCTCCTTGTGAAGATCCGGCGAAGGCTATGCTGCCCGAACGGCCGCGAGCCGGTCGCCGGAGGTGGCGCGACTTCGACAGCTTCTGAAGAGGAGGGTGTGGCAGGGAGAGAGAAGCGCGCCTTCCCGGGAGGACGGTGCATCATCGCTGGCTTGTTCACTCTCCCGTGGGGTGGCCCGGACCTTGCAGTCTCCAGACCTCAGCAGGTTAATGCGGCCGGGCCGCAAAGGAGATTCATCATGGGTATCGGAGAGCACGGCGACAAGAACGTCGCCAAGGGCGCTGTCAACCAGGTCAAGGGCAAGGTGAACGAGGTGGCCGGAGCCGCCGTCGGCGACCCGGGCCAGGAGCTCAAGGGCAAGGCGCAGAAGAATCTGGGCAAGGCGCAGGAGAAGGTTGGACGCTCTGAAGAGAAAGCCGCGGAGTAACGGATCCTTCTTTCCCCAAGGAGAAAACAGACATGCTGCTGATCATCGGCATCATCCTTCTCGTCCTGTGGGCCCTCGGCTTCTTCGCGTTTCATGTCGCCGGCGGGCTGATCCATCTCCTACTCATCATCGCCGTCATCGTGGTGGTGCTCCACCTCATCCGGGGCAGACGAGTCGTCTGAGCGCCGCCCGGCCACTTGCGATAGGGTGCGCCTCATCAAAACGGGAGGCGCACCCGATGGCCACGGCCGACGACGACACCCTGACGCCCGTCAGCATCGACAACGCCGAGCACTACATCTGGGGCCAGGGGTGTGACGGATGGCGTCTGCTTCAGGGCGAGCAGCTCAGCGTCATTCAAGAGCGCGTTCCCCCCGGCGCGTCCGAGACCCGGCACTTTCATTCGCGGGCGCGGCAGTTCTTCTACGTGCTGGCGGGCCTGGCGACGCTCGACTTCGCGGCGAGCTCGGTGACTTTCGGCGCCGGCCAGGGCGTCCACGTTCCTCCGGGCATACCGCACCGGTTTCACAACCCGTCGACGGAAGACGTCGTGTTCCTGGTCATCTCGGCGCCGACGACCGAGGGGGACCGCACGCCGGCTTGACGGGCGGCGCTGGAACTTCTGCCGCTCGCCGACGTATCTGGTGTTCATCGACCCGGTGTCGACCGGCTACAGCCGGACCGTGCCGGGAGTCGATCCCAAGCTGTACCACGGCATCAAGCCGGACATCGAGTCGGTGGGCGAGTTCATCCGCTTGTGGATCACCCGCAACGAGCGCTGGGCGAGCCCCAAGTTCCTGGCCGGCGAGAGCTACGGCACGACCCGTTCCGCCGGCCTCTCCGAGTTCCTCCAGTCGCGCTTCGGCCTGGACCTGAACGGCATCGTGCTGGTCTCCTCGGTGCTCAACTGGCAGGCGATCCTGTTCGGGCCCGGCAACGACATGCCGTTCATGCTCTATCTGCCGACCTACGCGGCCACCGCCTGGTACCACAAGAAGGGCGGCGGCGAAGAAGAAGTAGTAAGGGAGACCGGCCGTCGTGTCTGGAGAGAACCGTTGACTCGCCTACAGACGCCGGGTAGAGTTGTCCCATGAAGTCTCTACGCCTCCGGCTCGATGACGATCTCCTGGCCCGGCTCGACGCCAGCGAGGAGGTTCAGCAGCGTGGACGGTCCGAGGTTCTCCGGAAGGCGGCGGCCGAGTATATTGGCCGATGCTGCCAGGTTTCCGAGGCGAGCGAGGCCATCGCCGAACAGTACCGGAGAGCCTATGAGAACGGGGCCGGAATCGGTGAGGAATTCGAAGGATGGGAGGATCAGGGGGCGTGGCCGAGCGAGTGAATCGCGGCGAGATCTGGCTGTATACCTCAAGCCCCCTGACAAACGACGCCCCGTCCTGGTTCTGACCCGCCAGGAGGTCATCGGTCTACTTACGACGGTGATTGTCGCTCCGATCACTTCGACGATTCGCGGTGCGCCGAGCGAGGTGGTCGTGGGGGTTGAGGAGGGGCTCAAGGTCCACTCTGCCGTCAATCTCGACAACGTCCAGACCGTCGAGCGCCAACGCCTGGGGTTCTATATCGGCAGCGTCAGCCCCGAGAAGATGGCGATCGTGTGCCGGGCTCTGGCGATCGCGACGGGTTGCGGCAACTGAGTCTCCGATCCCGTGGGTTGAGGGGAATTCCCTCGCGGGGCACCCACGTTTCGTGTCCCGGGACCATCCCCGGTCCCCTCTCCCTCTGCTAGGATGACCGGTCCCATGGATAGCATCTCCGTCCGCGGTGCGCGCGAGCACAACCTCAAGAACGTCACTCTCGAGATCCCCAGGAACAAGCTGGTGGTGATCACCGGGGTCTCGGGCTCCGGCAAGTCGTCGCTGGCTTTCGACACCCTCTTCGCCGAGGGGCAGCGGCGATACGTCGAGTCGCTCTCCTCCTACGCCCGGCAGTTCCTCCAGCAGATGGAGAAGCCGGACGTGGATTCCATCGAGGGGCTCTCCCCGGCGATCTCCATCGAGCAGAAGTCGGTCTCCAAGAACCCCCGGTCGACGGTGGGCACGGTGACCGAGATCCACGACTATCTGCGGCTGCTGTACGCCTCGGTCGGGGTGCCCCACTGCCCGGTCTGCGGCCAGACGATCCGTCCCCAGACCGTGCAGCAGATGGTGGACCGCGTCCTCGAGCTGCCCGAGGGGACCCGCCTGGTCATCTACGCCCCCTACGTGCGCGGCAAGAAGGGGGAGTACAAGAAGCAGCTCCAGCAGATGGCCCGCGAGGGCTTCCTGCGCGCCCGCATCGACGGCCAGATGGTCGAGCTGGCGGGCGAGCCGCCGGCCCTCGACAAGCAGAAGAAGCACTCGATCGACATCGTGATCGACCGCATCGTGGTCAAGCCAGGCATCGAGAAGCGTCTGGCGGACTCGATCGAGACCGCCCTCAAGGTGGCCGGCGGGCTGGTGGTGCTGGCTCCCGAGGGAGCCGCGGAGGAGACGCTCTCCCAGAACTACTCCTGCTCGGAGTGCGGCACCAGCCTGACCGAGATCACGCCGCGCCTGTTCTCGTTCAACAGCCCGTACGGCGCCTGCCCGACCTGCTCGGGGCTGGGCACGCTGATGGGCGTGGACCCCGAGAAGGTGGTGCCGGATGCGGACCGCTCGATCCTCGCCGGCGCCGTGGCGCCGTGGCCCGAGGGCTCGAAGTCGTGGCGCCTGAAGATGGTCGACACGCTCTCGAAGGCCATGGGCTTCTCGCTCTCGACGCCGTGGAAGAAGCTGCCGGCCGAGGCCCGCAAGGTGATCCTGCACGGCAGCGGCGACGAGGAGCTCAGCTTCAACCTGTCGGGGAAAAAGTCGAGCTACTCGTGGACGGGCAAGTTCGAGGGGGTGATCCCCATGCTCGACCGGCGCTACAAGGAGACCGATTCGCCGACCATCCGGGGCGAGATCGAGAAGTTCATGTCGGTCCACCTCTGCCCGACCTGCGAGGGGCGGCGGCTGCGGCCGGAGGCGCTGTCGGTCACGCTGCACGGCAAGGCGATCGACGAGCTGTCGCGGCTGCCGGTGTCGGACCTGCGGGCCTGGATGGGCACCGTGCCGCTCGACAAGCGGGAACGGGCGATCGCCGAGAAGGTGGTGACGGAGATCCAGGACCGCCTGTCGTTCCTCGACGACGTGGGGGTGGGCTACCTGACGCTCGACCGCTCGTCCGCCACGCTCTCGGGCGGCGAGAGCCAGCGCATCCGTCTGGCGACCCAGATCGGCAGCAAGCTGATGGGCGTGCTCTACGTGCTCGACGAGCCGTCGATCGGCCTGCATCAGAAGGACAACGCCCGCCTGCTCGCCACCCTCCAGGGAATGCGCGACCTCGGCAACTCGGTGCTGGTGGTGGAGCACGACGAGGAGACGATCCGCGCCGCGGACTGGGTGATCGACCTGGGTCCCGGCGCCGGCGTCCACGGCGGCGAGGTGGTGGCCCAGGGGACGCCGGAGCAGATCGCCCAGTCGCCGGCGTCGCTCACCGGCAAGTACCTGACCGGCGCCCTGGAGGTGCCGGTGCCGGAGACCCGGCGGGAGGGGCGCGGCGAGCTCCTCATCGAGGGGGCGCGGCAGAACAACCTGAAGGGGCTGGACGTGGAGTTCCCCATCGGCGCCTTCACCGTGGTCACCGGGGTCTCGGGCTCGGGCAAGAGCACGCTGGTCAACGACATCCTGCACAAGGCCCTGGCGCGCCACTTCTACCGCGCCTCCGACAAGCCGGGAGATCACGAGCGCATCGTCGGCCTGGAGCAGCTCGACAAGGTGATCGCCATCGACCAGAGCCCGATCGGCCGCACGCCGCGCTCCAACCCGGCGACCTACACCAACGTGTTCAATCCCATCCGCAACCTGATGGCGATGACCCCGGAGGCGCGGATGCGCGGCTACGGGCCGGGGCGGTTCAGCTTCAACGTCCCGGGCGGGCGCTGCGAGGCCTGCAAGGGGGACGGGCAGATCAAGATCGAAATGCACTTCCTGCCCGACATCTACGTCACCTGCGAGGTCTGCGGCGGCAAGCGCTACGACCGCGAGACGCTCGCCGTGCGCTACAAGGGGCTGAACATCGCCGAGATCCTCGAGCTGCCGGTGGAGCAGGCGTACGAGGTCTTCCGCAACATCCCGACGATCGAGCGGGTGCTGGAGACGCTCAACGAGGTGGGGCTCGGGTACATCCGGCTCGGCCAGCCGGCGACCACCCTCTCGGGCGGTGAGGCGCAGCGGGTGAAGCTCTCCCGCGAGCTGTGCAAGCGCTCGACGGGCCGCACCCTCTATCTGCTGGACGAGCCCACCACCGGCCTCCACTTCGACGACGTCGGCAAGCTGCTGAAGCTGCTGCACCGGCTGGTCGAGCTGGGCAACACGGTGGTGGTGATCGAGCACAACCTGGACGTCATCAAGACGGCCGACTGGGTGATCGACCTGGGTCCCGAGGGGGGAGCCGGCGGCGGGCAGCTCCTGGCCGTGGGGACGCCGGAGGAGGTCGCCGCGGCGCCCGAGAGCTACACCGGCCGGTATCTGCGGCAGGTCCTCCCGCCGCCCAAGGCGAAGAAGCGGGCGGGCGGGCGGCGGTAAGGCCGGCCTCGGCAACCCTGGGACCGGCGGGGCCGTACAATAAAGGCGATGGCACGCCACGACGCCCTGATCGCCGAGAAGCGGCGGATCCTCCAGCTCGAGACGCTCTACGACCTGGCGATCGCGCTCCACGCCCAGCGCCCGGAGCAGGAGCTGGTCGACGAGCTGTTGCAGCGGGTCTGCGCCGTGCTCGATCCGGCGGCGGCCGTGGCGGTCAGCCGCGACGCCTACGGCGGGGCGCGCGGGGTGGCCTCGGTCGGCTGGCTGGACGCGCTGCCGGCCGGGGACGCCCTCCTCGCCGCTCCGATCTGGCGCGAGCTGTTGACCGAGGGGCATACCCTCGTCCGCTCGCGCGGCGAGCTGGCCGGGCGCGCCTACGATCAGCTCCTGGCGGCGCCGCTCGCCTATCGCGGCGTCTTCCTGGGCTACGTCGCGGTGCTGGACAAGGAGCTCCGCGGCGACCCGGACCACTCCTTCACCCCCGACGACCGCCGTTTCCTCGACTCGGTGACGGCCCTCGCCGGCGCCGCTCTCGACGCCGCCCGCCAGGTCGAGCGCCTGGAGACCCAGCGCGAGCGGTTGGAAGAGGAGAACAAGGCGCTCAAGGGACGGCTCGCCCAGGAGGTCGCCGGGCGGCGGATCGTGGCCCTGGCGCCGCCGATGCGCCGCGTGCTGGAGGTGGTCGAGCGGGTGGCCCCCCGCGGCGTCAGCGTGCTGGTGCGCGGGGAGAGCGGCACCGGCAAGGAGCTGGTGGCGAAGATGCTCCACCACCTCTCGGGCCGCGAGGGGGCGCTGATCGCCGTCAACTGCGCGGCGCTGCCCGAGTCGCTGCTCGAGAGCGAGCTGTTCGGCATCGAGGGGGGTGTGGCGACCGGCGTCCAGGCCCGGCCCGGCAAGTTCGAGCTGGCGGACCGCGGCACCCTCTTCCTCGACGAGATCGGCGACATGCAGACCTCCCTCCAGGTGCGGCTCCTGCGCGCCCTCCAGGAGCGGGAGGTGACGCGCGTCGGCGGCCGGCGGCCGATCCCGGTGGACGTGCGGCTGGTGGCCGCGACCCACCAGGACCTCGAGGCCCTGATCGCCGGCGGGCGGTTCCGCGAGGATCTCTACTACCGTCTCAAGGGAGTGGAGATCGAGCTGCCGCCCCTGCGCGAGCGCAAGCAGGATATCCCTCATCTCGTGCGCGCCTTCCTGGAGGAGTTCTGCCGCCGGGAGGCGATCCCGGTCCCCGTCCTCCGCTCGGAGGCGCTGGCCCTGCTGCTCGGCTACGACTTCCCCGGCAACGTGCGCGAGCTCCAGAACGTCGTGGAGGGCGCGGTCTCCCTCGCCGACGGGGAGATCGACGCCGAGCTGATCCGCTCCCTGCTCGCCGCGCCCACCCAGACCTCCCCCGAGGCGCTCGACCTCGCCACCCTGGAGCGGCGCCACATCGCCCGCGTCCTCAAGCTGACCGCCGGCAACAAGAGCGAGGCCGCGAAGATCCTGGGGCTGGACCGCAAGACTCTGCAGCGGAAAGGCTTTTGAATCGTTAGTTCAAATAATCTGCGGCAAATTATCCCGGCCGCGACTTTTTGCCTCAAACCACTCCAAAGTGCGACAAGATGGGCGTTCCCACCGTTCGCCCCGCGCTGGGGCGCCGCTCGGCGGGTCAGAATGTCGCACCGACCGTTGGGGCATTCTGGGCACAGTTCGGGGTCTCTGCGGTTAAGTTACTGTAAACAATAGGTATCGGACGTCAAGGCGGACTTCCGGCGGAGCCTGGCAACGGCTTTGCGATAGGGGAGGGGCGATGAGGAGGAACGTCATGCTAGACTCCGTTCGGAAGCACGTAGCCGTCCCGTATGTGCCGGTCAAAGTCCTGCTGTCGGTGGGCTCCCTGGCCAGTTTCGGTTGGCTGCTGTCTCACGACCTGGTCCATCCCATCGTGATCTACGCTCTCCAGCTCTATCTCTCCCTCTGATCACCGCCTGCGGCCCGTACGGTACGGACATGGCTGAAGGCGTTCTGAGGGAGGTCACGCTGGCGATGCCGATGGTCCCCGAGATGGAGATCGAGGCGAGCAAGACCGCGGCCGCCATCGCCGATTCGGTCCGGATGAGCCCGGATAGAATCGACGAGGTCCGGCACGCGGTGATCGAGGCTTGCATCAACGCCCTGGAGCACAGCCACGCCGCCGACCGGGAGGTCTACGTGACGTTCCAGATCGTGGGAGAACCGGGGGACCCGGAGAAGCTGCGCATCATGGTCCACGACAACGGCATCGGCTTCTCGCCGGAGAGCGAGGAGCCGGTCAACGGCGGCGGCGCGAGCAAACCGCGCAAGCGCCACCACGGGCTCAGGCTGATCCGTGGGATGATGGACGAGGTGGAGATCCGCTCCGGCCCCGGGGGGACGACCATCGTGATGAGCAAGATGCTGAAAGCGGGGGCGAGCTGATGACCGAGAGCCTCAACATCACCGTGGATCGCCGCGAGGGGCTGGCGGTGATCTACACGGAGGGTTACATCAACAACCAGGGGGGCGAGGAGATCGCCAAGGCCGCCTACAAGCTCATCGACGAGGGCTACAAGGCGCTGCTGCTCAACCTGGCGGGGACGAAGATCGTCAATTCGATCGGCATCTCGATCCTCATCGAGATCATCGAGAAGATGATCGAGATCGACGGCAAGCTGGGTTTCTGCTGCCTGACGCCGACCATCGAGAAGACCTTCCATATCATGGGCCTGGCGCAGTACGCTCCCATCTTCAGCGATGAGGCGACCGCGGCGGCCCAGATGCGGTCCTGATTCGCGTTCAGTATCGACAGCCGTAGGGAGACATCCACATGGAGGGCATCGGGCGGGCCGGCACGACGGCGCAGGCCTGGAACGAGCTTCTGGCCCTCTCCCGCGACGAGGCGAGCGAGCGCCAGATGCTGGAGCGGCTGCTCGACCTCTGGCGCCGGGAGCACGGCGCCGAGGCCGCCGGCCTCTACCTGGAGCGCGGGGGCGCCCTGGAGCAGCAGACCGCGGTGGGCGGCGGGCTGCCGGACGCCGTCGAGGGGGACACCCTCGCCGACGGCCTCGGCAGCCTGACCTTTCCCGGCGGCCGCATCCTCTTCCTGCCCGGCGGCGCGGCCCGCGACGGGGCGGACGTGGCGGTGGACGACCCTCTGACCCTCCTGCTCGCCTCGGCGCTCAAGAGCGGCCGGCTGAAGTCCGATCTCAAGGAGCAGCAGTTCCAGGTCAACTACCGGGTGGTCGAGCTCGAGGCCCTCTACGACGTGGGCCTCGCGGTCGCCTCGACCCTCGACCTCGACCGCCTGTCGGAGGAGATCCTGCTGCGCGCCGTGTCCCTGCTCGACGCGCGGCGTGGCGCGCTCTACATCCTCGAGGACGGCCGCTATCGCCAGGACCGCACCTTCGGCGGCGAGGCGGCGCCCTGGTTCGCGGGCGAGGACCCCGAGCTGCGGCGGTTCCTGACCGGCGGCGGCGAGGCCCCCCTTCACCTGCTGCCCGGAGCCCGCTACCTGCTGGGCGTGCCGATCGAGGTCGAGAGCGGTGCGCGGGGCCTGCTCGCCGTGGGCGACAAGGAGAGCCGCCGCGGCGTCGGCCCCTTCCTCGCCTCGGACCGCCGCACGCTGTCGCTGTTCGCCAATCAGGCGGCGCTGGCGCTGGAGAACGCGCGGCTCCACCTCCAGGCGCTCGAGAAGGAGCGGCTCGAGCGCGAGATGCACCTCGCGGCCGAGATCCAGCACCAGATCCTGCCCAAGGGAGCGCCCGCCGTTCCCGGCTACGAGCTGACCGGCTGGTACCGCCCGGCGCGGCAGGTCGGAGGGGACTACTACGACCTGTTCCGCCGCGACGACGGCCGGATCGGCCTGGTGGTGGGGGACGTCTCGGGCAAGGGGATGCCGGCGGCCCTCATGGTCTCGACGCTCCACTCGGCGCTGCGCCTGCTGCTCGACCACACCGGCTTCGGCCCCGCCATGCTCGAGCGCCTGAACCGTCACATCGGCGAGTCGAGCGCTTCCAACAAGTTCATCACCATGATGCTGGCCGAGCTGGACCCGCAGACGGGGGCCCTCCACTACATGAACGCCGGGCACAACCCCGCGGTGCTGCTGCGCCGCGACGGCACGGCCGAGGAGCTCAAGGCCGGCGGCGTCCCGCTCGGCCTGCTGCCCGCCGCGCGCTTCCAGTCGCGTGCCGTGACGATGGAGCCGGGCGATCTCCTCTGCATCTACAGCGACGGCATCACCGAGGCCGCGGCGCCCGACGACGAGGAGTTCGGCATGGGCCGGCTGATCGACCTTCTCCGCGCCGAGGCCGGCCGGCCGCTCGCCGAGCTGATCGAGGCCATCCCCCGCGCCGTCGGCGAGTTCTCCCAGGGGCTCCCCCAGGGCGACGACCAGACGCTGGTGCTGCTGCGGCGGAGCTGAGCCGTCAGTCGAGCGAGAAGCGGAGGCCGGCGCCGGCGGCATTGGCGGCATTGCCGGCGACGGCCAGCATCGGCGCGGCGGTGGCCTGGAAGAGCCCGGCGCCGGTGGCCACGGTCACCAGCTCGGAGCCGACCGCCAGCACCCGGTTGAGGAGGGCGGGCAGGTCGTCCTCCCAGATCAGGTCGGGGAGCGAGCGGCCGAGCGCGCCGCCGGCGATCCGGCGGGCGCCGCGCGCCACCGCCCGGAACCGCAGCGCGTGGGCGTCGAAGGCCTCCAGCGGATCGAGCGCGGCGATCCAGATCCCGCCTTCGGCGGCGCGCAGCAGCTCGTCTTCGGAGGCGCTCCCCGGCCCCAGGAAAAGGTGGCTGGAGACGGCCTCGTCCGGGGAGACCCGCTGCGCGCTCGGCGGCCGGTCGAGCTCGCGGGCGAGCCGGTCGTCGAGGGCCACGGTGAGCGCCACGCCGCCCTTCACCAGGTCGACCGGCCGCGCGGCGGCGCCCAGCAGGTCGAAGGGGAAGGGGAGGCCGCGCGGGTCCGCGGGGTCGTCGCGCAGGTGGATCAGGGGGTGGAAGACCGGCTGATCCAGCCGGCCGCGCAGGAAGGAGAGGCCGGAGTGGAACGCGTCGGAGGTGAGGGCCTGCCGGTTGAGCAGCTCGACGAGGGCGGCCGCCGCCTCCTGGGAGAGCAGCAGGGGAACCGGCCCCTCGGGAGGAGGCTCGACCTCGGGGGGACCCTGGCGGCGGCGCGCCCGCTCGCGGACCGCCTGCGGATCGAGCCCGGCCAGCGAGCGGGACGCCGCGGCGGCGCGCCCCGCGCCAGGATGGCGCCCGCAGATCACCTCGGTCCAGCCCGCCGTCACCTCAGCGGCGCGCCGCAGGCCGCGGCTGTTGGCGACGGCGATCCGCCCCTCGGCCCAGCCGAGGCGGGCCGTCTCCCCCCTGCTTCCCGATCTTTCGCCAGAACCCGACAGGCGCTGCAGCAGCTCGCGGGCGCGGCCCGGCGTCATCGCCGCCAGCTCGGGATCGTGGAGCCCGGCGGCCGTGACGGCGGTGGCGATGGGAGCGGCGGCGCCGGGAGGATCGAGCGGCGCCGGGGAGGGGGGAGCGAGACGCGCCAGGGCCAGGGCCTCGCGCACGGCGTTCTCGAGCTCCGAGAGGTTCGGGGAGCCGGTGCGGTGCATCCCCGTACGGCCGGACTCGCGCACCCGCACGAGGATCGTCCGCTCGTTGAGCTCGTAGCTGTCGCGCCGCCGCTTGCCCGTGCTCTCCTGGCCGCGGCGGACCTCCAGCCAGGAGATCTCGGTGGCCTCGGCCGGGGAGCCGGCCAGCAGGCGATCCAGGCGCGAAACGATCTCCGCGAGCGCTGCCGGGCCATCGGGGAACATCCGCGGGAGTGTACATCGAGCCCCGTAAAAACATAGCATTCAGGCAGGTTTTCCAGTGGCTTGCTCTTTGCACCCCCTGGCATCAGCCATGGGCGGAAACGAGTGGGAGAACGTTGAATGTTGCCGAGATTCGGGCCTATGCTGAGCCTTTTGCTGTTGGGAGCCGCGATTTTTGCCGCTCCCCGGGCCTCCCATGGAGAGGACGGTGCCGACCTCATCCTGAGGCACGGGGTCTTCTATCCCGTGCAGCCCCCCGGGCGGATCGAGGGGAGCCTGGCCGTCCGCGGCGGCCGCATCGTCTATCTCGGGCCGGACGCCGGAGCCGCAGCGCTGCGCGGCCCGCAGACGCGGGTGATCGAACTCGCCGGCCGCGCCGTGACCCCCGGGCTGATCGACGCCCACTCCCATCTCGGCGGCCTCGGCGAGGCGCTGGAAGAGGTCGATCTCGTGGGGACCACGACCTACGACGAGGTGGTGCGAAGGGTGCGCGAGGCGGCCGTCCGGCTGCCGGCCGGCTCCTGGGTCCGCGGCCGCGGGTGGGACCAGAACCGCTGGCCGGAGAAGCGCTTCCCCACGCACGAGGCGCTGTCGGCGGCGGTGCCGGACCACCCCGTGTGGCTGGAGCGGGTCGACGGCCACGCCGCCCTGGTCAACGCCCGCGCCATGCAGATCCTCGGCATCGGCGCCGCCATCCAGGACCCCACCGGCGGCCGCTTCCTGCGCGACGAGGCGGGGCGGCCCACCGGCGTGCTGGTCGACAACGCCAAGGGGCTCGAGGAGGGGCGGCTGCCCGCGCCTTCCGACGAGGACCGCCGGCGCACGCTGCGGCTGGCCGCCCGCCACTGCGTGGAGGTGGGGCTGACGACGGTGACGGACATGGGGATCGGCGACGGCGAGTACCAGGCCTACTCGGCGCTCAAGAAGTCCGGCGAGCTCCCGCTGCGGGCGGCGGTGTTCATCGCCGACGACAAGGACCTGCTGGCCCGCTGGTTCGCGCGCGGGCCGGAGATCGATCCCGACGCCCGGCTGACGGTGCGCGGCGTCAAGCTCTACGTCGACGGCGCCCTGGGCAGCCGCGGCGCCGCGCTGCTCGAGCCCTACAGCGACGACCCCAACAATCTCGGCCTGCTGGTGTCGACCGGCGATCACCTGGAGGAGGTCTCCCGCCAGGCGGCCGCCAAGGGGTTCCAGATCGCCATCCATGCCATCGGCGACCGCGGCGGCCTGGTGGCCCTCGACGCCATGGAGCGGGCGCTCGGCGGTCCGCGTCCCGCGGCGCGCTTCCGGCTGGAGCACTCGCAGGTGCTGCGCCTCCAGGACATCGAGCGGATGGCGCGGCTGGGGATCGTCGCCTCCATGCAGCCCACCCACGCCACCTCGGACATGCCGTGGGCCGGCGAGCGGGTGGGCGAGCGCCGGCTCGCCGGGGCCTACGCCTGGCGCAAGGTGCTCGACGCCGGCGGCCGGCTGGCCCTCGGCAGCGACTTCCCCGTGGAGTCGGCCGATCCCCGGCTCGGCCTCTACGCCGCGGTCACCCGCCAGGACCTCCAGGGCAACCCGCCGGGAGGCTGGAGGCCGGAGGAACGGCTGACGCGCGAGGAGGCCCTGCGCGGCTTCACGCTCGACGCCGCCTGGTCGCTGTTCCTCGACCAGGAGGTCGGCTCGCTGGAGGTCGGCAAGCGGGCGGACCTCACGGTGTTCGCCCGCGATCCGATGACGGTGCCGGCGATCGAGATCCCCCGCGCGGAGATCGATTACACCGTGGTCGCGGGCAAAGTGGTCTACGAACGGAAGACCGGCGAGCGGAAGAACGGCGAGAGGGGGAGCGGCCGGTGACGTGCAGGGCCCTCCGGGGCCGGCTTCCGTTCCCCGCGTTCCGGGGGCTGTTCCGGGCGATCGTCCTCGGTCTGGCTGCGGTCGCGGCGCTCTGCGTCTCCGCTTCGGCGGGGGACGGCTATGAGGCGCTGCGTCACGCCATGGTGGAGCACGATCTCAAGGCGCGGGGCATCACCAAGCCGGAGGTGCTGGCCGCCATGGACCAGGTGCCCCGCCACCTGTTCGTGCCGGACTCGCTGCGGGCGCAGGCCTACGCCGACCAGCCGCTGGTGATCGGCCGGGACCGGAGCATCTACCAGCCCTACGTGGTGGCGCTGATGACCCAACTGCTGGACCTCAAGCACGGCGACAAGGTGCTGGAGGTCGGCACCGGCTCCGGGTACCACGCCGCCGTGCTGTCGCGCATCGCGCGCCAGGTCTATTCCATCGAGATCGAAGACATGGTCGCGCGCCAGGCGAGCAAGCGGCTCGCCGTGCTGGGGTACAACAACGTCGAGGTCCACCTCGGCGACGGTTACCAGGGATGGTCCGAGCGGGCGCCGTTCGACGCCATCCTGCTCTCGGCCGCGCCACCCTCCAAGATTCCGAAGCCGCTGCTCGATCAGCTCCGGGTCGGCGGCAAGATGGTGCTGCCGATCGGTGGGGGATACTTCCAGGACCTGCTGGTGGTCACGAAGACGGCGGATCACCTCGAGAAGCACACCGTCATCCCGGTCCGTCTCTCGCCGATGAGGGGGAAGGCGCAGGATGGCACCCATTAGCCGCCGCCTGCTCGCCCGCCTCCTGGCCCTCGGCCTGCTCGCCGGCGGGATGGCGCCGCCCCTTGCCGCGATCCAGCCTGCCGCGGCGCCGCCCGCGAGCCAGCCCGCGAGCCAGGAGGACGGGCTCGCCGCGGCCCGCCGGGCCATGGTGGAGCAGATCCGCGCCCGCGACGTCACCGATCCGGCCGTGCTGGCGGCTCTCGAAGCGGTGCCGCGACACCTCTTCGTCCCCGCGGACCAGCGGCCGAAGGCCTACTCCGACGAGCCGCTGGCGATCGGCGCCGGCCAGACGATCTCCCAGCCCTACATCGTGGGGCTGATGACGTCGCTCCTGGAGCTGAAGCAGGGCGCCCGGGTGCTCGAGATCGGTACCGGCTCGGGCTATCAGGCCGCGGTGCTCTCGCGCATGGCCGGCGAGGTCTATACGATCGAGATCCTCAAGCCCCTGGCCGAGCGGGCGCGCCGCACCCTGGCGGAGCTCGGCTACCGCAACGTCCACCTCCGCGTGGGCGACGGCTACCAGGGATGGCCCGAGGAGGCGCCGTTCGACGGCATCATCGTCACCGCGGCGCCGCCGAGCGTGCCGGAGCCCCTGCTCCGGCAGCTCAAGCTGGGAGGGCGGCTGGTGATCCCCGTGGGCAACCGCGACGCCATCCAGAATCTCCTCGTCTTCACCCGGCGGCCCGACGGCGGCTTCGACCGCTCGACCGTCCTGCCCGTACGCTTCGTCCCGATGACGGGCGAGGCCCAGCAGAAGAAGCGGTAAGCTCCTCTCGGCTCTCCTCATTCTCCCTGCGATCCCCTCGCGTTTGACGCCGCTGCGGGCGCAACATACGCTTGAGGCTCCTCGCAAGAACAGGAGTCGCGGCGTTGGCCGACATGCGGCGTGACAGCATTCTGGGGTTGGACAACATCCGTCTCGACCTGCCGGTGGCGGGCCTCGGGAGTCGCTCGCTCGCCGCGTTCCTCGACTACCTGGCGCTGGGAGTGCTCATCATCCTCTGGGTGATCCTCAGCGGCTTCCTGGTCGCCTGGGTGGCGCCGTCCTGGGTGCCGGTGGTCCTGCTCGGCGGTCTCTTCCTGCTCGACTGGGGCTACTTCGCCGGCTTCGAGATCGGCACCGGCGGCCGCACGCCCGGCAAGCTGGCGCTCAAGGTTCGGGTGGTGACGGCCGAGGGGGGCACTCCGGGCCCCGGCGCCCTGCTGATCCGCAACCTGGTGCGGACCCTCGACCTCGCCGTCGGGGTCCCGCTGATGGCGATCGATCCGCTCTCCCGCCGGCTGGGGGACCGCCTCGCCGGCACCCTGGTCGTCCACGACCGCCCGCTGGAGGCGGGGCCGGTGCTGGGCCGGGTGCCGGCCGGCTGGAGCCCGCGGGAGCTCGCCGCGGTGGAGGCCCTCCTCGCCCGCGCCGAATCCCTGGAGGGCTCAGGGTTGCGGCGGACGATGGCGGAGAGAGTTCTCGACCGCGTCCGCCGCGACGCCCCGGAGATGCTGGCCGGAATCGATGACGGGATCGATCCCGTGACGGCGATCCGCCGGGCCTTCCAGGCAGACGAAGCTCAGGCGGAGGGAGGCTGATGGATTACGCCCGCTTCGTCCGCCTGCGCCGGCCGCTCTGGGAGGATTTCGAGGCCCAGCTTTCCTCCGGCCGTGCCGGGCTGGGTTATGGCGACCTCGAGGCGATGGCCCTGCGCTACCGCCAAGTGCTGCACGACCACGCCCTCGCCGCCTCCCGTTTCCCCGGCACCGCCGCGGCCCGGCGGCTCCAGGGACTGGCCGTCGAGGGGACGCGCCGGCTGACCGGCGACCGCGGCGGCCGTCCGGGATTCCTGGGCTTCTTCGCCCGCACCTTTCCGCGGGCCTTCCAGCGCCAGCTCGGGCTCACCGGGCTCGCCGTCGGCCTGTTCCTGTTCGCCACGGCGTGGGGCCTGATCCTCGCCGTCCTCCGTCCGGCGCTGGGCGTGACCCTGCTCGGGCCACGGGCCATCCAGGGGTTGGAGGAGGGTCACCTGTGGACCGAGTCGCTGGTCACCACCCTGCCGCCGGCCCTCGCCTCCTCGGGCATCGCCACCAACAACCTGTCGGTGGCGCTGACGGCCTGGAGCGGCGGCCTGCTGGCCGGGCTCGGACCGCTCTACACGATCCTGCTGAACGGCCTGATGCTCGGCGCCACCTTCGGCGTCACGCTCCATTACTCGATGGCGGGCGAGCTGCTCGAGTTCATCGCGGCCCATGGGCCGCTCGAGCTGACCCTGATCCTGGTCTCGGCGGCGGCGGGGCTCGATGTCGGCCGCGCGCTGGTGGCGTCCGGCGACCGGCCGCGCGCCCTGGCCCTGCGCGACGCCGGCCGGGACACCCTCGCGGTCCTGCTCGGCTGCCTTCCCTGGTTCGTGGTGCTGGCCGTGGTGGAGGCGTTCGTGTCGCCGGCGCCGCAGCTCCCGTTCGTCCTCAAGGCTCTCCTGGGGCTCACGCTGGAGGGGCTCTTCCTGGCCCTGGCGCTGCGCCCCCTCCGAGGTGAGGGGTGACTGAAATTCCCGCTATCCCCGTCCCCGCCGTGCCTCCCGGCCCGCTGCCCTTCCACGTCCTGCTGGACGAGGCGCAGCGGCTCGCGCGCCGGCATTTCCGCGCCATCTATCCGGCGGTGGCGATCCCCCTCGCCCTCGTCACGACCGCCGTCACGGCGATCCAGGCCCACTGGTTTTCCAGCCGGATGGCGGACCTCGGCGCCCAGGCGATCTCCTTCCTGAATCCCGCGTATCTGGGCGTGACGCTGCTCCACATCGCCCTCCTGCTCGTCGGCTACAACGCGATGCAGGTGGCGGCGGTCCGGGCGACCTCGGGGGCTCCCGTCGACATGCGGCAGGCCTGGCGCTTCACGGTGCGGGCGCGGACCCTGGGGACCCTGCTCCTGTGGTACGCGATGCTCTTCGCCTCGCTGGGCTGCTGCTGCCTGCCGGTGTTCTTCGTGGCCCCCCTGCTCTCCTTCATCCCGCCGGCGATGGTGGAGGAGGGGAGGTTCGGCCTCCAGGCGATCTCGCGCAGCGTCGACCTCGCCCGGCGCCATCCCCCGGGCCGCTGGCAGGAGAGCCCGCTGATCAAGGCCGCCCTGCTGCTCCTGGTGGGCACGCTCCTCGGCTATCTGGTGGGGCTCCTGGTGAGTCTGCCCTTCCTGCTGCCGGGCTACGTCAACATATTCCGCAAGGCCGCGGCGGGCGAGGACTTCTCGGCGGGGATGTCCTCCCTGCTCTGGATGCAGGTGCCGGCGCAATGCCTGAACGCCCTCGCCAGCGCCGCCGTCTATCTCTACGTCTGCTTCGGGATCGCCCTGCTGTTCCACGACGCGCGCGGCCGCCAGGAGGGGACCGATCTCCGCGCCGAGATCGAGTCGGCGTTCCCGCCGCCCGGGGAGCCCGGGCCCTGATCCGGCGCGCCGTTCTCGCGCTGGCGCCGGCGCCCGTCCCGGCCGGCGTGGGGCCGTTCGTCGCCGCCGACCGAGGCGTGCTGGCCCGGGTGCTGGCCGCGAGCGGGGTCGAGCGGGCCCCCGCGCCGCCCGAGTCCTCCTATCTGGGAGAGCTGGGACGGGCCGTCCGGCGGACCATCGTCGAGGCGCTCCTCGCGGGGGCGAAACGGCTGCACGTCGCGCCGTGGGCGCTCTGGGCGTTGGTGGCCGTGCTGGCCGTCGTCGTGGCCCTGCTGATCCTGCGCGCCATCTTCAGCCGCGTCCGCGGGCGCCGGCGGGGGACGACGGGTCCGGAGAGCTCGGCCGTCGCTCCCGAGCCGGCATCCGGCCGTGCCCGGGACGCCGCGGCCTGGCGCTCCGAGCTGGAGCGGCGACTGGCCGCCGGACGGATCCCCGAGGCGCTGGAAGCCCTCTGGTGGTGGCTGGCGCGCTCGCTGGCCGGCGGGGACGCCGAGGCCGATTGGACCAGCCGCGATCTTGTGGCTCGTTCCCACGGACGCGACCTGCGCGATCTCGTCCGCCGGCTCGACGCCTTCACCTATGGCCCCCGCCAGCCCGGCGTCGAGGAGCTGCGCGGGCTTCTGGGACGGTTGGAGGAGGCCCTCGCGTGAAGGACGCCCCGCGCAACCGTCTCTTCCTCGGGCTGGCCCTGCTCCTGCTGCTCAGCCTGGGGCTCGGCCTGCTGCTCGGCGGTCGGGGGGGAGGCGCGGGGGAGCGTCCTCTCCCGGGGCCCGAACGGGTGGCTCGCCGCCCGCGGGTACCTGGAGGCGCGAGGGGTCCGCGTCACCCTACTCGACGAGCCGCTCGACCGCTTCACCGGGCGCGGCGTGCTGGTCGCGGCCTTCCCCTGGCAGCAGGGGCTCTCCGTGGAGGCGGCCGAGGCCCTGGAGAACCACCTGCGGCGCGGCGGGGATCTCGTCCTCGCCTACTCAGGGATGGAGGGCAACCCCGGAGAGCAGGTGGCGATGGAGCGGCTGGGCCTGCCGCTCGGCGAGGCGCGCGAGGTGACGCTGAAGCCCCTCGAGTGGTGGCGATTCGCCCACGAGGAGTGGGACCTCGAGCCGGTCGGGGAGGCCCGCGGCGCGGCGCCGGTCCGCGTCTGGGCCCCGCGCTGGGCGCCGGAGGTCCCGAAGGTGGCGGAGGAGCTCTTCCAGGCTCCCGGGGGACCGCGAGGTTCCAGACAACGGGCCGGGATCGTGGTCCTGCGGCGCCACCAGGGCCGGATCTTCCTGCTGCCGGCGGACGCCTTCGCCAACGCCCGCCTGGGCAACCCCGGCAACGCCGATCTGCTGGAGACCCTGCGGCGCCGGCTGGGGGACCGCTGGGCCTTCGACGAGTACCATCACGGGCTGGTCGCCGGGCAGGCCGTGGAGACCGCGGCGCTCGGGCGGACGCTCGACCTCGTCCTGATCCATCTGGCGGTCCTCTATCTGGCCGCGCTCTGGACGCTGTCGCGCCGCTTCGGGCCCGCGTGGAGCGAGCCGCCCGCCGTGACCGGCTCGGCCGGCTCCTTCCTGCTCGGGCTCGGAGCGCTCCATCACCGCCGCGGGCATCACGCGGAGGCGGCGCGCCGGCTGCTCGAGCGAGCCCGCGAGCTGGACCGCGGCCTCGAGCTGCCGGCGGATCTCGACCGCCGCGCCGCGGCCGCCGGTCCCCGCGAGCTGGTGGAGCTGGCGCGGGAGGTGGCGCGCCGGCGCTCGGGCGCGCCCGAGGAATTCGATATCGCACGGGAGACCGCCGCATGAATCCGACCTCCGACCCGCTCTCCACCGAGCGCCTGATCGAGGCCGTCCAGGAGCTCGCCGCCGCCCTGGACGGCGTCGTGCTCGGCCAGCGCGCCGCCGTCGAGACCCTGCTCGTGGCGTATATGGCCGGCGGCCACGCCCTGCTCGAAGGGGTGCCCGGGCTGGGCAAGACCCTGCTCGCCCGCGTCCTCGCGTCCTGCCTGGGCGCCCGCTTCAGCCGGGTGCAGTTCACTCCCGACCTGATGCCGGCGGACGTCATCGGCACCAACGTCTACGACGCTCCCACCGGCTCCTTCCGGCTGCTGCGCGGACCGGTGTTCACCGAGATCCTGATGGCCGACGAGATCAACCGCACGCCGCCGAAGACCCAGGCCGCCCTGCTCGAGGCGATGCAGGAATGCCAGGTGACGATCGACGGCGTGACGCTGGCGCTGGAGCCGGACTTCTTCGTCATCGCCACCCAGAACCCGATCGAGTTCGAGGGGGTCTATCCCCTGCCCGAGGCGCAACTCGACCGTTTCCTGGCGCGCATCGAGATGGGCCTGCCGTCTCCCGAGGCCGAGCTCGACCTCTATCGCAAGGCGGTGGCCGGCACCCTGGTGGATCAGGGCGGGGAGCTGCCCGGCCCGGTGCTGCGGCCAGGCGAGGCCGCGGCGCTGCGGCGGGCGTCGCGGCGCGTCCACGTGGCCGAGGAGCTGCTCGCCTATCTCGCCCAGCTCGCCGGCGGCGTCCGCCGCTCGCCGCAGGTGGATCTGCCGGTCTCGCCGCGCGCCGCCCTGGCGCTGCTGGAGGCCGGGCGCGCCGCCGCCCTGCTGGAGCGGCGGGACTTCCTGGTGCCGGACGATCTCAAGCGCTGCCTGGCGCCGTGCTGGGCGCACCGGGTGATCCTCACCCCCGAGGCGGAGCTGGAGGGGTTCACCCCGCGGCGGGTGCTGGAGGCGGTCGCCGCCGCCGTTCCCGTGCCGCACTGAAAACACGACGGACCCCGAGAGATGCCCGCCGCCCGCAGTTTCCAGCTCCTGGGTCTCGCGACGCTCCTGCTGGTGGCGTCCTTCCTCGACGAGCGCCTCGCCTGGGCCGCGCTCGCCCTCGACCTCGGGCTGGCGGTGGCGGCGGTGGTGGACTTCCGGCGCGCCGCCCGCGCCCCCCTGGCAGCGGCGCGGCTCTGGCCGCCGCTGCTGGTGCAGGAGTCGCCGGCCGAGATCGCGCTGAGCGTGGGAACGCCGGCCCGCCGGCGGTTGACGGTGATCGTGCGCGAGGGTCTCCATCCGGGGCTGGCCGCCGCGCCGCTGCGGCGGACGCTGGAGATCCAGGGCCCGGGTGAGGCGCGCTGGACCTACACGCTGGTCCCGCGGCGGCGCGGCGAGCACTCCACCGGGCCGCTCAGCGCCCGAACCTTGGGACCCTGGAAGCTCGCCTGGGCACAGCGCGGCCTGCTGCCGGCCGAGAAGGTGCGCGTCTATCCGCAGGTGCGCTGGGAGGGGAAGGTCGGACAGCTCCTGGCGCTCGCCCAACGCCGCCGCCTCGGGCAGATCCCCCAGCGCCTGCACGGCGTGGGCACCGAGCCGTACGCCCTGCGCGAGTATCTGCCCGGCGATCCGCTCGGCAAGATCCATTGGAAGGCGACCGCCCGCCACGGCCGTCCGGTCACCCGCGAGGACACCTGGGAGCGCAGCGCCCGCCTCGTCGTGCTCCTCGATTGCGCCCGCGCCATGGCCTCCATGGACGGCCGCCGCAGCAAGCTCGACTACGCCGTGGCCGCGACCCTGGCGCTGACCCGGGTGGCCGCGGCGCGGGGGGACCAGGTGACGGTCCTCGCCTTCGCCGATCGCGTTCTGCGCACCGTGCGCGTGCGTTCGGGCGGACGGGGAGCGGAGCAGGCCTACGAGGCGCTCTACGACGTCGAGGCCCGTCTCGCCGAGCCGGCCTACGATCTCGCGGCGGAGGCGGCCTTCGGCATCGAGCCGCGGAGCGCCACGGCGGTGCTCTTCACCTCGGTCGTCGACCTCGCGGCGGCCGAGCTGCTGCGCGAGTCCCTGCTGCGTCTCGGCCGCCGCCACCGGGTGCTGCTGCTGAACCTGGAAGACCCCGAGCTGCGCTCGCTCGCCGCGGCCGAGCCGGAGACCCCGGCCGGCGCCTTCGCCCAGGTGGCGAGCCTGGAGATCCTGCTCGCCAACCGGCGTCTCGCCCGCCACCTGCGCCGCGGCGGCGTGCGGGTGGTCAACACCCCCGCCGACCGGCTGGCCCTGGAAGCCCTGGAATCCTACCTGGCCGTGTTCCGCGGCGCCGCGTAACGTTTCACTCTCCGCCTACGCCCATAAGACCGGACGGCGCCCGGGAAGGTCGCGATCCGTCTTGGGTGTAAGATTGAAGAGCAACGAGCCCGTCGCATTCAATAATAAGGAGGAGCGTATGAGATCCGTTTCCATTCAGCGCCTATCGGGAATCCTGCTGCTGGGCGTCGCCCTGATGGTCCTCGCCGTGCCCGCGGCGCAGGCCCAGCCGTTCAACACCTGGCTGCAACTGCAGGGGTATCCCACCAGCGGGTACCTCGAGATCCCCAGCAGCCCGGCCCTCAACCCCACCGCCGGCTTCACCTTCGAGGCCTGGGTCAACGTCACGATCACCAGCGGCTCCTGCGTCAGCATCGCCGGCAAGAACTGGCACAAGTCCTGGTGGATCGGGGCCTGCCTGACCGGCGGCAAGCAGGTCCTGCGCTCCTACGTCCGCGGCTTCAGCGGCTCGGGCGAGGGCCCCGGCACGTTCCATGACGCCGGAGAGATCCAGCCCGGCAAGTGGACCCACGTCGCGGTGGTCTTCAACGGCACGACGCGCCTGCACTACATCAACGGCGAGTTCGCCGGCTCGTGGCCGGAGCCCGGGCCGCTGACCACCAGCCCGGACCCCGTCCGCTTCGGCAGCGACGTCAACTACACGAACACCCCGCAAGGCGGCATCGACGAGGTCCACCTCTGGAGCGTCGGCCGGACCCTGGCGCAGATCCGCGCCGACCTCGCCGCTCCCATCACCTCGGCGCAGCCGGGGCTGATCTCCGTGTGGCCTCTCGACGCCACCGGAACGGACATCATCGGCGGCCACAGCGGCGTCGGCGTGGGCTCGGGAGTCAGCGTCGGCAACTTCCCGGTGATGGCGAGCTGCGGGTCGAGCACGGTGTCCCAGCTCTGCCTGCAGAACCGCTTCCTGATCACGACGGCGTGGCGGACCGGCCCGGTGGGCACGGCTCCCAACGGCGACGGCTCGGTGGTGGTCGCCGGCGCCAACTCGGGGATCTTCTGGTTCTTCAGCTCGGACAACTGGGAGGTCATGGTGAAGGCGCTCAACGGCTGCGCCCTCAACAGCCACTACTGGATCTACTCGGCCGCCACCACCAACGTCTACTACCGCATGGACGTGCTGGACGTCCGCTCCGGCCAGCAGAAGATCTACTTCAACTACCCCGGACCGCCGGCCCCGGCGGTGACCGACAGCAACGCCTTCGGGACCTGCCCGTAAGGACGAAAGCGCCGCGCGTTGGACCCGAGGGACCCGGGAGACCGGGTCCCTCCGTGTTTCCGCCCGCCTCCAATGGGCCCATGGAGAAGTACAATCCCCCTTTCTCCAGGAGCCCCATCCCGTGGAACCCTCGCCATCCCCAGCCGTCGCCGCTGAAACGGTCCCCGCTCCCGAGGAGCCGGGCCGGCTGCTGAACCGCAACTTCGCCCTGCTGTGGGCCGGGCAGAGCGTCAGTCAGCTCGGCAACCAGATCTTCAGCCTGGCGGTGTCGTTCTGGGTGATGGAGAAGACCGGCTCGGCGAGCCTGATGGGCCTGCTGATGATGGCCTCGACCCTGCCGGGGGTCCTGCTGTCGCCGTTCGGCGGCACCTTCGCCGACCGCCACTCGCGCATCCGCATCCTCATCGCCTGCGACCTGATCGGGGGGACCGGCCTGCTGGCCCTCACCGCCGTGGCCTTCCTCGCGCCCGGCCGGGTGGATCTCCTGATGGGCCTGCTCTTCGCCGTCGCCGTGCTGCTGGGGGTCAACAGCTCGTTCTTCATGCCCGCCATCTCCGCCTGCATCCCGGACCTGGTGCCGCGGGAGAAGCTCGCCGCGGCCAACTCCCTCACGCAGTTCTCGGTGCAGGCCGCCGTTTTCATCGGCCAGGCGGCCGGCGGCGTGCTCTACCGGCTGATCGGAGCGCCGCTGCTGTTCCTGGCCGACGGCGTCTCCTTCCTGGTCTCGGCGGCGAGCTCGGCGTTCATCCGGCTGCCGGAGAGGACGCGGGAGCGGGTGCCCGGCAAGACGGCGCGGGAATCTCTCCAGGAGTTCCTGCGCGAGACCCGCGAGGGGTTCCGCTACGTGTGGGCGGCCAAGGGGCTGCGGAGCTTCCTCATCTCCGTCTCGATGATCAACCTGCTGATCATGCCGGTGGTGGTGCTGCTGCCGTTCTACGTCCGCCTCTACCTCGGCAAGGACGCCGCGTGGTTCGGCTTCCTGATGGCCGCGATCAGCGTCGGCACGGTCGGCGGCTTCGTGCTCGCGGGCGCGCTGGCCTTGCGCGGACGCGCTCGCGCCGTCGGCATCCTCGCCGCCCTCATCCTCCTGCCCGCCGCCTTCGGCACCTTCGGCTTCCTGCGGAGCCCGGCCGCCGCCCTGGCCGGCGCCGTCCTCGCCGGCGCGGCGCTCGGCTTCATCAACGTCCAGTTCGCCACCATGGCCCAGAGCTCGACCCCGCCGGAGCTGCGGGGCCGGGTCATGGGCCTGATCGGCACCATGGCGGGAGGCCTGACGCCGATCGGCATGGCCCTCGGCGGCTTCGCCGGGGACCTGACGCACAAGAACGTCCCGCTGGTCTACGCCGTCTGCGGCGGCCTGGCGATCGCGGTCGTCCTCCTCACCACCTCGCGCCGCGACAGCCGGGAGTACCTGGCCCACGGGTGAGGCTGGGGATCAGACCCTGCGGTGACCGCGGCCGCGTCCCGCGCCGGGTAATCCGTGTACCCCCGGTGATCGCCGCCATAGAAGGTGGCGCGGTCCGGCGGATTGAGCGGGGCGCCCTCGGCGAAGCGCTCCGGCAGGTCCGGGTTGGCCAGGAAGAGCACGCCGAAGGAGATCAGGTCCGCCTCGCCGGCGGCGAGCGCCGCATTCCCCGTCTTCAGGTCGTAGCCGCCGTTGAGGATGAACGGACCGCCGAACAGCGAGCGCAGCAGCGGCGCCACCGGCGGCGGCATCTCCGGGACGCGCTCCAGCGGCTCGACGACGTGGAGGTAGGCGAGGCCGAGGCGGTCGAGCTCCCGCGTGGCGTGGCCGAAGGTGGCCGCGGGGTCCGAGTCGCTCATGCTGTTGAACGAGCCGGTCGGCGACAGCCGCACGCCCACCCGGTCCGTCCCCCAGACTCCGGCGACCGCCTCCGTCACCTCCAGCAGGAAGCGGGCGCGGTTCTCCACCGGGCCGCCGTAGGCGTCCGTCCGCCGGTTGGCGCCGTCGCGCAGAAACTGGTCGACGAGGTAGCCGTTGGCGCCATGGATCTCCACGCCGTCGAAGCCCGCCGCCAGCGCCAGCCGCGCGCCGTGGGCGAACTGCTCCACGACGGCGGGGATCTCGTCGAGCTCCAGGGCGCGGGGGACGCCGAAGGGCTGCGGTCCCTCGGGCGTGAAGGTCTGCCCCTCGGCGGCGAGGGCCGAGGGGGCCACCGGCAGGGCTCCCCCGGGTTGCAGCAGCGGGTGCGAGATCCGCCCGACGTGCCAGAGCTGCGCGAAGATCCGTCCGCCGCGCTCGTGGACGGCGTCCGTCACCCGCCGCCACCCTCTGGTCTGGGCGTCGTCGTGGATGCCCGGCGTGCCGGGATAGCCCACGCCCTGCGGCGAGACCTGCGTCCCCTCGGTCACGATCAGCCCGGCCGAGGCGCGCTGGGCATAGTAGGTGACCGCGAGATCGCCGGGGACGTTCCCCGCGCCGGCGCGGTTGCGCGTCATCGGCGCCATCACCATCCGGTTCCGCAACGTATACGGTCCGACCCGGACCGGGGATAGCAGGGTTGGGTGCTGCTCGCGTCTCGGTTCGCTCATGGCTCTCTCCTCAGGGGGCCGTCCGCGTGCGGGACGGCAGATCGTTAATGGATTGATCATGGACCTGTCATGGATTGGATGCAAGGGGGAGGGGCCAGCCCCGCCCGGGGCAACGGCCCCAACCCCAATCGGAGTTAGAATCCCCAACCGTGAACGCGACTCGCCGTACCCTTGGCCGCTGGCTGCTCACGGCCTTCTTGGAGCGGGGCTGCGATCCCGCGACCGCGCGCCTGCCGCGGCGGGTGACCAGCGTCCGGCCGCTGACCCGGCGCGAGATGGCGGAGCTCAATCCCGGGAGCCGGAGGCTGGTGCCGGTCTCGAACCTGCGGGCGCTGCCGCGGCCCATCCGCCGGCCCGTCTACGAGGTCTAGCGGAACCCGCGGCCTCCCTTTCCGTATGGGTTGAAAGAGAATAGGCTTCCTGGTCACCTCCTAACGAGAGACGCGAGGAACGGCATGGGCCTCAAAGAAGTCCTGAGCAAGATGAAGATCGTGGAGCTGAGCCCGGACGAGGTGGGACCGGCGTCCCCCGGCCCGGCATCGCCGGCGCCGGCCGCCTGGGTCGCGCCGTCCGCTCCGGGACGGCCTGGATCGCCCACATCCCCGCCGGGTCCGTCCGGCATGCCGGCGGACATCCGCGACCTCCTGGGAACCCTCCCCGAGCCCCCGGAGATCGATGAGCGCAAGCTCCCCGCCGACACGTCCGAGGGGGGAGACGGCGGCGACGTGCCGGACTTCCCGGCCATCTACCGGGCTGCCGGGGTGGTCGATCCGCCCCACGGCTACAGCGCCTACAAGGTGCTGGAGATCTTCGCCTCGCCCGGTTTCGCCTCCCTCGACCTGCGGGCCAAGGCGGCGGCGCTCACCGGGTTTCTCAACATGAGCCCGTCGGGACCGGTACCGGTCACCGACATCGTCCAGGACGCCGTCCGGCGCGACCAGGCGCTGGACAAATTCGAGGAGTTCCTGCGCAACAAGGCCGCGGCGCGCTCCGAGCAGCTCGACAAGGAGAACGCCGCGCTCCAGGCGGAGATCGACGAGCTCACCCGCCGCAACCGCGAGAAGATGGAAGCCAACCGCGTCGCCGTCGAGACCGAGCAGGCCCGCCTGACCCGCTGGCTCGCGCTCAAGCGCGCCGAGGAGCGCAAGCTCTTCGACGCCGTCAACCCGTTCGTCGAGCACAACCCGATCTCGACCGCGGATTCGCCCCGTCCGGCGGCGCCCGCCGCTCCCGAGCGGGCCACCAGCTAGGAAGAGCCACCAGCTAGGAGATATCGACCATGTTCCAGCGCATCGCCCGAGTGTTCAAGTCGTGGATCGGCTACTTCATCTCCTTCGCCGAGGACCCGGAGGTGATGCTCCAGGAGTCCATTGAGGAGATGCGCAACACGCTGCCCAAGCTCAACCAGATCCTGGTGACCACCCGGGCCACGGTCATCCGCCTGGAGCAGGGGAAGGCGGCGCTGGAGAGCCGCGAGAAGCAACTCATCAACTCGATCAAGGCCGCGCTCACCGAGGGCAGCCCCGAGTCCCGCCGGCTCGCCGAGGACGACGCCGCCAGCCTGCAGCAGGTGCGCGTCGAGCTGCAGACCACCAACGACCAGCTCACGGCGGCCACCAAGGCCTTCGAGAACTCCCAGATCACGGTGGAGGACATCAAGCAGAAGCTGCGGCAGAAGATGGAGGAGAGCCGCAAGGCGATCACCGAGTCGCGCAACGCCTCGGCGCTCCGCAACGCCGCCTCGGCCATCGCCGAGCTCGATACCTACGGCACCGCCGCCACCAACGACAAGTACCTGGACGAGATCCGGCAGAAGTCGGCCGAGGCCAAGGCGGCCGTCGAGGTGGCCACCGGCGGGCTCGACGTCGAGCGCATCAAGAACGAACGCAAGGCCCGCTCCCTCCAGGCGCAGAGCGTGCTCTCCGAGTTCGAGGTGGAGATGGGCCTCAAGAAGCCCGACTCCGTCCGCGAGGCCGCGCCGTTCCCCACCGCCCAGGCGACCCCCACGGCCACGCCGCAGAAGCTGCCGGACGCGGGGTAGGACCGCCATGCCCGACGCCGCTCCCCTCTCCCCGGCCGTGTTCCTCGACTCGCTCCCGCGCTGGGCGTCGGAGCTGGTCCGCGCCGTCAACGCCAAACAGTCGAACACCTTCGTGCTGCACGGCGTACCGGCCGACCTGGTGCCGGTGCGGGGCCCGGCGGGGCTGCGCTTCCTCGCCCTCGACGACTTCCTGGTGAGCCAGCTTTTCGGCGGCTGGTCGTCGATCGTCACCTACAACCGCGCCGAGGGTCTCGGCTTCGCCACGCCCACGGCGCGCAGCAACTTCCAGGACCGGCTGCGCGCCTACGACACCGTCCACGGCACCAACTGGGCGGACGCCCTGCCGCGCGACGCTCCCAACTGCTTCGCGCTCCTCGACTCCTACTTCCGCCAGTGCGCCTCCCTGCAGCCCGCCCGACCCGTGGTGCTGCTGCTGCCGTTCGCCGAGACCATCGTGCCGGCGGCCGAGGTGGCTTACCGCACGCCCGAGGACCGCGCCGTGCTCGTCTACCTGCGCAAGTGGTCGCAGGACCCGGTGCTGCTGGCCAAGAACATCGTGGTCGTGATGGTGACGGAGAGCCTCTCCGATCTCGATCCCCAGCTCGTGCGCTCCCATGCCACGCGGGAGGTCGAGATCGTGCGTCCCGACGCGCGGGAACGCCTGACCTATCTCGAGGCGGTGCGCTCGCCCGAATGGTACGCGGCGAAGTCGGATCTTCCCGCGGCGCGGCTGGCGGAGATGACCGCCGGCATGACCCGCGTCCAGATCGGCCAGCTCCTCGACGGCGCGGACGCCAACGGCGAGCGCCTGACGCGGGAGAGGGCGCGCGACGTCAAGAAGGAGGTCATCGAGACCGAGGGGCTGGGGCTGCTGGAGTACGTGGAGCCCAAGTTCGACCTCTCGATGGTGGCGGGCATGCCGGCCGTCAAGGACCGCCTCCGCCGCGCCGCCCGGGCCATCGCGCGCGGGAACCCGGCCGCCGTGCCCATGGGCTACCTCGTCTGCGGCCCGGTGGGCAGCGCCAAGACCTTCCTTGTCGAGTGCTTCGCCAAGGAGATCGGCTTCCCCTGCGTGAAGCTGAAGAACTTCCGCTCGATGTGGGTGGGCTCCACGGAGTCCAACCTGGAGCGCATCCTCAAGATCCTCTCCTCGCTCACCCCCGTGGGCGTGGTGATCGACGAGGCGGACGCCGCCCTCGGCAACCGCGACCAGCAGGGGGACTCCGGCACCCAGAACCGCGTCTTCGCCCAGATCGCCGCCTTCATGGGCGACACCACGAACCGCGGCAACATCCTCTGGTTCCTGATCACCGCCCGGCCCGACCTGCTGCCGATCGACCTCAAGCGCCAGGGCCGCGCCGAGGAGCACATCCCCCTGTTCTACCCGGAGACCGCCCCCGAGTACGACGAGATCTACGGGGTGATGCTGAAGAAGCTGGGGATCAAGACCGCCGTGACCAGCATCACGGCGGTGGCGACCGAGGACCAGTACCTCGGCCTCTCCGGCTCGGACCTCGAGGCCGTCCTCGTCCGCGCCATCCTGGAAGCCGAGGCGGCCGAGTCCTCGGAGGTCAAGCCGGAGCACCTCCAGAAGGCGTTCACGGACTTCATCCCGCCCGTCAACAACCACGAGCGCGAGATGCAGATCCTCGTCGCCGTCCTGGAGTGCACCAGCCGCGAGCTCCTCCCGGAGCGCTTCCGTACCCTCGACCGCGGCGAGATCCAGTCGCGGGTCAACGACATCAAGCGGGAATTGCGGCTGATCTGACGGGGGGAAACGTCGCCGGCGACCGGGGAACCCCTCGCCCTCCGCGCCGAGCCTCCCGTCCCCGCGGGGAGTCGCCTGGAACGCTACACAACCCGGGCTGCCCTACAGGCGCCTCCCCCCCGAACGAAGATCCCTCAGCAGGTGCAACTCGCCCCGCATGTCACGCACGTCGCGTAGCAGGTGGCGCAACTGTCCAGACAGGTATAGCCGACGCAGGTGGGATTGGCCGTCCGCCCGGCGCCCTTCGCCTCGCCGAGACCCGCCGTATCGAGACAGCGGAGGGATTCCCGGCTCAGCGTCAATTTCTTTGCAAGCTTCTTCATGGCGTCCTCCTGAACATGTGAGACCCCAGGGGAAATCCCTGGCCTCCCTACCATCCATGGTACGGCTGCTCCTGCGAAGAGCGCCCTGGGCGGGCTGAGGCAGGATCTGAAGGGTGCTTGTGATGGACCAGATCGCGGCGCTGCGGTGGGTCCGGCGGGGATCTCTCTGCAGGCGCTCACGTTTTTCCTCGTTCCGCCCAGCCTGTTCGCGGCTGACCGGGCGGTCGGCGCGGCGGTCCCTGCCGCCGGCAGCCAGCCCGTGGATCTGGCGATGTTCCTGAACACCCTCCAGACCGAGAGCCAGGGCTTGCCGGGAAACCAGAGTCTGCCGCTCGGCATCCGCGGATCATCCGCGGTCATTTACGAAAGTATCGAGACGGTTGAGTCCGAAGCCTGAGGAATTGGGGGGCTGCCGAGACGGCTGGGTGTATCGTTGCTCTCCGGACGGTCTCACGCTGGAGGCGTTGCAATGAAAGCTTACGTCATGGTCACCGGCATACTCTTCGGCGTGCTCACCATCGCGCACGTCTGGCGGATGATCGAGGAGCGGGGCCTCGCCACGAATCCCTGGTACATTCTCATTACGGTCGCCGCCGCGGTCCTATGTCTTTGGGCGTGTCGCTTGCTTTGGCGCTCAGGCCGGCCCTTATAGATCTGGCGCCAACATACCCTTCCCCTCTCCAACTCGGCGTTCCTCTTCTAGCAATTGTTCTAGGCGCAGCACAGGAGCTGGCTCTGCATGTAGGGCGAGGTGTCTCCCAAGAGGACGCATCGGCAGGCTATCCGGGCGCCGCGACCGCTTGATAGGATCGGCTCGACGACTTGCCGCCAGGAGGAGAGCATGGACGCAGAGCCGGGCACGACGAAGCCACGCAGGCCCTGGATCGCCGCATTGCTCACATTGCTGGTTCCGGGCCTCGGCCAGCTTTACGGGGGAGAGCCCGGAAGGGCGATCGCCGTCTATCTGGGGTACGTCGTCCTGCTCGCCGGGCTCCTTTTGATCGGGTTGCCCAAGACCTTCTCCGGCCTGATCGTGTTCCTTCTGGCGCTGCTGGCGTACGTGCTGTGGGTGGTCTGGGACGCCGTGAGAATCGCCCGCCGGAAGCAGGACTACGTTCTCAAGCCTTGCAACCGGTGGTACGGGTACGTCGCCGCGGTGCTCGTCGCGAATCTCCTGATCGGTCCGCGGCTCCTCGCCCTCTCACCGGTCAAGGCTTTCCGGATTCCCTCCGGGAGCATGGAGCCCGCGGTCCGCGTGGGGGACCATCTCTACGCCGATATGGCTGGCTATCGGTCCGCCAGGCCCTCCCGGGGAGACCTGGTCATTTTCGTCTCGCCGGATAGCTCGGGACAGAAGCTGGGACGCGTGATCGGTCTGCCGGGGGAGCGGATCGAGCTTCGGAACAAGCTGGTCTACGTCGACGGCCAAAGGCTGGGAGATCCCTGGGGGCATGCCCGCAAAGACCAGCCGGCCCTCGTTTTCTCTTCACCAGCCTTGCGGGCTCGCGACGACCTGGCGCCCGTCGCCATCCCCGGCGACAGCGTCTTCATTCTCGGGGACAACCGCGACAACAGCTACGACAGCCGGTTCTACGGTCCGGTGCCGGTCTCGTCCCTGCAAGGACGCGCGCTCTACATCTACTGGTCGCCCGACCGGTCCAGGATCGGGATGTCTTTGCGGTAAGGCTCCGGACCGTCCTCCTCGTCCTCGTCCACGGACCGCTTGAAGTAGCGGCCGGGGGTGGTGCCGAGGGCGCGGCGGAAGGCCGCGACGAAGGCGCTGGTGCTCTCGTAGCCGACGGCGTTGGCGGCGGCGCCGACCGTCTCCCCTTCGGCGAGCAGTTGCAGGGAACGGAGAAGCCGGGCCCGCTGCCGCCAGACGCCGAACGGCAATCCGGTTTCGCCACGGAACAATCGCTCCAGCGTCCGCGCGCTGGCCGCCGACGCGCGCGCCACCTCGGCCAGCGTGTGCCGCGCCGCGGGATCGGCCCGGATCCAAGCGGCGGCCCGGCGGCCTCGCGCGTCGCGGGGCATGGGAAGGTCGAGAGGCGTCAGCGGGAGGACGGTGAGCTCGTCGAGGAGGAGCTCGAGGAGATGCCGCTCCGCCGCGGTCCGCCGGTCGAGCGTTTGCAGGCGCATCGTGCGGCGGAGGATCTCGCGGAGCAGCGGGGAGATCCCGACCACCCGGCAGGAGTCCGGCAGGCGGCTGGGGACCGACGGGCTCAGGTACACGGCCCGCAGGGCGACGCCGCCGGCGACCTCCACGCTGTGCCGCACACCGGCCGGAATCCAGACCGCCTGATGGGCGGGAACCACCCACAGCCCCGCGCCGGTGTGGACCGTCAGCATGCCGCGCGAGGCGAAGAGGAGCTGCCTCCATTCGCTCTCGCGGTCGCGCCAGGTGTAGGCCGCCGCCCAGGCGACCGACATCGTCCGCACCTGCGGTCCCGGCTCTTGGCGTGATCTCGACATCCAGTGGCAGTATAGGGTTAACGTGTCCCGCGGGAGAGGCCTATCGTAAGGCTGTTCCCGAGACCGAAAGGAGACGCCTCGTATGCCGCCGTCCTCGCTCAACCACGTCGCGCACTTCGCGATCAACGCCGACGATCTGAACCGCGCGCGACGGTTCTATGAAAAGGTCTTCGGCTGGCGTTTCGAGGCCTGGGGACCGCCGGGTTTCTTCAAGATCGCCACGGCCGACGGACGCGATCCCGGTCCCCTGGGAGCCCTCCAGAAGCGCCGCGAGCTGGTCGCGGGCGAGCGCACGAACGGCTTCGAGTGCACCGTCGCGGTGGCGGACGTGGACGCCGTGGCCGCCGCCGTGGTGGCGGGCGGCGGCACCATCCTCATCCCGCGGACCCTCATCCCCACCGTCGGCCACCTGATCTTCTTCCGCGATCCGGAAGGCAACGTGGTGGGCGCCATGCAATACGATTCGAACGCTCAGGACGAGATCTGAAAGGAGAGAGATGGAAAGGAATATCGAAGGAACGGGAGTCATCGTCATCGTGGCCTACCGGCCGCGTCCCGGGAAGGAATCGCTGCTCCTGGAGCTCACGAAGGAACACGTGCCGATTCTCCGCCGCCAGGGGCTCGCCACCGAGCGTCCGGCCAGCGCCATGCACGCGGCCGACGGCACCGTCATCGAGGTGTTCGAATGGACCTCGCAGGACGCGATCGCGTCGGCGCACAAGAATCCCGAGGTGTTGAAGCTGTGGGAACGCTATGGCGAGGCCTGCGAGTACGTGCCGCTGGTGAGCGTCAAGGAGTGCAGCGAGATGTTCGCGGGGTTCGCGCCGATCGAGCTGTAGGCGGAACAGCCTTCCGAAGACTGTATACTCTGGGCTCAAACCGGAGGGCCCAGCCATGCGCATTTCGCTCATCGCACCGTTCTGCCTCGCCCTGCTCGTCGCGGGCCACGCCACCGCTCAGGACGCTCAGCAGCCGTCTCGCCGGGAGAGCTTCGAGCACGACGGCATCCTGTGGGGGAGCGCGGCGGCGTGGGGCGTGCCGTTCCAGGAAAATCTCGGCGAGGATGCGAAGATCGCCGGCCTCGGCAGGCTCTGGATGGAAGTGAAGATCAACTTCCCGAACTTCGCGGCGGTGTCGGACCTGGATTGGGATCAGACATACGTCGACTTCATTCCCAAGGTCCGCGCCACCACCGGCACCTACGAGTACTACCGCGTTCTCCAGCGGATGTGCGCGCTCCTCAGGGACGGGCACACGGGAGTGTTCCTGCCGAAGGAGCTCGCCGAGCGCATGGAGGCCGATCTCCCCCTGCGGACCGACCTGATCGAACATCGTGTCTTCGTCACCCGGGTGGACAGCCGGGAGCTCGAAGCGGACGGGGTCACCGCGGGCCTCGAGATCCTCAGGATCGACGGCGTGCCCGTGCACGAGTACGCGGCGAGGAATCGCCGCCCCTACGTCACGAGCAATTCGCCCCAGCATGTCGAGGTCATGGTCTATTCCTACGCGCTGCTCGCCGGGCCGCGCGATCGTCCGGTCACCGTCGAGTTCCGGTCCCGGGACGGCCGGGTGTTCGAGAAGCGGCTCGCGCGCGGCCCCCATCCCGACGCGACGACCCTGCCGGCCTTCGCCTATCGGAAGCTTCCGGGAAACATCGCCTACGTCGCCCTCAATACCTTCAACAGCGAGGACGTTCAGAAGGGTTTCGAGCAGCGTCTTCCCGAGATTCGCGCCAGCGACGGCCTGATTCTCGACGTCCGCGAGAACGACGGCGGCAGCGGTCTGATCGCCTACAATCTGCTGGCATATCTCACCGACAAGGAATTCCCGCTGCCGCCATGGAAGAGCCGTCAGTACGTGGCGACGTTGCGGGTCTGGGGGACCCCGGGGGGATGGTACGAGCCGAAGCCGCAGACCTGGGCGGGGAAGCCGGAGGGCTTCTTCTCGAAGCCGGTGGTGATGCTGATCGGACCGCGCTCGCTGTCCGCGACCGACGTCTTCGCCGCCACCTTCCAGCGGATGCACCGCGGAAAGCTGATCGGCGAGCCGACCGCCGGCAGCACCGGAGACCCCTTGCCGTTCGCGCTCCCCGGCGGCGGCTCAGGTCGCGTGGCGACGTCGACGGACGTCGGAGCCGGCCTGATCGGGAAAGGAGTCCAACCCGACGTCCTGGTGCCGCGCACGGCGAAAGACTTTCTAGAGGAGCGCGATGCCGTTCTCAACGCGGCGGTGGCTGAGCTGAAGCGCTGATTCGCTTCCGCCCTGAGGTCGCTTCCCCAGTGAAACATATCGCCCTCCCGTTCCGTAGGGCACTGTGGACACGGAAAGGGGCGGCCCCGCATGGAAAACCTCCTGCAAGACCTGCGTTTCGCCGGCCGGACGCTGCTCAAGCGGCCGGCGTTCACGCTGATCGCGATCCTGACGCTGGCGCTGGGGATCGGCGCCAACACGGCGATCTTCAGCGTGGTCGATTCGGTGCTGCTGGCGCCGCTGCCGTTCCATCACCCCGAGCGGCTGACGATGATCTGGGCCTCGAATCCGCCGCTGGCGCGCAAGGTCGGGCTGGCCGACAAGCTGCCGGTCTCGCCCGGTACGTTCTATGACTGGAAGACGGCGAAGTCGTTCGAGAAGATGGCGATGGTCAACTCCGACCGGATGAATTTCACCGGCGCGAGGGAGCCCGAGCAGGTCGCCGCCACGCTCGTCTCCGGCGAGCTCTTCCAGGTGCTCGGCACTCCCGCCTTCCTCGGCCGCACCCTCCTGCCGGAAGACGACGAGGGCAAGCGGACGACCGTGGTGCTCTCGCACCGTTTCTGGCGGAGCCACTTCGGCGGCGACCGCGGCGTCGTGGGCCGGACGATCCGCCTGAACGGCAAGCCGCTGACGATCGTGGGCGTGATGCCCCCGGAGTTCGCCTTCCCGCGCGGCGGCGAGATGCCGCACGGATTCGGGTTCGCCGCGCAGCCGGACATCTGGGTGTCCACGGGCCTCTCCCCCAAGGAGCGCCAGAACCGGGGCAGCCGCGGCTATCTCGCGGTCGGGCTGCTGCGGTCCGGCGTTCCCATCGAGACGGCGCGGGCGGAGCTGAGCGCCATCTCGCAGCGGGTCGAGAAGGCCTTCCCCGATTCGGACGCGGGGTGGCATGACCGCGTCGAGCCGCTCCCCGCCGAGCTGGTGGGAGACGTCAAGCCGGCGCTCATGATCCTGCTCGCGGCCGTCGGGCTGGTGTTGCTGATCGCGTGCGTCAACGTGGCCAACCTCCTGCTCGCGGCCGCGGCGGCGCGCCAGAAAGAGATCGCCCTCCGCACGGCGCTCGGAGCCGGCCGGGGGCGGATGGTGCGCCAGCTCCTCACCGAGAGCGCGCTGCTCGCCGCGGCCGGCGGAGCGGTGGGGATCCTCTTCGCCTATTGGGGGTTGCGCGCCATCGCCGTCTGGATTCCCGCCGACGTTCCGGTGGCCCATCAGGTGGCGCTCGATCCGCGCATCCTCCTGTTCACCCTGGGAGTGACCCTGCTGACCGGCGCGCTCGCGGGCCTCGCGCCCGCTCTCCAGATGACGCGGCCGGACCTCGCCGAGTCGCTGCGCGACGGCACCCGGGCCGGCTCGGGCACCTCGCGCGGCGGTCGCACGCGCCGTGTCCTGGTGGTGCTCGAGACGGCGGTGGCGGTGCTCCTGGTCGCCGGCGCCGGTCTGCTCGTCCGCAGCTTCGCGCGTCTGACCGCCGTCGATCCCGGCTTCTGCGCGGAGGGGGTCCTCACTCTGCAGGTCATCCTGCCCGAGGCGAAGTACGGCGACGGCCCGCGGCAGACGGCGTTCACGAGCGCTCTGCTCGAGAAGCTGCGGGCGCTGCCGGGGGTCACCTCGGCGGGCATGATTTCCAGCTTGCCGCTCGGCGGCGAGGAGGAGATCGAAGCCCTGTTGATCGAGGGTCAGCCGCGCCCGAAGCCGTCGGAAACCCCGCTGGCCGACTACCGCCAGGTTTCGCCCGGGTACTTCGAGACCCTGGTCATCCGGCGGATCGCCGGCCGGGCCATCGCCGAGAGCGACGCGGTCAAGACGCCGCTCGTCGCGGTGGTCGGCGAGACCCTGGCCCGCACCTACTGGCCGGGCGCCGATCCGCTGGGAAAGCGGTTCAGCACCGGGGGTTTCGGAGGTCCGGCGCAGCCCTGGATCACGGTGGTGGGCGTCGTGCGCGACGTGCGCCAGACGGGGCTCCAGATCGATCCGCGACCACAGGTCTATGTGCCGCAGGCGCAGCGGCCCACGACGTACCAGTCGTTCGTCCTGCGCACGCAGGGCGATCCCAAGGCCGTGACCGCGGCCGCCCGCTCGGCCGTGTACGCCGTCGATCGCGACCAGCCGGTGTCCGAGGTCCGCCCGATGGCGGAGATCCTCTCGCAGTCCGTGGCCGGGAGGCGGTTCAACATGGTGCTGCTGGGGATGTTCGCGGTGCTGGCGCTGGTGCTGGCGGCGGTGGGGATCTACGGCGTCACCGCCTACTCGGTCGCCCAGCGGACGCGGGAGATGGGGCTGCGGATGGCGCTCGGCGCCCAGCGGGGCACGGTGCTGGCGCTGGTGCTGCGCGAGGCCGGCTCGCTGGCCCTGGCCGGTCTCGCGGCCGGGCTCGTCCTCGCCTTCGCCGCCACGCGGGTGATGGCCAGCCTCCTCTTCGGCGTCGCCGCGACCGATGCGGTCACGTTCGGGAGCGTCACGGCCGCGCTCGCGCTCGTCTCGCTCTTCGCGGCCTGGGTGCCCGGCCGGCGGGCGACGCAGGTCGATCCGATGGTGGCGCTGCGGGCGGATTAGACGGTGCCTGCCTCGGATCCACCGGCGCCGGCCGGGAACGCCTGCCGGAGCGCGCTGAGCGGGCCGCTGAAGACGTCGAGGTCCACCGCGCCCTGGATGCCGGGGACCTGCCCGCTCTGGCTGTGCTGCCAGAAATCCCAGATCGCCCAGCCGGACGGCAGCGTGGGCTGGGGGGCGCCGTACTCCGCCACCCAGAGGGGATAGCCGCCGAAGGCGCTCGTTCCCAGGCCGTTCCAGAACCCGGGGGCGGTGTAGATCATGGGTTTCCTGGCCGTCCACTGTTGGAGATTGTCGAGGAAGCGGCCGAGGTTGGCGACCACCGTGGAGGCGGGCTGCTCCATGGTCTCCTCGACGTCCACCACCAGCGGCAGCTCGCCCGCGCCGCCGGCGTTCTTCCAGAACCATTCGGCCTGGACCTCGGGATCGTCCTCGGCGCGGAAGAAGTGATACGCGCCGCGCAGCAGGCCCGCCGCCTCCGCTCCGGCCCAATTCTGCGCGAACATCGGATCGACGTAGTCCTGGCCGTCGGTGGCCTTGATGAAGGTGAAGACGTAGCCCGCGGCCGCCACCGAAGGCCAGTCCACGGTACCCTGATCCTTGGATACGTCGATCCCCTGGGCGAGTCCCTGCGGGCTCGAAAGGTCTGCCATCGTCTCTCCTCCGGAGGTCATGGTTGTCGAGGCGGGAGTATTTTAACGCAGGGCCCCCCCTTCCAGGATTCCAGCCCGCCGATGTATCATAGAGACCTGTCCGAGGAGCGTTGCAGGAGGGCTGCCCTCCCAGGCTCGGACGCCGGCCATGACCGGACCACAGGAACGGCGCTCACCTCAACCCTTTCCGGGACGATGGTGAGACAGCTCCCGTCGCCCGGGTTCCTCCGAGGAGGTCAATCATGACCGTCGCCACCCCGACCGCTGCCCAGAGCACCACGCAGACCGCCACGCAGACCGACTACCAGGTCGCCAACATCTCCCTCGCCGACTGGGGCCGCAAGGAGATCCGGATCGCCGAGGGCGAGATGCCGGCCCTCATGGCCATCCGCAAGGAGTTCGCCGCCAGCCAGCCGCTGAAGGGCGCGCGCATCGCCGGCTCCCTGCACATGACCATCCAGACGGCCGTGCTCATCGATACCCTGAAGGCCCTCGGCGCCGAGGTGCGCTGGGCGAGCTGCAACATCTTCTCGACCCAGGACCACGCCGCGGCGGCGGTCGCGGCCGAGAACGTCCCCGTCTTCGCCTTCAAGGGCGAGAGCCTGAAGGAGTACTGGGACTTCACGCACCGCATCTTCGAGTTCCCCGAGGGCGCGCCCAACATGATCCTGGACGACGGCGGCGACGCCACGCTGCTCGTCCACCTGGGGGCCAAGGCCGAGGACGACCCCGCCGTGCTGAGCCATCCCACCAGCGAGGAGGAGCGCGTGCTCTTCGCCGCCATCAAAGCGCGCAACGCCGCCCAGCCCGGCTGGTACAAGCAGCAGTTGGAGGCCATCCAGGGCGTCACCGAAGAGACCACCACGGGGGTCCACCGCCTCTACGAGATGGCCAAGCGGGGCGAGCTGAAGTTTCCCGCCATCAACGTCAACGACAGCGTCACCAAGAGCAAGTTCGACAACCTCTACGGCTGCCGCGAGTCGCTGGTGGACGCCATCAAGCGCGCCACCGACGTGATGGTGGCCGGCAAGATCGCGGTCGTCTGCGGCTACGGCGACGTGGGCAAGGGGAGCACCCAGGCGCTGCGGGCCCTGAGCGCCCAGGTGTGGGTCACCGAGGTCGATCCCATCTGCGCCCTCCAGGCGGCCATGGAAGGCTACCGCGTCGTCACCATGGACGAGGCCTGCGAGAAGGCGGACATCTTCGTCACCGCCACCGGCAACTATCACGTCATCACCCACGATCACATGGCGCGGATGAAGCACAACGCCATCGTCTGCAACATCGGCCACTTCGACAGCGAGATCGACGTCGCCAGCCTGGAGCAGTATCCGTGGGACGAGATCAAGCCGCAGGTGGACCAAGTGATCTTCCCCGACGGCAAGCGCATCATCCTGCTCGCCAAGGGCCGGCTGGTGAACCTCGGCTGCGGCACCGGACACCCGAGCTACGTGATGAGCTCCTCCTTCGCCAATCAGTGCCTGGCGCAGATCGAGCTGTGGACGAAGCAGGGCGACTACGAGGTTGGCGTCTACACCCTGCCCAAGCACCTCGACGAGAAGGTGGCGCGCCTCCAGCTCACCACCCTCAACGCCAAGCTCACCGAGCTCCGCGACGACCAGGCCAAGTACATCGGCGTGCCCAAGGAAGGACCGTACAAGACGGATCATTACCGGTACTAGGGTTCAGGTTCCGCAGATCGAAAAGGGACCGGGAGACCGGTCCCTTTTAACTCCGCCACCAGGTTCCCTTTGACGCACCGTTCGTAAGATGATATCTTACATCCCATGAAGACTGCCGTTTCCACCAAAGGCCAGATCGTTCTCCCTGCGGAGCTCCGCCGGCAAGATGGCATCGAGCCTGGGGAGGAGTTCGAGGTCGAGCGCATCGACCGCGGTGAATATCGTCTCGTACGTCTTTCTCCTCCCAAGAACCAAGGTCTGGTCGACTGGCTCTTGGCTTGTCCTGAGAAGGATTTCTTCGTCCCTATCGAGTCCGAGTCCACCGATACCCTGTGATACGACCGTGACGTTCCTGGTCGATGCCAACGTCTTGAGCGAGGCCACTCGGCCGGAGCCCAATCCAGCGGTCTTGAAATGGTTGACGCGCCATGAGCGGGAGATCGCCGTGGATCCCATCATCCTCGGCGAGATCCGTTTTGGCATTTTCCTCCTGCCGGTTGGGAAACGCCGCTCGCGTCTGGAGCATTGGTTTCAGGACGGTGTCGAGCGCATCCATTGCCTTGCGTGGGAAGCGCCCATGGGGCTGCGTTGGGCTCGGCTTCTGGCCGATCTCCGTGCTTCGGGCCGGTCCATGCCAATCAAAGACAGCCTGATTGCGGCGACGGCTCTCGTTCACGGGCTCGCGGTGGTGACCCGAAACCGACGCGATTTCGAGCCGGCGGGAGTTGCGATCGTCGATCCGTCCGGCTGAGCGGGTTCACTCCTTCAGCGGGGACCTGAATAGGAACAGCAGGCTCGCGAGCGAGGGTCCGGCGATGAAGATCTTGCGCTACCCGGAGGACCGCTGGCCGCTGGCCTACACGCTGATGGTGCTGGCGGTGCAGCTCGGCCTGTTTCTCGGCGTCCGGAGCCTTTGGGTGACGGCCCTCTGCGTCGTCCTGTTCCAGCCGGTGCAGGCGGTGGCCATCGCCTGCAACCACTATCAGCACCACATCAACGCTTTCAAGTGGCGCGGGCTGAACCGGGCTTACGAAGTGATCCTGTTTCTGCAGACCGGCACGCCGCCCTACCTGATCACCCTGCACCACAATCTGGGGCATCACCCTCACTACCTGGAGCCCGGGCGGGATACCCTGCGCTGGCAACGCCCGGGAGGCTCGCGCCGCAGCCGGCTCGAATGCCTGGTCAAGAATTTCGCCGGGCACCTCACCTGGACGATGGCGATCGGCCGGCGGCACCCGAAAGTCTACCGACGGTTCAAGATCATGACCGCCGTCAGCCTGCTGGCCCTCGTGGTCCTGCTCTATCTCGACGCCGCCAGGGCGGCGATCGTGTTCGTCGGGCCGATGCTGCTCGCCATCCTCAACGTCGCGCGGCTCGGCTACGATCAGCACGCCGGCCTGGAGCTCGACGACCATCTCCACGCATCCCGCAACAACGAGGGGCGCTTGTACAACCTGGTGACCTTCAACTCCGGCTATCATACGGCCCATCACCTGAAGCCATGGCTGCACTGGTCCCGCCTGCCCGAGTTCCACCGCCAGGTGCGCGACCGGATTCCGGCGGAGCTGCGGTAGGTCCTTTAAACCCTTTCTCCGCCCTGCGTCTCGGCCGCCGGAAGATAATCCGGGTGCTGCTCCAGGAACCGCTGCCAGCCCTGGCGCGGGCGGAAGAACGAGTTGAGCAGCGAGGAGGCGCGGTAGATGCCGTAGGGCACGATGTGGGCGCCGCCCGCGATCAGCTCGGGTTTCATCGCCGCGTGCAGCCGCGGCAGCTCGCTCCAGTGAGCTCCAGGCTTCTCGTGGTGCTCGACGTGGAAACCCGCGTTGAACATCGTCAGGTTGAAGAAATGCGAGAGGAAGGTCGTCGTGTGGCTGAACCGCTGCTCGTCGGTGCCGCCGGCGTGCTGGGCGTACATCCCCATCCCCATGATGATCGAGCCGCCGACCCAGGCCGGGAAGAGCCACAGCCCGAGGGCCATCCAGGGATCGACGAAGAAGGGGATCGAGAACGGCGCCGCGAACAGGGCGAGCTCCTGGAGAGCGCGGCGCCGGATGGCGGGCGGCGCCTGCCGGAGCTCGCGCGCGAAGTGATAGCCCCAGCGCCACGGCCAGTACAGCAGAACGTAGATCCACATATTCTCGTAGCGGCCGTCGGCCCGCCGCTGGGGTTGCACCCAGTCGCGCTCCTCCCCCAGGTGGGAGTGGTGCACCGCCAGGTGCTTGTAGCGCCACCAGTAGGAGGGGATTCCGCCGGGCACCGTCCACAGCCGGCCGAACCAGCGGTTCAGCGGCTCGCTCCTGAAGATCGGCTTGTGCGCGTGGCTGTGGAAGTTGATCCCCATGTTGATGCCGCCGGACCAGCCGAGCCACATCCCGGCCCCCAGCGCGAAGCCGAGCTTCTGCCCGGGCGTCGTGAAGCCGGTGACCTGCGGGTGCAGCCAGAGCCAGAACGCGGAGCCGATGGCGGCGAAGTGCAGGCCGCAGAACAGCAGGCCGTGCGCGTCCTCCGGGTGGGAGAGCCAGCGTCCGAACGCGGCGGGAGCGGTCACCAGATCCGGCGGGCTGGGGCCCGTCCAGCGCTCGACGTGGGTCACCAGGTGCAGCATCACCACCGAGAGCGGCAACGACAGCCAGGGTCCCCAGAGGAGCGAGCCCCAGATCGCGGCCAGCGCCAGCAGCACGTACAGCGAGCGCAGGACGGCGTATCCCAGAAATCGGACCATGGCGGGCCTCCCTTTTTCCGCTGGTTTCATTGTACCGCCGCCATGGACATTCAGCCATCGAGCCGGTACAGTCAGGCTGATCTCACGTTTTCCGACCTGAAAGGGGGCTGTCGATGAGCGAGCTCTCTCCCGCGGCGACCGCCGGCACCGCGACGGGCGATCCGGCGCTCGTGCAGGGCCTGCGGCAGCGCCACGCCGCCCTGAGCGCCCGGGACGGCCGGGCCAGGCCCTTCGAGCTGCGCCTGCCGGACCGCACGGCGTATTTGATTGGGGACAAAACGATCGGAGGGGGCGGCGAGCCCGCCTTCACCGTCCGGATCGTCACCGGGAAGGGGCTCGCCGCGATGTCGGCGTTCGACGAGCTGAGGGTGGCCGAGGCCTACATGGACGGCGATCTCGACATCGAGGGGGACCTGCTGACGGCGCTCAAGACCCGGCCCGTGCTCGGCGACCCCCATCCGATCAAGTATCTGTGGTCGACCTACGTCGAGCCCCTCCTCTTCGGCCAGGTCGGGCGCGACAAGAAGTGGATCAAGAGCCATTACGACGTCGATCCCAACTTTTTCCTCCTCTGGCTCGACGGCAGGCTGCGCGCCTACTCGCACGGCTTCTTCGCGAGCGACGACGAGCCGCTGGAGGCCGGGATGGAGCGCAAGTTCCGCTACGCCTTCGACGCCTGCGGCATCCAGCCCGGCCAGCGGGTGCTCGACATCGGCGGCGGCTGGGGATCGTTCCTGGAGTTCGCCGGCGAGCAGGGCGTGCACGTGACCTCGATCACCATCTCCGACGAGTCCGAGACGACCATGCGGGAGCTGATCCGCCGCCGCGGCCTGGACTGCGAGGTGGTCAAGGAGCACTTCCTCGAATTCAAGTCCGCCGAGCCGTTCGATGCCATCGTCAACCTGGGCGTCACCGAGCACCTGCCGGACTATCGCCGCACACTGGCGCAGTACGAGCGCCTGCTGAAGCCGGGCCGCCGGGTCTACCTCGACGCCTATTCGGGGGCGCGGCACGGCATGCCCTCGTTCATCTCGAAGTGGGTGTTCCAGGGCAACACGTCGCCGCTCTGCCTCGAACGGTATCTCACCGAGGTGGCGCGCACCCCGTTCGAGGTGGTGGTGATCAAGAACGACCGGCACAACTATTTCCTGAGCTGCAAGAAGTGGGCGGAGAACCTGGAGGCCAAGCGCGACGAGGTGATCGCGCGCTGGGGAAAGCACCTCTACCGCCGGTTCGTGCTCTACCTGTGGTCGGCGGCGAACTCGTTCGAGACCGGCTCTCTGAGCGCTCACCACATGATCCTGCAACTGCCGGCTCCGGGCAGCGCGCCGCGGGCGGCGATGGAGTCCTGGTCGTGAGCAATTCGCCGGCTGCGGCCGATGCCTTCGCGGTGGCGCCGTACACTCCGGGCGAGATCCGCTTCCACCTCATCGGGGCCGTTCTCAATGGGACGGCCACTCTGACCGGTCTTGCCCTGGTGCTCGCCAATCCCTTGCTGTCCTGGCCCTGGATCGCCCTCGCGGTCCTCGCCGGCATCTACGCCGCCGACCTCGTCTCCGGCCTGCTGCACTGGGCGTTCGACACCTGGTTCGACGAGGACATCACGTTTCTCCGCCGCATGGTGCTGCAGGTCCGCGAGCACCACGTCTACCCCAACCGGATCTTTCACATCAGCTTTCTCCACGACGCCGGCACGCTGTCGTGGATCGCGCTGATCCTGACCGGCCCGATCGTTCTCTTCGCGGCGCTCACCGGCGCGCGGCCGGCCACCCGCTGCGTGGTCTTGGCGGCGGTGGTCTTCAGCGGTCTCCTGGTCACCATGCTCGCGTTCCACAAGTGCGGGCACCGCGCCCGCCAGCCGCGCTGGATCCGCCTCTTGCAGAGGAGCGGCCTCCTGCTCTCGGTACACCACCACAGCCGGCACCACCTGGGAAACCACGACGACAACTACTGCCTGATCAACGGCTGGGCCGACCTGACCCTCGGCCGCCTCGGGCTCTTCCGCGGCCTCGAATGGATGATCGCCCGGTGGAGCGGCGCCCAGCCGCAGCGCAACGATCACGAATGGCTGCGCCGTTTCGGGCGCAGGATCGTCGGACGCGGGGAGCGCCGGCGGACGGCATGAGCGCGCTGTCGCAATACGTCGAGAAGTGGCTCGCGGGCGAGCTCGAGCTGGCGCCGATCACCGGGTTTCTCGGCGTGCGGCCGGTGTCGCTGGGCGAGGGTGAGGCGCGCATCGAGATGAGGGTGGGGGAGCGCCTGCACAACGCCATGGGCACGGTCCACGGCGGCATCTTCGGCGACCTCGCCGACGTTGCGATGGGCGCCGCCCTCGCCACCGTCACCGCGGAAGGCGAGTCGTTCTCGACGCTGCAGCTCCAGATGAGCTATTTCCTGCCGATCGTGGAAGGCCGCCTCGCCGCCCACGCCCGCGTGGTCCGCCGCGGCCGCGGCACCGCCCACCTCGAATGCGATCTCGAAGACGGCGAGGGCCGGCTCGTGGCCCGCGCCACCTCGGTGTGCGCGATGCGGCAGCCCAAAGGTTTGTCGTAGCGGGAAACCATGGCTGACGATTTCAAATACGACGTCTTTCTCAGTTACAGCGCGAAGGACAAGAGGGTGGTTCGGCCGATCGCGGAGCGGCTGCGGGCGGAAGGCCTGCGGGTCTGGCTCGGCGATTGGGAGCTCCGTCCCGGCGACAATGTCCCGGCGAAGGTCGAGGAGGGTCTGGAGAGCTCCCGCGTGCTCGTGCTCTGCATGTCGGCGAACGCGTTCGGCTCCGATTGGGCCCAGTTGGAGGCTGGCACGTTTCGGTTTCGCGATCCACTGAACGAGGACCGGCGCTTCATTCCCCTGCGGCTCGACGAGGCGCCGATCAAGGGTTCGCTCGCGCAATATTCATTTATCGACTGGCTCCCGGCGGACCGGGCACAGGAGTACGGGAAACTCCTCGAGGCCTGTCTGCCAGAGGAACCAGCCCTGGCCGAAGAGCAGGCCACACGCCATCCGTCGGCAGGGGTCATTCAACTCGCCTCCAAGGCGGATATCCTGGCCTACGCGTTCAGCTCGGATGGAAAGCGCGCCCTGACCGGCTGCGAGGACAACGCCGTCCGGCTCTGGGACCTGGGGACCGGCCGCTGCCTGCGCGTCCTCAAAGGTCATAAGGACAAGGTCTGGAGCGTGGATTGGAGCGCCGATCAACGCCTCGCCCTCTCCGGCGCCGCCGACAAGACCGTCCGGCTCTGGGACCTGGAGACCGGCCTCTGCCTGCGGGTTCTGGAAGGTTATCGGGCGGGAGTCTATGGCGTCGCGTGGAGCGGCGATCAGCGTCTCGTCCTCTCCGGCTCTCAAAACGTTCGGCTGTGGGACGTGGAGACGGGACACTGCGTGCACGGCCTCAAGGGTCACACCCGCTTCGTCGTGAGCGTGGCCTGGAGCGCCGATCAACGCCGCGCGCTCTCCGTCGGCATGGACAACACCATGCGGCTGTGGAGCCTGGAGACGTGGCACTGCCTTCACGTGTTTCGCGGCCACACGGACGGCGTCCTGAGCGTGGCGTGGAGCGCCGATCAACGCCTGGCTCTCTCCGGCTCCTACGACAAGACCTTGCGTCTGTGGGACGTGGAGACGGGGCGCTGCCTTCGTGTCCTCGAAGGACATACGCAACAAATCAGAAGCGTGGCGTTGAGCCACGATCAACGGTATGCCCTCTCCGGCGGCTCTGACACGACGGTACGGTTGTGGGACGTGGAGACGGGAAACTGCCTGCGCGTGCTCGAAGGCCACGCCAGCGAAATCAGATCCGTGACGTGGAGAACCGGCCAACGCCGTGCTCTTTCCGGCGACCGCAGCGGTCTTGTGCTGGCGTGGGATCTCTCGGTATTCGCCACTGAAAGTCTTGCCTCGGAAGTCTCCGCGTCAGCCCTTTCGCTGATGCCGCTGGTGGCGGATCACGTTCAATACACGAACGCCAAGGTCCTTCTCGTCGGCGAGACCGGCGCCGGCAAGACCGGGCTTTCGAAGCGATTGACCTCGGATGACTGGGAACCCAGCGACTCGACCGTCGGCGTCTGGGCCACCCAGTGGAAGCTGCCCCTGGTATCCACCGAGGGTGGCGGTGGCAGCGTCGAGCGGGAGATCTGGCTCTGGGATTTCGGCGGCCAGGCGGATCAGCGGTTGATCCACCAGCTCTACATGGACGAGACCGCTCTGGCGGTGCTGGTCTTCGACGGCCAGAAGGAGGATCTCTTCGAGACCCTGGGACAATGGGACCGCGATCTCACCCGTGCGTCCCGCCAGGCGTTCTCCAAGCTACTGGTCGCCGGCCGCGTGGATGCCGGCGGCCTGCGCGTCAGCCGGACCCAGATCGAAGCCTTCAAGAACGAGCGCGGATACCGGCAATGGCTGGAAACCAGCGCCAAGGCCAATATCGGCTGCGAGGAGCTCAAGCAGGCCATCCTGGACGGCATCCAGTGGGAGAACATTCCATGGCGCTCGTCGCCGCTGCTCTTCAAACGGCTCAAAGAGGAGATCGTCCGTCTCAAAGACGCGGGCCGGGTGCTGATGCGCTTCAACGAGCTGCGGGAGACGCTGCAACTGCGCCTGCTGGAAGAGACGAGCGGCGAGGTCGCGCGCTTCAACGACGAAGAGCTGAAAGCGGTCGTGAGCCTGCTGGCCGGTCCCGGCGTGGTGTGGGAGCTGAAGTTCGGCAGTTGGGTGTTGCTCCAGCCGGAATGCATCAACGCCTATGCCCAGGCCGTGATCCAGACGATGCGCGAGGATGAGCACGAACGAGGATGTCTGCCGGAAGAGCGGGTCCTCAACGGCGACCTCAGGTATCACTCCTCGATGAACCGCCTCGGCGCTGACGAAGAACGATTCGTCCTGCTCGCGATGCACCAGACGCTGGTGGAGCGGGGTCTCTGCCTGCGCGAGCACACGGACAGGGGACCGCTGTTGATCTTCCCGAGTTATTACCGGCGCGAACGCCAGGAGTTGACCGGGCATCCGGCGGTGCTGGTGAGCTATCGCTTCAACGGTTTCCTCGACGACCTCTATGCCACGCTGGTCGTGCGCCTGCACCACACCAGCTCCTTCACGCAGGATCAGCTCTGGCGCTACGCCGCCGACTTCAAGACGTTGACCGGAAGAAAGCTCGGCGTGAAGCTGACCCGCCGTGGAGAAGGCGCGGGCGAGCTGGAAGTGTATTTCGATCCGGCGATCGAGATCGGCGAGAAGATCATCTTCAGCAAGTACGCTCACGAACACCTGCTGCAGAACGGCCACGACGTGGTGCGGCTACGGCACTACGTCTGTCCTCATTGCGGCACGCCGGTGAACAATCGGGAAGTGGCGATGAGGAGGCTGGAGGAGGGCAGGAAGGACATCCTGTGCGTGAGCTGCGAGAAGCGGGTGCCGCTCTGGGACGAGTTGGAGGAGCTGTTCGCCAGCCCGGAAGTGAAGCAACGGGTGCACGAGCTCCAGGAGCAGTCCGACATCGTGCTGGACAACGAGAGCAAGGACCGCGCGCTGGTCGGCGAGGTGATCTCCACGGTGGCGCTCGCGGGCCAGCTCAGCCGTGAGTTCAACGTGAGCGATCACGGCATCGACATGGAGATCGAATTCAAGTCGGATGCCGGTGAGGCGACCGGCCGGAAGGTGTATCTGCAATTGAAGTCGGGCAATTCCTACCTGCGGGAGCGCAAGCGTGACGGCGCGGAGATCTTCAAGATCAAGGACGAGCGCCACGCCCGTTACTGGGTGGCGCAGTCGTTCCCCGTGCTGCTGGTGATCCGGAATTCGGAGGGGGAGATCCGCTGGATGGAAGTGCGGGACTGGCTGCGGCGCGAGAGCGACAACGGCAAGAAGCCCGTGCGGCAGATCGTCTTCGAGGGCGAGCGCTTCGATGTGATGAGCGTGCGCGGCTGGCGGGAGAGCGCGTTGGGCGGGGAGGCGCGGTAAGAGAAGTGCCTTACGCCCGCCCTCTCCCGAAAACATCGCACTGATTCTACGAGGCCAGTTCCCTCAGGACCTCAGGGTGAAGTCGGGCGACCTTGATCAGCGTCTTCGCCGCGCCTGACGGCTCCCGCCGACCTTGCTCCCAGTCCTGCAGCGTGCGAACTGACACACCCAATAGAGCAGCGAACGATGCTTGCGAGAACCCCGAGATCAGGCGGGCCTCAACGATGCCGGACGCTTCGGGCGTATGTACGCGGCCGCGCAACCCAGCCTTCATCTCACGAACTGATTGCAGAAGCTGCTCTCCCAGCTCTTCGCCGGACGCAGCGATCCGAGATGTTTTGGCAACCTTAGCCATGTTCAATTTCCTCCTTGATCTGACGCAGGATATGAGCCGGGATGTTTTCGGCCTCAGACTTTGCGTACAGAACGAGAAGCCAGATTTCTCCAGCGGAGAGGCGGTTGAAGTAGATCACGCGAACACCCCCTCGCTTGCCATGTCCAACCCTGCCCCAGCGCACCTTGCGTACACCACCAGAGCCCGGGATAACGTCTCCGGCCTCTGGATGGGCCGCGATGAAAGATACGAAAAAACTACGCTCCTCCTCGGTCCAGTAATCGTCGGCGAGCCGCTGGAAGATAGGCGTTTCGACGACGGTGTACACGTCGGAAGACTATACGGCTTTGCCGTACCTTGTGTCAACGACTGACCCTGAGTCCTACTGGGAAGGGTGCTGACAATTCAGTTGCTGGGATCTGGCGGACGATCGAGGGACGACCCCGGCACTTGTTCCTGACTCCTATAGGACCAAACACCAGCCGAACAGAGTGGCGCGCGCTCCGCCCGTCCCCACCGGGATGGCTGGCATCTGCCCTGCCGGGCAGGCCAGCCATTCCCCTGGGGAGCCGCTATTTCTTCTTGTCCTTCGGCTTGCTGTCGGCCCCGCCCTTCACCGCGCCCTTCTTGGGCTTCTTGGTCTCTTTTTTCTGCGCGTTATTGCCCTTGGCCATTTTCCCCTCCTGGCGTTTGCCGTCAATGTGTGCCTAGCGGGTGATTCTACACGAGCCGGAGGACCGGCGGGCGGACGAACCGGGAGCGTCCGGCTCACTCCCGTTCGAGCACCACCAGCCCGGAGAAACGGCGGAACGCTTCCCGGGATTTCTTGGGGGACAGCCGTCCGATCAGATTCCAGAGCCAGGCGCCCTTCATGGTGCGATGGAGGCGCTGCGCCTCTTCCCAGAGCGACCGGTACTCGGCCTCGCGCCAGCCGTAAGGCTGGAAAAACGCGGTGCTCTCGGCCGGACCGAAGCGGAAGGGCGCGCCGCTCTCCTCCAGCTTTTTTCCCCAGGTCCGTGACATCCGCTTGAGCAGTTGCGGGCTCGCCAGATCGATCAGCCACTCCTGGAAGCTCGGCTGGGCGTGGAGATCGGTGGCGAGCGCGGCCACCTGCTCCGGCTCGAGATAGACGAGCAGCCCCTCGCTGATCACCAGCGCCCGCGTGGAGCCCGCGCCCAGCCGGGCGAAGAGCGCCTGCCGCGCCGCCGCGTCCCGAAGGTCGACGGTCACCGCTTCGTACCGGCAGACCGGCGCCTCGTCCTTCAGCGTCTCGGTCTTGTAGTTGAGAATCCCGGGCAGGTCGACGTCCACCCAGTGGAGGGAGGGCGGCAGGGGCATGCGCCAGGGGCGCGCGTCCAGCCCGGCGGCGAGATTGACCACCAGGTCCACCTTCTTGGTCCGGACGGCGTCGAGGATGATCTCGTCGAACACCGCCGTCCGCACGATCATCGGCCACGCATAGGCGCGACCGTGCTTCATCTCGCCCAGGATCGCCCGTCCGCGCTCGCCCGCCAGCCGGTCGGCGAACGGATCATGGAAGATGGCGTCGGGGCGCGCCGTTTCCATGGCCCGGTAGACGGCCACCCAGCGCGCGGTGTCGGAGACGTTTTCGATAGCCATGATCGGGGTCCTCGCGGTTGGTTCAGAGTCTAATACAGGTTCGAGGTTGACATCTCCGGCGTCCCGGGCCAGAATTGGTTTGCGGTACAAACCAAATGCCCAGGAGGCTGAAATGCGTCCCCGAGACCTCGATCGCATCCGTTTCATCGCGCGGCGCGCCGTCTTCCCGCTGGTCGTCCTCGTTCTGACCGCTCCGGCGGCCCGGGCGGCGGTCTCGAACGACGACTTGGCCCGCTACGCGGATCAGCTTTTCTCCAGGGCCTATCCGGCCGGCGAGCCCGGCGCGGCGGTCCTGATCGCGAGGGACGGCAAGGTCCTGCTGCGCAAGGGCTATGGCCTGGCCAACCTCGAGCTCGGAGTGCCGGTGCAGCCGGACATGGTGTTCGAGCTCGCCTCGGTCACCAAGCAGTTCACCGCGGCGGCCGTTCTGATGCTCCAGGAGCGCGGCAAGCTGTCCGTGGAGGACGACGTCACGCAGTACCTTCCCGGGTATCCGACCCACGGTCAGACGATCACCCTCCACCATCTGCTGACCCACACGTCGGGCATCCCCAACCTCACCGGTCTGCCGGAGTGGTGGCCGCGGGTGCGCGAGGACCTCACGGTCCAGCAACTCATCGACATATTCAAGGACAAGCCTCTGGAGTTCAGGCCGGGAGAGAAGGTGTCCTACAGCAACTCGGGCTACATCCTGCTGGGCGCCGTCATCGAGAAGGTCTCGGGGAAGACCTACGAGGATTTCGTCGAGCAGGAGATCTTCGCCCCCCTGGGCATGAAGCGGTCGCGCTACGCGCACGCGACGGAGGTCGTGCCGGGCCGGGTGGCCGGCTATGACCAGACGGAGGCCGGCTACAAGGTCGCCGAATACGTCAGCATGACTCAGCCCTACGCGGCGGGCGCCCTTCTGTCCACGGTGGACGACCTGGCCCTCTGGGTGGAGGGGCTGTACGGCGGCAAGCTGCTGAAGCAGGCGTCGCTGGAGCGGATGACCACGCCGCTGGTGCTGGGCTCGGGGCCGTCCACCAAGGCCGGTTACGGCCTGCAGATCTCGGACGAGGATGGCGCGCGGATCGTCGAGCACGGCGGCGGCCTTCCCGGCTTCAGCTCCCACCTGCTGAGCCTTCCCGGCCAGCGCCTGGTGGTGGCCGTTCTCTCCAACGGTTTCGGCAAGGAGCCGTCCCTGGAAACCCTGACGTACCGCGTGGCGATGAAGGCGCTGGGCAAGCCCGTCGAGGATCGCAGGGCCGTGGACCTCGACCCGGCCACGCTCGACGAATACGTGGGCGCCTACCGCTTCGGCGAGACGCTCTCCCGGACGATCTCCCGCGAGGGGAACAAGCTCTTCGCCCGCCGTACCGGCGGCGACAGGCACGAGATCCTGGCGGCCTCCCGCGACGACTTCTTCTACCGGGAGGTGGACAACCGCATCCACTTCCGGCGGGACGCCCAGGGGAAGATCGCCGGCATGGACTTCCAGTATCGTTTCGGGCCGGTCGACGAGACAGGGGTGAAGGCGCCGTCGCCGTAGAAGGCCTCTGTGATACCTTCCCGGGTCCATACTTCGAGGACCTCCGCATGGCCGAAACCGCCCCCACCTCCGGACGAGACTTCATTCGCGACATGGTCGAGCGCGACCGCGCCGCCGGCAAACACGGCGGCCGGGTGGTCACCCGCTTTCCCCCGGAGCCCAACGGCTACCTCCACATCGGCCACGCCAAGTCGATCTGCCTCAACTTCGGCCTGGCGCTGGAGAACGGCGGGGTCTGCCATCTCCGCTTCGACGACACCAACCCCGAGACCGAGGACCAGGAGTTCGTCGAGTCGATCCAGAAGGACGTGCGCTGGCTGGGCTTCGACTGGGGCCGGAACCTGTTTCACGCCTCGGACTACTTCGAGCGGCTGTACGACTTCGCCGTCGAGCTGATCCAGATGGGCAAGGCCTACGTCTGCAGCCTGAGCGAGGACGAGATCCGCGAGTACCGGGGCACCGTCACCGAGCCGGGCCGCGACAGCCCGTACCGGAACCGCGGCGTCGAGGAGAACCTGGACCTCTTCGCCCGCATGCGGGCCGGCGAGTTCGCGGACGGCGCCCACGTGCTGCGGGCCAGGATCGACATGGCCGCGCCCAACATGAAGCTGCGGGACCCGCTGCTCTACCGCATCAAGCACGCCACCCACTACCGCCGGGGCGACGCCTGGCCCATCTACCCGATGTACGACTTCGCCCACCCGCTCTCGGACGCCCTCGAGGGCATCACCCACTCGCTCTGCACGCTGGAGTTCGAGAACAACCGGGAGATCTACGACTGGCTGGTCGATACCCTGGTCGAATCGCTGGCCTTCCCGGACCCGCCGCGGCAGACCGAGTTCGCGCGCCTCAACCTCACCTACACCCTGATGAGCAAGCGGAAACTCCTGGAGCTCGTCGAGCGCAGGCTGGTGGCGGGCTGGGACGATCCGCGCCTGCCGACGCTCGCCGGCCTGCGCCGCCGCGGCTTCACCCCCGCGGCGCTGCGCGATTTCTGCGAGCGCATCGGCGTCGCCAAGGCCAACAGCACCGTGGACGTGACGCTGCTGGAGCACTGCCAGCGCGAGGATCTGAACCCCGAAGTCCCCCGCGTGCTCTGCGTGCTGCGGCCCTTGAAGCTGGTGATCGAGAACTACCCGGAGGACCAGGTCGAGGAGCTGGAAGCGCCGTTCTACCCGCACGACGTGCCCAAGGAGGGCGGGCGGAAGGTGCCGTTCTCGCGCGCCCTGTACATCGAGCGGGACGACTTCGCGGAGGTGCCGCCGAAAGGTTTCCATCGCCTGTCTCCCGGCCGCGAGGTGCGGCTGCGCTACGCCTACTTCGTCCGCTGCGAGAGCGTGGTGAAGGACCCGGCCACGGGCGAGATCCTCGAGGTCCGCTGCACCTACGACCCCGCCACGCGCGGCGGCTCGGCGCCAGACGGCCGCAAGGTGCCGGGCACACTGCACTGGGTGTCCGCGGACCAGTCGCTGCCGGTCGAGGTGCGGCTCTACGACCGTCTGTTCCGGGTCGAGCGGCCGGACCTCGAGGAGGGGGGCTTCGAGGCCGTCCTCAATCCGCGGTCCCTCGAAGCGCTCACCGCCAGCCGCATGGAGCCGGGCGCGGCGGACCCCGCGCTCGGCCAGCGCCTGCAGTTCGAGCGGCAGGGTTATTTCTTCCGCGATCCCGTGGATTCGAGCCCCGGCCGTCCCGTCTTCAACCGCATCGTGCCGCTCCGCGATTCGTGGGCGCAGGAGGTCCAGAAGCAGTCGCCCGCGGCTCCGGCCGGACCCGCCGCCCCCGCTGCCGCTGGAAAGCCGCCGAAGGCGCCCAGGGAGACGGAAGCCAAGGCGCCCGAGCCGCTGTCGGCGGAGGAGCTGGAGCAGCTCGAGCGGCTGCGTCCGGAGCTGCTGCCCATCGTCGAAGGCGTGCTCGCCGCTCATCCCAACGAAGTGGGGAAGTACCGCAGCGGGCAGACCGGGATCCTCGGCTTCCTCATCGCGCAGGTGATGAAGCAGGTGGCGCAGGCCGGCGGTAAGGCCAACGCCAAGCTGATCAGCGTGTTGGTGAGAGAAAAGCTGGGCTAGGGATCACGGCTGCCAGCGCGAGGCATCGCCGGTCTCGAAGCCGTCCGAGAAGATCAGGTTCAACGCCACCGCCGAGAGCTGGAGGCGCGCCAGCGTGGCGCTCCGCGCGGGCAGCGTGACGGCGAAGCCCGAGGGCGTGCCGCCGAGCGTGCCGGCGCCGGCGAGGCCCGCGCCGTCGAGACGCCAGAGGTCGACGCCGCCGGTGACGCCGCCGGTCACCGTCACCGTGACGTCGCGGGGCACGGTGTCCTTGTTGAAGAGCAGCACGAACAGCTTGCCGTTCGCCGCGCGGACGGCGTAGCTGCCCACGCCGTCGACGTCGCTCGACGTGGCCCGCACGCTGTCGCCGCTCACCTGCGCGCCCGCGCCGTCATAATTGCGGTAGAGACGGAACGCGCTCTCGGCCAGGCTGCCGGCGTCCGGCGCCACCCAGCGCAGGGCCATGTCCAGCCCCTCGCGGCCGAAGATGGCGAGCGCCTCGGCCTGCGCCAGCGCGCCGGAGAGCGTGTTGTCCTTGCCCCATTTGTACTCGGTCAGGGCGAGCTTCATCTCCGGGCAGTAGGTGTCGCGCCAGGCGCGCATCCGCGGGATGAGCTGCACCACCTTGGTGGCGCCGTCGGCGATCCAGGACTCCGACACCCACGCCGGATCGTAGAGCTCCTTGAGCGAGCGCAGACGGGCCGCGACGGTCGCCGGGCCGTCCTCCACGGATGGATCGCCGGACACGCCGTCGATCCCGTTGCCCTGCGGATAGAAATGGATGTCGAGCCAATCCATCGGGAGATGGCCGGCCGCCGGATGGCCCGCGGGAAGCCGGTTGGCGCAGGACTGCTGCATGTACCAGGCAGGCCACGGCAGGCCGCCGTGGGCGGCGCGGTCCGCCCCGTCGAGGCAGTCACCGGCGGCGGCGTCTTTGGCCGAGGTCCAGAGGTCGCACCAGCCCCAGGTCTCGGGTCCGAGGACCACGGCGCCGGCGTCGCGGCTCTTGATCTTGGTCGCCGCCGCCAGCCCTTTCGCCCACACCTCGTCATAGCCGGGCGCCGCGGGATGGACGTCGCGGTGGGTGCTGTTCCAGAGCATGGGCTCGTTGTCGAGGCTGTAG
>DASWRX010000094.1:0-17093 GCA_036402955.1 Thermoanaerobaculia bacterium
GGCCTCCGCCCGGTCGAGCTGGTCGCCCAGCACCTTCATCTCCTCGATCTGCGACCGGGTCGGCCGGCCGTCGTAGCCGTTGACGTTGCCGTAGACCTTGGCCATCTTCTCGCGGAGCTGCTCCTCGCCGGACATCCAGCCTCCCTCGCTGGTGGCGACCAGCGTGGCGCGGAAGCCCTCGAGAGACCCCGAGAGCGTGTCGAGCTGGTGGCGCAGGCGATCGCCGGCCGGCAGCTTCGCGGCCCGCGCCTGGGCCTCGTCCTCGAGGCTTTTGACCGTCTCGGCCACGTAGGTGAGGCGGCTCAGCATGCCGTAGAGCTTCAGCGCCGCCTCATGCTGCGCGGCGCGGTCCTCGATCGTGTGGGTGGTGCGCGGATCGGGAACGAGCTGCACCTGGCTGGTGTAGGTCTTGTCCCCCTCGGTGAGCTTCACCGTGTAGGTGCCGGGGAGCACCCGCGGGCCGAACATGGCGAACGCCGAGCCGAGCACCAGCGAGTTGGCGGGCGGCAGCTTGGGCGGCGCCAGGCGCATCGGCCAGCTCACGCGGTTGATCCCCTTCCGCTTGCCGGCGGGCAGGCTCGAGATGAGCTGCCCCTTGTCGTCATAGACCTCCACCTTGAAGTCGCCGAACACGTGCCGCTTCTTCAGGTAGTAGGTGATGGTGGCGGCCTCCTCGGGGTTGAACGCCACGTACTCGTCGTCGCCCGGGAAGTCCTGGACGTTGGCCGGGATGGCCATCGCCGTCGGCCGCGACGGCAGCATCGCCACGTCGGCGGCGAGCGCCTCGCGGGTCAGCTTGCGGAGCGGAGTGATGTCGTCGACGATGTAGACCCCCCGTCCGTGGGTGGCGATGATCAGGTCCGCCTCGCGCGGGTGGATGGCGAGATCGCGCACGGCCACCCTGGGGAGCTTGCCGGTGAAGCGAGCCCAGCGGGCGCCGCCGTCCACCGAGACGTAGAGGCCGAGCTCGGTGCCCGCGAACAGCAGGTCCGGGTTCTCGAGATCCTGGCGCACGACGTGGGCGTACCCCGAGACCGCGTCGGTCGCCAGCGGCTTCCAGGTCTTGCCGAAGTCCGCCGTCCGGTAGATGTAGGGCTTCATGTCGCCGGTCTGGTGGCCGTCGAAGGTGGCGAAGGCGGTCGCCTCGTCGAACCGGCCCGCCTCGACGCATGACACCCACGTCCCCTTGGGCAGGCCGGGGACGGCCGGCGCCACGTTCGTCCAGGTGGCGCCGCCGTCGCGGGTCACCTGGAGATTGCCGTCGTCGGTCCCCACCCAGATCACCTTGGCGTTCTTCGGCGACTCGCTGATCGAGTAGATAGTGGTGAAGTTCTCGGCGCTCGAGTTGTCGACCGTGAGGCCGCCCGACTTCCCCTGCTGCTGCAGCTTGGGATCGTTGGTCGTGAGGTCCGGGGAGATCTTCTCCCAGGAATCTCCCCGGTCGCGCGAGCGGAAGAGGAACTGCGCGCCGATATACATCGTCTTCGGATCGTTCGGGCTGAGATGGATCGGCGTGTTCCAGTTGAACCGGTAGGCCGGATCGCCCGCCAGCGGCAGCGGCTTGATCGACTTCTCCTCGCCCGTCGAGACCCGCCGGCGCGACACCTCGCCGCCCTGGTACTCGGCGTAGGCCAGATCGGGATCGATCGGATCGCTGAACGCCCAGAAGCCGTCGCCGCCGCCGATGTTGACCCAGTCCTTGTTCTGGATCGAGCCGCCGATCGCCGCGGAGGGCCCGGACCACGAGCCGTTGTCCTGGAGGCCGCCATAGACCCGGTACGGCCGGGCCATGTCGTACCCGACGTGGTAGAACTGCGCCACTGGCAGCGTGCCCATGTGGTGCCACTGGCGGCCCTGGCTGTAGGACATGTAGACGCCGCCGTCGGTGCCGAGCAGCATCTCGTTCGGGTTCTTCGGGTTGATCCACAGCGCGTGATGGTCGCCGTGGGGGCCGCCGCCGAAGCCGCTGCTGAGGCTGATGGCGGCGTTGAACGACTTGCCGCCGTCGTTGCTGACGGTCAGCATCAGGCCCGGCTTGTAGACCGTGTTGTAGTCCGTCGGATCGACCACGACGCGGGCGAAGTAGAACGGCCGCACCTGCACGTTGAACGAGTTGTTGACCGATCGCCAGCTCTCGCCGGTGTCGTCCGAGCGGTAGAGGGCGGTGTCCTTCGATTCGACCAGCGCGTAGACCACGCTCGTCCGCGACGGCGCCACCGCCACCGCGATCCGCCCCTTGTCGCCGGCCGGCAGGCCCGCCTTGATCTGGCGCCAGGTGTCGCCGCCGTCCGTCGACTTGTACAGGCCGCTCCCCTTGCCGCCGGAGCTGAACGAGTGCGGGGTGCGGCGGAACTGCCACATGCCGGCATAGAGGATCGACGGGTCCTGCGGATCGACCGCGAGATCGGAGCAGCCGGTGTCGGCGTCGACGTAGAGCACCTTCTTCCAGGTCTTGCCGCCGTCGGTCGTCTTGTAGACGCCGCGGTCGGGATGGCTGCTCCACAGGTGGCCGGTGGCGCAGGCCCAGACCGTGTTGCCGTCGTTGGGGCTCACCTGGACGCGGGCGATGCGCTCGGAATTCTCGAGCCCCACGCGCTCCCAGGAGTCGCCGCCGTCGGTCGTCCTGTAGAGGCCGTCGCCGACCGAGGTGCTGTTGCGGGTCCAGGACTCGCCCGTGCCCACCCAGACGTTCTTGGGGTTCTTCGGATCGATGGCGATGGCGCCGATCGACTGGGTCTGATCGTCGAAGACCGGCTTGAAGGCCAGGCCGCCGTCGGTCGACTTCCAGACGCCGCCGCCGGCGGCGCCGACGTAGATCGTCTGTGGATCCTGGCCCACGGCGTCGATCGCCGCGATGCGGCCGCCCATGTTGGCCGGCCCGATGGAGCGGGCGATGAGCCCGCCGAAGGTGTTGGAATCGATCTCCACGTCGGCGGCCCGCGCCGCCGCGGCTCCCGCCATCAGGGCGGCGGCCGCCAGACAGAGGATCGATCTGAAGGTGCGTTGCATACACGTCTCCCAGGAAAAAGGCCGAACGGGAAAATTGCAGGAATCGCCGGCAGGGGGCGGCGCGCGGCCGCCCCCCCGGTGCGCCTGAAGGCCGAGGTTACGGCTGCGGAGGCTTCGCGGGCGCCGGGCTCTCCTTCTTCTCGGCGGCCGGCATGGCGAAGCGGGACGCGTCGAGGGTCGGATTGACCTCGACCTTCGAGAAGGTCATTGTCATGCCCCCCGGCATCCCCTTGGCCTTCGACTCGATCGAGAACGGGAAGATCAGGCCGTCCACGGGCTTGAAGTCGCCGAACGTGGTCTCGGTCTCCATCTCCTGGCCGTGCATCTTGGTCTTGCCGGCCTCCTTGATCTCCATGTACGACTCGGCGTCGAGATAGACGTTGGCGACGTCGCCGTTCTTCTTGGTCACCTTGAGCTTGTAGGCGGGCGTGCCCTCGACGTCCTCCTTGCCGACGTACTCCACCTGGTGGCCCTTGTCCTTGTAGTCCACCAGCATGCCCTCGATGTCCGCCTGGTCCTCGGTCTGCTTGATCTCGTCGGCCGACATCGTCTCGGGATCCTTCTTGCCCATGAACGGCATCACCGACCAGCCGGTCTTGCCGTCGAAGGCCTGGACGCCGGTCATCCCCTGGATGGTGAACTCCATGCGCAGCTTTTTCGGCCGCGCGACCTCCATGGTGAAGGGAGCTTCCATGCCCTGGCCCATCACCATCTTGCCGGTCATGCGCGCCGACTGCATGGCCTTGATCTTGTCCTTGCCGCCCCGCGCCTGCAGGTTCTTGGCGATGAGCTCGTCAGCGGTCTGGGCCTGCACCGCGGCGCCGGCCAGGCCGGCCACGAGCAGCCACGCAAAGGTCTTGCGAATCATTGATCCTCCTCGATTCCGTTTTTGAGGTCCGTCAGATAGAGCTTCCAGGATAACGGAGTCGCGGACGAAGGTCACGCGGCTCCTCGTTTGATGATACGCATGAGAGGGCGGAAGGTTATTCCTCCCGGAAGCCGATCCGCGGCGAAGGGCGCCGACAAGGCACCTCTACGACTCGTCGTAGCTGATCTCCATCCGCCGGATCTTCCACGCCGAGATTCCCACCAGCACCAGGGCCAGGGCGAGGAGCCCGGCCACGGAGACCCAGGGCGCGGGGGCGTCGGCGAGGGTGGCCAGCGGCCCCTCGGAGACCGGCACCGGGCAGAGCGACTGGAGATAGTGGATGACGCTCATCTCCTTGAGCAGCGGCGGCAGCAGGAAATGGATCCCCTCCCAGCCGAAGACGACCAGCGCCGGCAGCGCCGGGCTCTTGAAGAAGAACCCGAAGAAGAGGAAGACCGCGCCGTAGCCCACGCAGGCGAGGAAGGTCACCAGCAGGTAGGCCCCGAGGTTCGCCAGCCCCTGCCCGTGGGAGAAGAAGTGCCCGACCGCCGTGGAATCGTGCGGCAGGTAGGCGAGGACGAAGCCGAGCACCGTGGTCAGCCCGAACAGGCCGAAGGAGACGATCAGCCCGGTCAGGTACTTGCCCGCCACCAGCACCTCCCGCCGGATCGGCGACAGGAAGTAGTAGTGCAGGCTGCGGTCGAGCGTCTCGCGGCGGATCAGGTTGCCGAAGATCGCCACGCAGCCGAGGAAGATCACGATCCGCAGGATGAACGCCTGGTAGATCCCGGCGAAGAACTGCGTCGCCCCGGCGACGTCGGCGGCGTCGCGCACGCCCCCCGGCACGATCATCCGCAGGACGAGGATGAACAGCGGCGCCAGCGCCAGCAGGAGAAGGCCGAAGGAGCGCCGGAAGCCCTTCCGGAGCTCGAGCCGGACGACGGCGCGGGTCTGGCTCCACCAGCGCCCCCAGGGGAGACCCGCGCGGGCGGCGGGCGCCGCTGTTGTGACCGTTTCGCTGAGTTCGCTCACGACTTTTCTCCATTCGAGCCGATCAGGTACTGGTAGACCGCGTTGACGTCCGAGTCGGCCGGCGCCACGGTCTCGACGGCGAGGCCGTTGGCGAGCACGATCTCGTTGAGGACCAGGTGGAACTTGTCGGCGTCGCGGGTGCGCACCAGCAGGCTCTTGCCGTCCTCCAGCAGGCGGGCCTCGACCACGTGGTCCGACTCGAAGACGCGGGAGGCGAGCAGCGACGGCCGGTCGCAACGCACCAGCACCTGCACCGGGTGCTCCTCCTCCATCTCGTCGCGCACGTCGCCGATCTCCCCCTCGGCCACGATGTAGCCGCCGTTGATCAGCACCACCTGGTCCGAGATCAGGTCGACCTCGTGCAGGATGTGGCTGGAGACGATCACGTGCAGGCCGCCGTCCGCGAGCTGGCGGAAAAGGGCGATCGCCTCGGCGCGGGCCATCGGGTCGAGCCCGTTGAGCGGCTCGTCGAGCACCAGCACCGAGGGCTCGTGGGCCAGCGCCTGGGCGAGCCGCACCCGCTGGCGCATCCCCTTGCTGTAGCCGGCCACCTTGCGCCCCGCCGCCTCCACCAGACCCACCCGCTCGATCGCCTTCCAGGAGAGCGTCTCGGCCTCCCTGGCGCTGAAGCCGTGCACCCGCAGGTAGGCCTCGATGAACTGGGAGCCGGTCAGCCCCGGCGGGAAGGAGTCGTACTGCGCCGCGTAGCCGACCAGGCGGAACAGCGCCTCCGGATCGTCCGGGGTCAGCCCGAAGACCGAGACCCGGCCCCGCGACGGGCGGATCAGCCCGACCATCAGGTTCATCAGGGTCGTCTTGCCCGAGCCGTTCGGCCCCACCAGCCCGGTGATGCCCGGCGGGATCGACAGGCTCACCCGGTTGACCCCCAGCACGTCGCCGTAGAACTTCGAGACGTTCTCGAACACCACCCGCCGGTCGGTCTGCGGAGCGGCCGGCAGAACGGCGGGAGGCGCCTCCTCCATCGCGGTCGTCGCGGTCATCGCACCACCTCGTAGGCGCGGATGCGCCGGGAGAGCAGCCACAGGGCCAGCGCGCAGCCGAGGCCGATGGTCAGCCAGGCGGCCCAGACCGGCTGCGCGTGGGGATCGTCGAACTCCTGGCCGAAGAGGAACGACCAGACGTTGTTCATCGCCGTGGAGAGCGACAGCAGGTACCCCCACCAGGTGTCGAGCGCCTCGTTGAGCGCCTTGGCGAAGCCGGTGAGCACGAAGAAGACGATCAGCAGCGACACCCGCGCCACCGGCTTCCACTTCACCCACGCCGAGATGGCGAGCACCACCAGCGAGACCACCAGGATCCAGGCCCAGCTCCCGATCAGGATCGCCGCGCCGATCCGCAGGTTCTCGCCCAGCCATTTTCCCCCCTCCAGATAGGCCTGGAAGAGGAACAGCAGCAGGCCGGGAATCCAGGTGATGAGCGACATCAGGACCACCAGCACCGTCATCTTGCCGAGCACGTACTCGGTGCGCGAGAACGGGCGCGAGAGGTAGAGCGGCAGCCCGTTGTTGCGCAGGTCGGGGGCGATCAGCGCCGGCCCCACCGCGAGCGCCATCAGGAAGCAGAGCCAGCTCTGCAGCTCCAGCCCGCGGCGGAAGAAGGTGGCGTCGATCGGCAGCGCCTGGTTGAGCTGCTCCAGCGGCAGGTGCAGGAAATTGAGCGCCGACAGGTTGTGGTGCAGGTAGACGATCAACAGCCCGACGAACGGCATCAGGAAGCAGAGGGCGAAGAAGGCCACGAACGCCCGGCTGTCGAAGACGTCCTTCGCGGCGTACCGCGGCAGGATCAGGAAGCGCGACCGGGGAGGCGTCAGCTCACCCTGGTAGCGTCCGTAGTTGCGCTCATACACGGCCATGGTCGGCGACCTCCGTCTCCATCGCCTTGAGGAAGATGTCCTGCAAGGAGTCCTTCTTGTAGTCGAGCCGGCGGATCTGCACCTGCCGCTCGGCGGCCAACCGGTAGAGATCGCGCACCTCGACCCCGTCCGGCAGCACCAGCTTCATGACCTGCTTGCTGCCCGCGGCCATCTCGACCCCCAGGGCCTCGACGGCGGCGGTGAACGAGGCGTCGTCGCCGCCGCGGGTCTCGAGCTCGAGGAACCGCCGGTTGGCCCGCCGCTCCTCCTCGAGATTGCAGTAGGTGGCGATGTTGCCCCCCTTGAGCACCAGCACCTCGTCGCAGCACTCCTCGACGTCGCGCAGCAGGTGCGAGGAGAGGATGACGTGCACCTCACCCGTATCGCGGATGTCGTGGATCAGCTTCAGCATCCGCTCGCGGGCCGCCGGATCGAGGCCGTTGGTCGGCTCGTCGAGGAAGAGCAGGCGCGGCCCGTGGACCAGCGCCTGGGCGAGCTTGGCGAGCTGCTTCATGCCGAGCGAGTAGGTCTCCACCTTGCGGTAGCGGGCCTCGCCCAGCCCGACGTAGAACATCGTCTCGTGGGCGCGCTCCAGCGCCCGCTCCGACGGCAGCCCCGAGACCTCCCCCATCAGCCGCACGAACCGGACCCCGGTCATGCCGCCGATGAAGGCGTCGCTCTCGGGCATGTAGCCCATCAGGCCCCGGATCTCCCGCGCCTCGGTCTGGATGTCCTTGCCGAAGATGCGGGCCGTCCCCTTCGACGGCGGATGGAACCCGAGGAGCGTGTGGAGAAGGGTGGTCTTGCCCGCTCCGTTCGGCCCCAGAAGGCCGACGCAGCGGCCGGAGAGGGAGGCGTTCAACCCTTTCAGGATCGGACGCTTCCCGAACTGGACCTCCAGGCCCTGGAGCTCGATGACAGGTGAATTCGGCATGATCGTGTCTCCAGGGCCTTGAGATCGCGTCTTACTGGACCGTGTCCCCTTGGTGCAGCGAACCGAGCATGCCGCCGAGGCTGGTCAGCGTGCCGAGGTTCAGACCCAGGGGGTTCTGGTTGCTGCCCGCGAAGACGATGCGGTCCGGCTCCGCGTAGGCGTAGTAGAGCGTCGGTCCCTGGCCGGCCAGCAGCTTGCCGAGCCCGGCCGGGCCGTGCGCGTTGCCCTTCTTGGAAGCGCCGGAGGGCAGGACCGCCGAGGCGGACTGCGCGATCGGCGCGATGTTGGTGTAGATCATCGCCGAGACGTTCACCTGGCCGTCCGGGCCCAGGAGGTCGCGGAACTTCGGGGTGGTGGCCAGCGTCACGCCCGACTGCCGGAGCTGGATCGCCTGCTCGAGCAGCGCCCGGCTCGGGCCGGCCACCAGGTAGCCGTCCTCGAACAGGTAGTGGATCGAGGAGCTCCCGTCCGCCGCGGCGATCGCGTAGTAGGTGCGGCCGCCGGAGGACTCGCTGGTGAGCTGCGCCCCGGGCTTGCCGTTGGCCTGCAACTGGGCGTTGAGCTCGGTCACCGCCTTCTGGAACGTCTGCTGCAGGTGCGCGGGGTCATAGACCTCGATCACCATCTTCCAGGAGGGAGTGGGCAGCAGCGGGCCGTCCATCGCGATCGCCAGCTCGCCGCCCAAGGGCGCCGCGAGGTCGTTGCGCAGGTCGAAGCCGTGCTTCGCCTGGGCGTCGGCCAGCTCCTGGGCCAGCTTGGGATTGACGCTCACCAGCTCGTCGAGAATGCTCACCGGGCTCTTTACGACGAAAGCCGCCGCGAAGTTTGCGTCCGGCGAGAAGAAGCTCAAGCTCCCCATCGGCGCCGGCGCCGCCAGCCACGAGGCGACTCCCCGCCGCGTCTGGGCGAAGGTGAGGGCCGCGCGGGTCTCGGCCTGGCCGTTGATCTCCCGCCGGTCGATGATGAACTGGTCGAGATCCAGCACGCCCAGCTTCTCGGCCATCTGCTGCTGGTCCGGGGTCTTCCCGGCCGCGCCCTTGGCCACCAGCGTGTGGAGGTCGGCCGCGAACAGCCAGCCGGCGCCGTCCTGGTAGTCCTGGGCGATGCGGGTGTGGAGCGCCGTCGCCGTGAACGGGTTGGCGCCGCCGGCCCCCTCGGCCGCCACCGCGCGGATCTGCGCGCCGCTCGGCGAGGCCACCAGCAGGCCGTTGTGGAGCCACAGCAGCATGGCCTGGCCCTCGGGGGCGTTCGCCGGATCGTCGATGAACTGCACCGGGTGCTTGCCGCCGGGGTTGGCCGCGATCTCCTGCTCCACCGTGGCGCGGAAGGCCGCCTCGTTGGTCACCTCGGCCAGCAGCACCGGCTGGCACTTGTCGGCGCCGCCGGCGTTCATGGCGATGCCGATCTCGTCACCCAGGTTCTGGCCCAGGGCGCCGAGCTTCGCGATCATGTCGTGGAACTTCTGCTCGTTGTCGGTGGAGCGCAGCGTCTCGGTCCACCACTGGGCGAGCGACGGGCTCTCGGCGATCCGCTGGTCGAGGATCTCCTGCGTCTGCGAGAGGCTCTTCGAGAGGTTCGGCAGCGCGATCCAGATCGTCGTCCCGGCGGGGGCGAGATCGAGCAGCTTGGTGGAATAGCGCAGGCCGGGACGGGCGACGCGGGCGTCGATGTCCTTGCCCAGCGCCGTCAGCTCGGCCAGGAGCTGGTCGTACTGCTGCGCGTTGCGGCTCCAGGCCACCTCGTCCTTGACCGGCACCCGCTCGACGCTGGCATGGGTCGTCACCTGGTCGCCGGGATGGAGCACGGCGTCCTTCGGGCCCTGCCGCACCCGCACCTCGCCCTGCACCACCGACACGCGCGATCCCTTGGTGCCGCTGTTGACGGCGAAGATCGTGCCGGTCACCGAGACCAGGGCGTCGCGGGTGGCCACGTAGAGATGGCGGTGCCGCTGCTTGGCGGCCTGCACGATGATGCGGCCGCGCTCGAGCTGGATGGTGTTGCCCTGGCGGCCGGCGTCGAGCGAGAAGCCGGCCCGCTCGCCCATCTCGATCAGCGAGCCATCGGCCATCCGCACCAGGGCCGTCGAGCCCTTGGCGGTGCGGATCTCCTCGCCGGCGTCGATCGTGGAGCCGGCGCCGACCGGCCGGCTGGAGTCGCCGGCCACCCGGTAGAGGGTGCCCTCCACCGACTCGATGCGGGCCATCTTCGAGCCGCCCACCAGCATCTCCTGGACCAGCGTCACCAGGCCGAAGCCGAGGGCGATGGCCAGCACGGCGGCGAGGCTCATCCAGAGGGGCTTGTTGTGGGGACGGGAGACCTTCGCGGCGGGCCGCCGCGCGGCGGCCGCGTGGCCCTCGCGGGCCTCGCGGAGGGCGCGGCGGCAGGGCACGCAGCTCCGCGTGTGGTCCTCGAGGAGCAGGGCGCGGGCCGGGGAGAGCTCACCCCGCAGATAGGCGGGGATCAGGGACTGGAAATCGTCGCAGCCGTGGAGGCTGCCGGCGGCCGGAGCGGCGGCCGGCGGCTCCGCGGCGGGAGCGCCGGCGGCCGCTTCCCGCGACAGCTTGGCCCAGACGCGGGCCGCCGCCGCCTCGACCTGGCGGGGGTCGATGGGCTCGTCGGCCACCTGATGGACCGCCTGGTCCAGGAGATCGGAGTTGTTCTTGAACAGGCTCATGACAGTTCTCCTTCGAGCGACCCCAGCTCTTTCTGAAGCCGGTGCCGCGCACGGTGCAGTAAGACGGCGATGGAGGTCTGCGAGGCGCCGAGCAATCTGGCGATCTCCAGGTTGCCCAGGCCCTCGAGATAGCGAAGCGTGAAGATCTCTGCCTGACGGGGGGAGAGCTGCGACATCGCCGCCCGCAGCCGGGTCTTGATCTCCCGGCTCCCCTGAGCGCGCTCCGGTCCCGGATCGTGGGTGTCCACCAGGGTTTCGCCGACCTCGTCGAGGTCCACCCTGCGGGCCCGCTTGCGCCGCCGCATCAGGTCCAGCGCGGCGTTGACGGCCGCGCGGTGCAGATAGCTCCCCGCGTTCTCGGAAAGGTCCGGCTGCTCCTCTCGCCGCAGTAGACGGGTGAAAACGGTTTGCAGCACATCTTCCGCGTCCATGGCGTTGCCGGTGATCCGGTACGCCGCGCGGTAAACCGCCCCGTGGTGCTCCCTGAACAGCGCTTCCAGGGCGCCCGGCGGGGGGCTCGTGAGCGGTGGTTGGTGGTCATAAGCTGCGGCTTGCACGCCTCCTGCCCTCCTTTCTCCTTCGCCCATGGATACGCTCCTCCCTGGTGTTTATTACAGGGTACTCCCGGAGAGAGTTGCAAGGCCGGTATGCCATGCGGTTGGCCCATCGGGCAGGCCGGGATATCCTGGCGCGCATGGCGAACGGCCTGAGCCAGATCGAGCACATCGTCGTCCTCATGCAGGAGAACCGCTCCTTCGACAACCTGCTGGGCTGGCAGTTCGAGGCGGACGTCCTGCACGGGAAGTTCAACCTCGACGACCGGGGAGAGCGGGTACCCGTCTGGCGCGGCGCAGACTTCCGGCCGGGCTGCCGGTTGACGACGCTGCCCGACCCCGATCCCGGCGAGCTGTTCACCGACATCAATCACCAGCTCTTCGAGCAGGATTCCGTTCCGGACGACGTCGATCCGGAGACCGCCACCATGGGCGGCTTCGTGCGCAACTATCTCCGCCAGCCGCCGCTTCCCCACGGGCAGGCCCTCCACGACCCGCGGTCGGTCATGCACTGCTTCGATCCGGACGAAGTGCCGGTGACGAGCCGCCTGGCGGCCAGCTTCCGGGTCGCGGACCGCTGGTTCGCCTCGGCGCCGTGCCAGACCTTCCCCAACCGCCTCTTCGCGCACGCCGCCACGGCCGGCGGCTACGTCAACAACCTGCCGGCCCCGGCCAAGGGCATCATCAAGCGCCTGCCCTTCGACATGCCCACGATCTTCAACCAGGTCACCGAGCACGTCTCGCGCCACGATCTCCTGCCCTTCGACAAGGGCTGGCGCCTCTATTTCCACGACATCCCGATGTCGATCCTCCTGTCGCGGCTCTGGGAGCACCTCGACCACTTCCACGGCTACCGGCGTTTCCAGGAAGACGTAGCGAAAGGCGAGCTCCAGCATTACTCCTTCATCGAGCCGCGCTACTTCCCCCACCAGGAGCACCGGCTGCTGCCCAACGATCACCACTCGCCGCACGACGTCACCCTGGGCGAGCAACTGGTCGCCGACGTCTACAACACCCTGCGCGCCAGCCGCTACTGGACGAAGAGCCTGCTCATCGTGATCAGCGACGAGCACGGCGGCTGCTACGACCACGTCCCGCCACCGCGCGCCCAGCCGCCGGAGGACGGCCGCCCCGCCAGGCCGGGCCAGGACGCGTTCCCCTTCAACCGCTACGGCGCGCGCGTGCCGGCGCTGCTGATCTCCCCCTACATCCGGCAGTCTCCCGAGCCCCTCCGCCCCGCTCCGGAAGGGCCGCCGTTCGACCACACGAGCGTGATCCGGACGGTCCGCGAGCGCTTCGCGCCGTCCCTGGGCCCCCTGACGCGGCGCGACGCCGTGGCCCCGAGCCTCGCCTTCGCCCTCGACAGCGAGGTGGTCAACATGGGCCCCGAGCACATCCCGGTCCCGCCGTACGATCCGACCCCCGAAGAGGTACACCGGGCGGCCCACACCCCGCTGAACGATTTCCAACGCGCCCTCCTCTGCGCCGCCGCCGTCCTGCCGCACCGTGACGTGCTGCGCGAGTTTCTGGAGAGCCTCCGCAACGGCCTCATGCCCTCCACGAGCCCCCTCAACCACGAGACGCCGGCCGAGGCGAGACCCTTCCTCAAGTCGAAGCTGGCGGAGATCCTGGGGCGGGACGAAGGCGAGTGACGAAGGCGGGTGAGAAGAAGAACGAGGGAGGAGCCGAGGGACACCCGGGCCTCCTCCCCCGATGCTGCGGAGATTCAGCCTACTTGAGATGCCGCGTGCCGCCGGCCTTGACCTCGGACCAGCCGCTCGCGCAGGTCCGGCGCTCCGGCACCTGCAGGCACAGGCAGACGCTGGAGCCGCCCGAATCGATGCTCACGCTCTGACCGGCCTCGAGGCTCGCCGTCTGGGACCGCGGCTTGCCCTCGCAGGAGCCGTCCCCGTAGCGCGTGTAGACGTAGACGTGATGGTTGCTGTCGTTGACGAAGGTCACTCCGTTGGTGTTGCTCGTGGTGTCGGCAGCCATGGCGGCTGCGGTGAGGGCCGCGCCGGCGATCAGACTCAGCGCGAGCGCTCTCCTGGAAACCTTGCGTTGCATCCTGCATCCTCCTTGGTTCAGTGGTGTTGAAGCGCGCCCTTCGTAGCGGAATGGGGCACAGCGGAGCCGCCCCCCCTGGGGCGGCCTCCCTGATATTACGCAGAAAGGGAATGCAGGTTTCAGGCCCGCGGCGAGCTCACCAGGGCGCCTCCCCCACGAGCAGCGAAATGCGGCCCGGCCGGCCGTCCACCGCCACCTCCAGGGTGTCGTAGGTCCAGCGCCCGGCCGACTTGCGGGCCACCGCGTAGAGGGTGCCGTCCTTCCTCGCACCCTTGAGGGGGATGGCGAGGTCCGCGTCGCCCGACGAGCCCGAGGTGTTCACCTTGCCCGAGATCCACCACCCCTCGCGGATGGGCTCGCCGAGATCGGCCCGCACCTGCGGGTTCGCCTCCGCCCGCGCCACGGCCTGCCGGAAGACGTCCGTATGCCGGATCACCGAAAAGGCGAGGACGACGATCGACAGCACGAACACGGCGAACACCGCCAGCAGCGCCAGGCAGCCGGCGGGAACGAGCCACTTCCAGTTGCGCTGCCACCAGCTCCGTGGCGCCGGGCGGACGGTCGTGTCGGTCATGTCGGGGCTCCGCTCAAAGGCGGGCTCCATGATACCAGTCCCCCTCAGAGCACGACGTACCCCGCGTCCGCCCGCGAGAGGGACTCGCCAAGGTCCGGACGCTTTCAAGGCAAGGGCCCGCTTGCCTTGAAATGTCCTCAGCCCCGGGATCACTTGAAGTTGTAGAATAAAAAAGACTCCATCACGGCAGCTTTCCACGGAGGTCCGGCCATGTATTGCCCCGAATGTAGCGGCGAGTACCGGGAGGGGTTCACCCACTGCGCGGATTGCGACGTTGATCTCGTCGAGACCCTCCCGGCGTCCCGCGGGGTCGCTCCGGTGGTGGATCTCATCACGGTGCTGGAGACCAGCGACCCCGCCGAGATCGCCTTCGTGGAGTCTCTGCTGAGAGGCGCGGGGATCCGCTTTGCCAAGGCGGGGGATCACCTGCAGAACCTGTTCGGCCTGGGGACGCTCGGATTCAACGCGGTGGCGTGCCCGATGATGATCCAGGTCGCGGCGGAGGACGCGGAGGCCGCGACCCAGCTCCTCGAGGACTCCATGGGAGAGGAGCTGGAGGACCCGGACTTCGCGGCGGAGCCCGAATGAACGGCGAGGCGACGAACGCCGCGGAGGTCCCGTCCATCCCCCATGAGGAGACGGCAGAGGCGGCGGTCGCCGTGGCGACGCCCGAGGCCCGGAGGCTCCGGCTCTGCGAGCTCGCGCTGGTGGTGGGCGTCGCCTTCTTGACGCCCACGCTCTCCTCCCTGGTCCACTGGTGGAGCGGCGCCGCGCCGACGCCCGACAGGGGGCTCGACGGCCTGTACCGCATCCTCCGCGCCGCCCTCTCGATCTCGGTGCTCGCCTACGTCCTCTACCGGCAGGGCCGGAGCCTGCGGACGATCGGGCTCACGGCCCAGGCCTCGGACGTCCCCTGGGCGCTGGCGGTCACGTTCTGCGCCAAGCTGGTGGCCGGCGGCCTCCTGACGCTCTTCGTCGCCTACCAGGTCGCGCTGCCCAAGGGGGCCTCCCTGGCGGCGGAGCCCACCCTCCTGAAGTGGCTGGCGGTCCTGCCCTCGGCCGCGATGGAAGAGCTGATCGTGCGGGCCTACCTGATGACGGAGGTGGCCGCGCTGTCGGGCAGCATGGCCCTCGCCGTGATCGTCAGCGTCAGTTTCCAGTGCTTCTATCACCTGTATCAGGGGCTGCCGGCGGCGCTGTACCACGCGGCGACGTTCTTCGCCTACGCGGTCTTCTACGCGTCCACGCGGCGGGCCACGCCCGTGGTCCTCGCCCACGCCCTGGAGAACTTCCTGATCCTCGCCAGGTGAACGGCCCCCCGCAGGCGCGGGGGGCTGAAGGTTGAAGCCGGGTTACGAGCCCTTCTTGGAGCTCTTCTTGGCGGCCGCGGCGGGCTTGACGTCGACGGTGGCGGCCGTCATCCGGTACTGGATGGTGACCGTGGCGCCGACCTTGAGGTCGCCGGTGATCTTGGTCGAGGCGTCCCGCGCGATCTCCCAGCGGTCGCTACCCTTCTTCACCACGATCATGTCGCTGGTGAGCTCGAGCACCGGCCCGGTCACCTGATAGGTCTTCGGCTGCGCCGCATGAACCGGCACGCCGAGGAGGAACGCCGACAACGCCAGCACTCCAATCCACTTCCTGGACATTCTTGACCCCCTTTGGTTGTGTTGAAGGACTGCCCTGGGGGATTATGAGCCTTCGCCGCCAGCGAAAAGAAGGGGCCGCCCCGGGGCGGCCCCTTCCAGCCGGAGCGCCGCCGGGTCAGGGGAAGAATTCGGGCATGCCGTTGGTGCCGGCCACGGTGCCGGGCACGCTCAGCCCCAGCGCTTCGACGACCGTCCTGGTGACCGCCGGATGCTGGTGATAGGTCGAGGACTTGAAGCCGGCGCTCACCAGGTCGGGCGCGGCGACCACCACCGCTACCCGTCCGCCGCCGCCGCAGGCGCTCGCCGTCGAGCGGTCGTCCGTGCCGCCGCTGGCGCAGGGTCCGGTGTAGGCCGAGTTGCCGACGTCGCCCTCGTCCCACCAGACGATCAGCAGCCCGTCGCCGCCGGGCTGGAAGTAGCTCGAGCCGAGCAGCGCGCCGATGTTGGTCTGCAGCCAGGCGTCGGCCGCGGCGATCCCGGAGGGGCTGCAGGTCGAGGAGGTGCCGTCATGGGAGTCGTGGCAGCCGTTCGGGACCACCAGGGAGAAGTTGGGCAGCCGGCCGGCGTTGAGGTCGGCGAGGAAGCCGCTCGTGGAGTCCGCGAAGTTGACGACGTTGCACGCCTGCGTGGCGGCGTCGTAGCCGGCGGGCGCGCCGGTGCAGTCGACCGCCTGGTTGGTCGGCGTCCCCTGGCGGACGTCGCTCAGGTAGACGGCGGGCGCGTGGCGCGAATAGTAGGTGCCCGCCGGGTTCGAGCCCGCGATCCCGTTGGGCTCCTCGACGATGTAGCCACGGGAGGGCAGGGAGTCGGTGTACTGCTTCCACGTCGCTCCGGCGGCGATCACCTCGCGGATCAGCGAATCCGCGGTCGCCACCAGGTTGGTGGGGTTGCTGTTGCAGCCGCCGGTCTGGCCGCTGACGCAGTTGTCCGTGCCGTCCATCATCCACCAGTACTGCGACAGCGAGTCGTGGCCGTTGGCGTAGAAGTTGTTCGTCAGGCCATACTTCGCGATCAGGGTGTTGTTGTAGTACGGCGCCGATGAGTTGCCGACCGGACCGCTGTAGGCGCTCTCGTAGCTGCGGTTCTCGAGCGCCACCACCACCACGTGATCGTGGTGCTTCACGGTCTTATAGGTCCCGGACACGGCCATGGTGAAGGCGGCCGAGGTGCCGAAGGCGCCGGTAGAGTCCCAGGCGCGGACGGTGAACGTGTGGGAACCGCCGGACACGGCGACCTGGGCGTCGAACGTGCTGGTGTAATTCCTATACTGGTCCTTGCCGTCCTCGTAGACGATGTACCCCGTGATCCGATGGCCGGCGCTGTCGACGGCGCTCGCCGTGAAGTGGACGGGCGAGGAGACCGATCCGGTGAGGGCCGGCGAGGTCACCGTGACGCAGATGCCGCTGCAGGCCGCGGCGGTCAGGGTCATCGTCTGCGAGCCGAAGGCGCCTGTCGAATCCCAGGCGCGGACGATCACGTTGTGCGTGCCGGCGCCCATCGTTACCGGAGCGTTGATCGAGCTCGTGGGGCCCGAGGTGCTCCAGGCGGAGACGCTGTCGACATAGACGTCCCAGCCGGTGACTCTGGCGCCGCTCGCGTCCGTGGTGGCCGAGGCGACGAAGTTGAGCGACGTCGGGACGGTGGCGTTGTTGGCCGGTGAGCTGACCGTCACCGTGACGGTGGCGAGGGCGGCCGCTGAGGAGAGCAGGAAGGCGGGAAGGAACAGGAGGATGGACTGGCGTTTGCGCTGCATGGAGGGGTTCCTTTCAGAGGTCAAAGAAGGTTTCCGCGCACCTCTTCGATCTGCAAGGCACCCCCGGCTCGGCCCGCGGAGGGCCTCGCAGAAGGAACATTTCAAT
>DASWRX010000095.1:0-3321 GCA_036402955.1 Thermoanaerobaculia bacterium
TCCTGGGTATGGCTCTCCTCTATGGCCACGAGTTGAATCTGCAGGTGGTCGAGGGAGGCGACGCCGTGATCAGACCCTTGCCGCTGTCCTAGACCCAATACTGTTTACTTTGATTGAAATGTAGGGGCGGGGCTTGCCCCCGCCCGGGAGGGGACGAGCCCCTACGCTCAGAACGCCTTAATGAACAGCATTGGGCTAACCCACCGACTGGAGCGCGGGCTCCGTCGCGGAGCTTCCGGACGGCTCGCCGTCCTGGAGGGAATCCTTGCCGTTCTTCGCGCGGCGGCCGAGCCGGCCGGCGAGGCCCTTGACGTCCGGGTTGGCGAGCCCGTGGGCGAGGAGGCCGAGACCGATCGCGCCGAGGGCCGCGCCCAGCCCGTCCTTCCGCCTGAGGCCGGCGAGGGCCAGCGCGCTGCCGGTGGTGCCGGTCAGCACCCGCGTGGCGGGCGCCACCCAGCGCTTCGAGCCGTTCCGGAAGGCCGCCAGATCCTGCGCCGACTCGTGGATCTTGAGCTGGTTCTGGACCTCCGTGACCCCCTCGACCGCGTGGATCGCCGCCAGCAGCCCGGCCACCTCCGAAGCGAGCACCAGCCCGTGGAGGATCACCTTGCCCTCCTCGACGATGGCGTCGATGGCGTTGGGGTGGGAAACGGCGCGGCGGACCTTCCGCTGCACCTTCTGGAGCAGGGCCTGGCCGTTATTTGCCAGGTTATTCAGATTCTCCCCGACATCGCTGTGGCGCAGCTTCGAGCCGGCCTGAGCGGCCAGCCCCTTGGTCTTGTTGCCGAGGTGGCGCGAGGTCTTCGCCGCCGCCTTGCCCCCCTGCTTGAGCGCCGAGACCGACTTGTCGCGGACCAGGGCCCGGCGGCCGCGGCCGCCCTGGGGATCGAGAAGGTACATGAGGCCGGCTCCCAATCCGGCGCCGACGCCGGCGCTGCCGACCAGAGACCAAGTCTGTTTATCCATAACTCCTCCTTCGTTGACGCTGGCGGGGAGTAACCCCCCGCGCCTGGGGAGGATTCAGTGCAAGGGCTGTACCGCTCAGAGCGGGCGGATGTGCACGCCGCCGTTGGTGGTGCGGATCACCACCTTGGAGCCGCCGCCGTTGACGTCCCCTTTGAGGCTGCGCCGTCCCGGCTGGCCGCCCTGGACCGGGAAGTCGCTCGCGACGCCGCCGTTCGAGGTCTCGGCGTCGACCGAGAAGCGGGCGTCCCGCGGCAGGCGCAGGGAGACCCCGCCGTTGGTGGTCTCGAGAGAGAGATCGGCGCCGGCGGAGAGGTCGGCCAGCTCGGCCTTGATCCCACCGTTGGTGGTGACCGCCTTGAGGGCGCCGGACGACCGGTCGACCCCGATGCTGCCGTTGGTCGTCTCCAGGTCCATGTCCCCCTGGACGTCCTCGACGGCGAGGCCGCCGTTGGTGGTGTGGAGATGGGCGTTGCCGCGGGTGCCGGTCAGCCGGATGCCGCCGTTGCTGTCCACGACCTCGATCGACGCCTGGCGCGGCACGTGGATCTTGTAGGACACCCCGACGCTCACCGAATCCCCGAACAATCCGTCGAAGAGGCCGCTCTCGCTCTTCGGGATGTGGGTGTCGATCCGCAGGCCGGAGCGGCCGGGGGTCACCTCGATCCGGATCTGGCTCATCAGCTTGTGGGCCGTCTCGTCGTTGCCCGCGCGGACCTGCTTCTCGGCCTCGATGCGGACCTCGCCACGGTCCCAGGCCTCGAAGACGATGCCGCCGTTGACGTTGGCGAGCCGCACCTCGCCGGAGCGCAGCGGCACGGTCTGATCGAAGCGCTCCTTCAGGGTGACCCCGTGGGCGGCGGCCCCCCCCAGCAACAGGCCGCCGAGGAGCGACAGAATCCTGGATTTCGACATCGGCAATCCTCCTTCGCGATCGAGTTGAACGGCATCGCCGGCTCGCGGCCGGCCGGCCCCCTCTCCCGCTCCTTACGCAGGAGCGCCGGAAAAGGTTCCAGAAAGCTCTCGGCCGGCAGGAAACAGTGTAGCCTTTTCGGCGTGGAGGTTCTGGACGTGGCGGGACGATCGACGGCGGACGACCTGAAGCTGCTCCTGGCGGTGATGCCGCCGGCGCTGCGGACGGCGATCGAGGCCCACCCGCGGCGCGGCGAGCTGGTCGAGCTGGTGCTCGACCTCGGCCGCCAGCCCGAGGCCCGCTTCCCGGACTCGGGCGAGTTCACGTCCGACCTGGCGGTCACCCGCGAGGACATCGCCTACGTGGTCGAGCGGGTGGGCCGCTTCGGCAAGGACAACCGGGCGGGCATCGAGCGCACCCTCCACCGCATCTCGGCCATCCGCAACCGCGTCGGCGACGTCATCGGCCTCACCTGCCGGGTCGGCCGCGCCGTCTTCGGCACGGTGGACATCCTGCGCGACGTCATCGAGGCGGGGGAGTCGATCCTGCTGCTCGGCCGGCCCGGCGTCGGCAAGACGACGATCCTGCGCGAGGCGGCGCGGGTGCTCGCCGACGAGCTCGGCAAGCGGGTGATCGTCGTCGACACCTCGAACGAGATCGCGGGGGACGGCGACGTGCCCCACCCCGGCATCGGCCGCGCCCGCCGCATGCAGGTGCCGTCGCCGGACGAGCAGCACGCCGTGATGATCGAGGCGGTGGAGAACCACATGCCGCAGGTGATCGTCATCGACGAGATCGGCACCACGGCCGAGGCGCTGGCGGCCCGCACCATCGCCGAGCGCGGCGTGCAGCTCATCGCCACCGCCCACGGCAACACCCTCGAGAACCTGCTGCAGAACCCCACCCTCTCGGACCTCGTGGGCGGCATCCAGGCGGTCACCCTGTCGGACGAGGAGGCGCGGCGGCGCGGCACCCAGAAGACGGTGCTCGAGCGCAAGGCGCCGCCCACCTTCGGCGTGCTGATCGAGATCCAGGACAAGGACCGCCTGGCGGTGCACCACGACGTCGCCGAGGTGGTGGACCGCTTCCTGCGCGACGTGCCGCCGCGGCCCGAGCTGCGCACCCGCACCGACGGGGGAGGCGTGCAGATCCAGCGCGCCGAGCGGCCGGAGCGGCCGGAGCGCGCCTCCCGCAATGATCGGGGGGATCGGGGGGATCGCGGGCGCCCCGAGCGCCTCCCGCCGGCCCGGTCGCGGTCCGCGCGCCCGGCCTCCCCCTGGTTCGCGGCTCCGGCGTCCGAGGAGAAGGAGGCTGGAGAGGAGCCCGAAGAGAGAACGAATGGGGAGGAGAGGATCGCCGCCGCCGCCGCCGAGCCCCCCCTCAAGGCGGTGCGCGGCAGGACGGTGCGCATCTTCCCCTACGCGGTCAGCAAGGCGAAGCTCGAG
>DASWRX010000096.1:0-21667 GCA_036402955.1 Thermoanaerobaculia bacterium
TGGTAGAGCTGATGAAAGCGGAGGAAAACATGAAGGTCCATTGTGACGAGCAAGCGGATGCGCTCTATCTGCGCCTGGACGACTCGGAGATCGTCGATTCCGAGGAAGTGAAGCCGGGCATCGTGATCGATTTCAATGCCAAAGAACAAGTCGTCGGTATCGAAATCCTGCGGGTGAAGAGGCGTGTGCCGTCGGCGAACCTCAAGCAGCTCCTATTCGAAGTGGCATAGGTCAGAGGTGACGGCGATGCACGGCCGCGGCGCGTCGGCGGTTCTTCCCATACCTCTCGACCCGTGCCGTCGTGCCCGTGCTCTCGGATAGACTCTCACCTCATCTCACCCGGAGGGAGATCCCATGGCAACACCCGCGACCACGCCCATGATGGTTCGAGTTCAGGCGAAGGGGGGGAAGTTTCTGGCCGACGACATCGGCGGCGCGGAGGTGACGATCCGCGACGCGCGCACCGGCCGATGGCTGGGAGGCGGCCGGGTTCAGGGGACGGACTCCGGCACGTTGCAGAGGGCTTATGTCCCCAGCGCTTCCCTGTCGGCGGTCGTCACTCCGGGCAACCCGCCGGTCGTGCAGTGGCTGGTGCCGGGCCCCACGACCTCCGGGCTGACCGTCGAGCTCCCGCTCACCCATCCCACGCTGCTCGAGATCGAAGCCTACGGACCGCTGGGCGGCCTCCAGTCCGCGCAGCGGGTGGTGACGCGCGCCTGGGCCGTCCCCGGCCAGCCGATCACGCAGGGACCCGGTTTCGTCGTCGAGCTCCCCGGCCTCGTCGTCCAGGTCCAGCAGCCGCCCACCCATCTGGAATATTCAGTCCCCACGCCCGTATCGTTCGTGGTCAACGTCACCATGATGTGCGGCTGTCCGATCGGCAGCGGCGTGGCCTGGATCCCCTCCGATTTCACGGTGACCGCCGCCGTCGAGCGGATCGGGTCGGGGGCACCCCCGGCGACCGTCATCTTCAGCATGCTCCAGGATCCCAGCATCTTCCACGGGTCCTTCGACATGAAAGCCCCGGGCTTCTACCAGGCGGCCATCACCGCGGTGCAGAAGAGCACCGGCAACACCGGCACCGGGACCGTGACCTTCTTCACCAAGCCATAGAGCCCGCGAGCCGGCGTCCGTTCCTGCGGCCGCCGCGGTCCGCCAGGATGAACGCGGCTCCGCTCAGGGCCAGGGCCTCGAAGACCCCCGACGTCTCGCCCGGGTCGCGCGGATGGGCCACCGCCCGCGGGACGTGCAGGAGGATCACCCACAGCAGGATCATGATCCCCACCATCGTCGCCGCCAGCCGCGCGGTTTTCGGCACGAGGAGACCCACACCTCCCGCGATCAGGGCGGTGCCGGTGAGCCAGACCCAGAACTGGGCGCCGGGAATCCAGGACGGCACCAGCGTCATGACGAACTTCAGGTAGACGAAGTGCTGGATTCCGCCCAGGATCAGGAAGGCGCCCAGGAACAGGGGGCCGAGGGGCATCGACCGTCTGAACAGCCGGGCCAGGGCCGAGGACCGGTCCATTGCTTCTTCAGGCAGGGCTCCGGCCAGGATGAGGGCGGCGCCCAGCATCGCCAGAGCCTTGCAGGGGTTGGTCCACATGAAGCCGGAGAGCGGGTCCGTCGCCGCCTTGGGCAGGTGCAGGAACAGGATCGACAGGATGAGCAGCGCGCCCAGCACGGCCGCCGCCCATCGCGCCTTGCGCCCGGTGGCGATCGCCGCGCCCGCGAGGATGAGAAGGATCCCCACCAGACGCGGCCAGAAAGGATGCCAGGGCATCCACGCCGGCAACGACGGCACCAGCCGAACGAACTCAGCGGTCACGAGCTGCCGGATCCCGAAGGCCACCATCGAGACCGCGAAGAAGATCCGTCCGAGAGTCGATAGAGACATTATGATAAAGATCCTTGAAAAAAAGTGAAGCAATCCGGCGGCAGATTAGCGCGTCGGTGTCGGAATGTCCATCCAGCGAGCCGTGCCACCTGACGGGCGGCGGACTCGTGGCGCTCAGGGCGCCCGGGCCGAGACCGGCCGGTTTACCCCTCGCAGGCAAGTCACCCTTCCTGTAAACAAGGTCCGCTCTGCCGTGTCTTGAAACGTGAGCCGGAAAGTGCTCAGAGGACACAATGAGCCGACACTACGTGGATTTTGCGGTGGACATCGAGAGCGCGGCCGGTGGAGGCTACCGGGTCCGTGCCAGCTCTCCTCAGGCCGAAGCCGAAAGCCTCACCCGCTTTGATTTCGACCTGGAGCGTTTGAAGGCAGGGCTGAGCTTCCGGGTGTCGGGCGCTCTGCCGGGGACGCAGGCTCGCGACCTTGCGAACAGCGCGGGCGCTCCAGCCGCGAGCCCGGACCTGATGGAGATGGGCCGGAACCTGTTCGCGGCTCTTTTCGCCGGCGAGGTGGGGGTGCTCTACGGCAGTGCCTGGAGCGCCGCACTCGCGGCGGACCAGGGGCTCCGCATCCGTCTTCATCTTCGTCCGCGGACTCCGGAGCTCGCAGGGCTCACGAAGATTCCCTGGGAGATCCTGTTCGACGAGAGGGCCGGAGGCTTTCCCTGTCTCAATCCGCTCAGTCCCGTGATTCGACATCTCGACCTGCCCCGGCCGGTGGAACGGGTTCCTTTTCGGATGCCGCTTCGGGTTTTGGTCGTGGCGGCGAATCCTGCCGGGCTTTCGGCGCTCGACTTGAAGGGCGAGCAGGATGGGATCCGGGCCTCGCGGCGGGTCCGGGTCCAGGTGCTCGAGGGCCGGGGTCCGGAGGATCTCCGGCGGGAGCTTTGCCGCGGCGAAAATCAGGGTGGATATCAGATCGTCCATTTCATGGGGCATGGCTTGAGCGATGCCGACCAGGGCAGTCTGGTTTTCGCAACGGAAGAAGGAAGGGCTCGAACGGTCACCGGAAACGAGCTCTCGCAGATCGCCCAGGGCTCTCCCGCTCTCGGGCTCGCCCTGCTCAACGCCTGTCACTCCGCCGCCGATCCCAAGGGTTCCGGAGCGGACCCTCTGGCCGGAGTCGCCGGGTCGCTGGTGCGGGGAGGGCTGCCGGCCGTGGTCGGAATGCAATTCGCGATCTCCGATCGGGCGGCGCTCACGTTCAGCAGAGTCCTGTACGAGCGGCTCGCGGAGGGCGATCCCATCGAAGTCGCGGTCTCCGAGGCCCGGCTCGCCATCTATCTCGCCGACTCGAGCTCCAGCGACTGGGTCGCGCCGGTGCTCTTCATGCGTGGATCCGACCGCCGGATCGAGGAGGAGGACATGAAGGAAAAGCGAACGGAAAGAGCCTTGAATCAAGCCTCCCTGAAGTCGCCCAACATCGAGGCTGATGAGATTGTTTTTACGGGAGCGTTTCTCCCGGAGGAGGCGCAAGCTCCCTGTGATTCAAGCGTCAAGGTCGAGGCGGAGCTGACCAGAGCCAAGAAGCTCACCATCACCGGTTCCGATTTCCGAAAAGCGAAGTGAGGAGCGTGGCATGATCATCGCCCTCTGGCATGGGATCTGGTCGGATAACTCAGCGGCCGGGAAATTCATCGTCCTGATCATCCTCACCCTTTTAGGCTGGGCGCTGCGGTCAGGTTTCCGGCACCTCCAGCGGTATGGACGGGAGGAAGAGAATCTGTCGCGGGCGATCGCGAAGCTCGGGGATGCGACGGCGCGGAAGATGACCGCGCCGCCCGATGGTGAGCCCGCAAATGAAAATCCGGCGACCCAGGAGACGAACGAAGCCGAGCCGCCTGCCGGCCAGCCCAACGTCTCTCCGGCCGATCTCGCCGCCCTGCGAGCGGACCTGGCGCGGGACAGCCTGATCGCCGAGCGTTTCGAGGCCATCGAGAAGCTCCGGACGCGCCAGGTCCGGATCAATCCAAACGCCTTGCAGCAGCTCAGCCTCGCCCGGGATGAAGCGCGGCCCGGCATGGCCGTGCCCGGAGCCGTGGCCGGACTGGCCACGATGCTCGGCCTGTTGGGAACCTTTATTGGACTGGCGGTGATGGTGCAACAGATTCAATTCGTCCTGCCCCAGAGCTCCGGCACCGTCACGGTGGGCTCGTGGACGCAGTCGGTGGAGAACATCTCGCGGGTCCTGGGAGGGATCAAGACCGCGTTCTCGTGCTCGCTCGTGGGCATCGTCTGTTCCATTCTCGCGTCGCTGGTCAACTTCCGCCTCCGCTCCTCCCAGGCGCTCTTCTTCGAGCGCCTGGAGCGTTTCACCACTGAGGACCTGCTGCCCGCGGCGGTTCCCGCGGTGGAGGATGAGAGCCTCCTCGACCGCGTCTCGCTACAACTGGAGAATTCGTTCACTCGCCTCGACGACATCTACCGCCAGAACCAGGACACCCTGAAGGACATGACCGGTGCCCAGCGGGCTTTCGTGGAGATCGTGGAAGAGATTCGCAAGATGACCCGCAGCGAAGCGTCGCGCAACCTCGAAGGGGTTCTGGTGCAGGTCTCCCAGACGAACCGGTCGGTGCTGACCGTGGCGGATCAGCTTCCACGGATCGTCAGCGCCGTGGAGAGCGGTCAGCGGCGCCTGATGGAGCGGCTCACCAGCCTGGTGTCGAGCGCTGTCCCCGCCGTCTCCTCGCCGGCGCCGACAGGCCGCTTCCAATGGACGTGGACGAGCGTGCTGATCGTGGTGCTGGTCGGCTTCGCGCTAGTGATTCTGCTCTCCCACCGGTGAGTGCCAAGCATGGATTTCCAGAACCGCTCTTCCGCAAGGCTCGAGAGACCCAGTATGGCGGTGCCGTGGCCGGCGATGCTCGATCTGATCACCTCCACGCTGATGGTCTTCATGCTGATCACCACTCTCGAGCTGGTGTTCGGCAACGACGACCTGGAAGCGGCTCTGATGCGGACCCGGCAGGAAAAGTTCCTGCAGGACTTCCAGCAGGAGTTCGCGCCGGAGATCGGGCGGCGGATGATCCATGTCGAGCGCCACCTCGATTTCGTCCAGATCCTGTTCAGCGACGGCGTGCTCTTCCGCCTCGGCGACCACCATCTACAGGCCACGGGGGAACGCCTGATCTCCCGCTGCGCGCACGTTTTCGCCCGCGCGGGGACCAGCGGCTACGAGCAGATCCAAGTGGAGGGGCACACGGACAACGTGCCGCTCGACCGTTCGGCCTATCCGTCCAACAACTGGGAACTCTCCACCGCTCGGGCACTCAGCGTCGTCGAGTTCCTCAGCGCGGAGGAGCCTTCCTTCGCCGCCGTGCTCTCCGCGAATGGTTATTCCTCGAACCGGCCGGTGGCGGACAACGTCACCCAGGCCGGCCGCGACCGCAACCGGCGCATCGAGATCCGGCTCTTCTTCTCCGGCACCCACGCGGACGGGCGGGGGCGGCACAAGGCGAGCCCGCGATGAGGGAGAACGCCGCCTGGCATCTGCGCCGGTATCGCGATCGGGCCCTACCCGACTGGTGGGTGCGGCGAATTCTCGAACGGGAATTCGATCAGATCACCTCGGGCCACAGCGCTCTGGAATCCGAAATGGACGAGCTCCGGCGCGCCGCCCCGGACTGCCTGATCGGGTTCGCTACCGCCTCGGACCTGGCTTTGCAGCGGCTCGCTGAAAACCACTTCGAGCTGGCGTTGGCGGAAATCCAGCGGGCCGGCCGGGAGCTGGCCGAGCTTCGACGCTGCGCCGCCGTGGCCGTCGACTGGCGGCGAACGTGCGCCTCGCTGGACGGTTTCGAGGCTCTCCTGTCTCCCGAGCTCGAGTCGCAGCCGACGGTGCAGATCCTCCGGCGCCTGCGAGACCTGGCGCGTTCCTTTCTCGACCAGGGGGAAACGAGAAAGGCGAGCTTCGTGGTCATCCTGCTCGCCGATCAGATCCGTCTTCTCCTGACCCGGAGCCCGGGAGAGCTGGCAGCCGGTTGCGAGCGGATGCTCGGCGATCTCGAGGCGCAAGGCGCCGCGGCGACGGCGCGGATCCGGACGCTGGGTCACGAGGGCTATCACGGCCTGTCCGAGAGACTCGCGGATGATCTCGAGGCGGAGCTCGCCGTGACCGACCGCGCCCGCCGCGCGGCCGCGGGCAGCGCTCTCGGTGCGCTGGAGAGCGACCTGGCCGCCGTGCGGCAGCAGGCGCAGGAGGTCCAGGCGGCCTTGACGCAGTGGTTCGAAAGCAGCTCGTAAAGCCAGACGGAGGACGGCATGGCCAAGACCCTGACGGAAGAAAGAAAAGTAGCCTGGAGGATTCAAGGCACCGGTCCGGACCCGGCGCACTCGCTGGTGATCTTCAGGAAAGTCGGGCACGGGAAGATCCTGCATCAGATCCTGCCACCCGGCCAACGGTTCAAACGGCCCTTTTTCACTTCCGCTGACCGATTTGAGGCCTATACCGTCTCAGCGGACGGTAACCTGCGGCACGAGTTCAGCCGCAAATATCAGGCAGAGGCCCAGATCTGGACGTTCACGCTCCATTTCACCCTTCACTTCCGGGTCGAGGACGCCGAACGCCTCGGCTTGAGCCTGTCTGGCCAGGATCCCTTGGAACGGCTGCAGGACGAGGCCGCGAAAGTGCTGGGCGCGACGGCCCGCCGGTTCTCCTGGGAGGACATGAAGGAGGAGGGGGAAGACTTCGGGCTCCGCTTGCGCGAGTCGGAGACGACCGATGGACAGGGAGAGCGGAGGACGAACTTCCAGCGCCTCCAGGCCTTCGCCGCCGATCTCGGGCTCGAGCTCCGGCACCTCGACGTCCTCCGCTCGTTGACCGAGCCCGACCTCGAGGATGAGAAGAAGGTGAGAGTGAACGAGCGCCGGAAGGTGATCGCACGGAGCGATCAGCGGCTCGCGACCGAGCAGGAATATCTGAATCATGATCTCCAGACGCTGAGAGACCAGAATCGGATCGAGCGGGAGACCGCCATCGCCCGCTCTTCCCAGGCTCTCCAGGGGATGGAACGGCTTCGCCTGGTTCTCGACTCCATCGCGCACGGAGGAAGCCAGGCCGTCGAACGCTCGGCCGGTGAACTCCGTTCCTTCTCCGGCATCCATGACGCGCTGATCGAGATTCAAGGGATTCAGGCCAGTCTCGCCGCGGCGACCGGAGGAGCGCTGCCCAGCCTGGCTTCGGGCGTCCCTGGGGGAGCGATCGGCGGTGTCCCTTCCCAAAGCGTTCTCCAACCGACCGCTCGGCGCGACTCCCCGCTGGAGTCGACCATCGCGGAGGCTTTCCGGCACCTGCGCAGCCTGGACGAAAATCCGCGGGACCAGCGCTGCATCCTCGCCTCGGTCCTGCACCTCGTGGCGGAGGCCGGGATGGGAGCGGAAGCCGACGAACAGTTCCTGACGGATCTACGCGATAACCTCGAAGGACGGCTTCAACCCGTGCAATCGGCGCTTCCGAGGGAGCCGCTCGACTTCCTGGAATCGATCCTGGATCTCGAAGGGCTCCGGCAGCGGCTCTCCTTGGAGAGGCCATGAACGATCCGCAAGAGAGTCCGCCGGAGCCTCTGGAGCCCCTTGGATCGCCGCCTGAGCCGGAGCAGGACGCCGGCGGCCAGGAAGCCAGCCTAGTCTCGGACGCGGACGTTCGCCGTGAGCCCTTGGCGGCGGCGAAGGAGATGCGCGACCGGGAAGCCCGATCGTTCACCACCGTTGAATTCACTTCGGAACGCGTCTCGGCCGGACATCTCGAGATCGCCGGCCAGATCTTCAAGCAGAATTTCAATCTCACCACCGTCGCCGGAGGAGGGGAATCGATCCCTCTCTCCCCACGGCATTTCACGTCCCGGACCGCGGAGGAGCTGGAGCGGTGCGAGAAGGAATTGATCTTCACGCCCCGGGAAATCGAAGATCTGTGCGTGTCGGTCGAGGAGACGCGGTTCCTTATTCTTGCCGGAGAGCCGGAAGGCGGCAAAGGGAGTCTCGGCCTGCTCCTCGGTTCCCGCTTGACCCAGGCCCTTGAAGGGGACGGAATGCTCACCTGCCAAGGGGTGGGAGCGGGCGTCCAGATCGATCTCGAAAAGGTTGCTGACGACGAGGCGTTCCACCATAGGGTTGTGATGTTCGAGGACTCGCTGGCCGGGGAGAACGCGGACCTCCGGGCGTTTCTGAAGACGGTGGACCCGCTGCGGCTGACGACGCTCAAGGAGCGCCTCCGGAAGAGCTCCGCCGCCATCCTGCTGACGGCGACCTCCTCGTCGCTCGCGGATTTCGAGCACCGCCTGGAAAACCTGGGCATCCTGAGAGCCGTCACATCGCCGTCGACGGACCTCCTGGTCGAGGCGCTACGCCGTTTCGTGACGCGCCTGCCGCCGCAGGGAACGGAGGCGGTCGCCGCGTTTCTCGCCAATCATGAGGTGGAACTGGCGCGCGAGTTGGGCACGATTCCACGGATCTCCCGGTTCGTTCACGACTACCTTCCGGAGGTCGCGTCGGGAGGCCTGTCCCTGCGGCAGGCCCTGAGCCGGATGGACGATCTGTCGCAGTGGCTGACCGCCGATCTGGCGGACGATCTGGAGGCGCAGGGAGCCGTGCTGGCGCTCGTCCTCGGCTCAGCCGTCCCGCCCTCGGCCGGCATGCCCTATTTCGCGTTCGACGACCTCCGCCGCAGGATCATCGAGGTGCTCCGTAAGGAGCTGCGGATTGCGGAAGACCAGCCGTCCTCGCCGCGCGGGCTCGGCCGCGCCTTCCTCGACCGCGCCCGGGCTCACGTCGTGACCATGCCCTCGCTGCCCAATGCCGTCCGCTTCCGGGACGATCGCTACCCCCGGCGCCTCTGGCAGGCCCTGGTCGGACCGGCCCGAGAGCTCGCGACGCTGGCGATCCCCCTGCTCCGCGAGCTGGCGCTCGACGAGTCGTCGTCCCTGCGGGAGACCGCCGCAGCCGCTCTGGGCCGCCTGGGGCAGATCGGCCCGGCCGATCTGGCGGCTCCCCTCCTTCATCAATGGATGCAGGGCGCAGCGACCCGGGACGAGCTGCCGGGCGCTTTCCTCCAGGGGAGCGCCGGCGGCGACGATCCGACCTACAGGGACTTTTGCCTGGCCACTCTCCGCGACCTGGTGTTCCAGGGTAAGGCCGAGGTGTCGGAAGCCGCCGTTTGCGGTCTGAGCTCTTTGGGCCAGCCGGACCCGGCCGTGCCGATCCGCGAGCTCTGCGGCATCGCTCAGAAGCTCCTGCCGATCCAGCTCGACCTGCTGCGCGAGGTCGCGGAAGAGATGACCGCGCAAGAGGAGGAGATCCGTCGAGAGGCCCATCCGCGCCAGGTCGCCCCGGCTTTGCAGGCGCTTCACCAGCAGGACCCTCTCCTGCTGATCGCGGCGCTGGTGCCCGAGGAGCGGATCCGCCTGCTGGGAGCGGTCCAGTACGCGCTGGCCGGAGTCCTGTTCTCCCACGGCGGCGATCCCGGACCGGTCCTCCGTGAGTTGCTCGCCCGGATGAGAGCGGAGCCGGTGACGCTCGCGCCCCTCGTCGCCTATCTCCTCCTTCACCGGCAGGGCCTGATCGATCTCCTGGACCGTCACAAGTGGCGCTCCGGCGCTTTCGGCACGGAAACCAGCCGTTTCCTTCTCGCCTCCAGAGCCGGGGAACGGGACCCTGAGGCTCTCGGCGAGCTGCTGGAAAGGATTTTCTCCGCGCTGGAAACCTTCCCCGGTTTTTTTCGCTTCCTCCTGGAGCGGAGATTCTTCGCGATCCTGAAGTCCTGGATGCAGGAGGGGTGCGAGGTGATCGGTTTGCGCCCCACCGTCGTCCGGCTGCTATCCGCCCTGCTGGCGTCCAGGAACACGGCCCTCCGTCGGCGCATGGAGAGCTTTCTGGAGACCGATCCGGATCTGTCCGTGCGCGGATCGCGGCTGCGCGCCCTGGCGCGGGACGTCCTCGACGGCAAGGGTCTCGAGGCTCTTCCGCCACCGCCCTCCCGCCCCCGGCGCTTGCCGGCATGGTTGGGGAAGTAAACCTTTCCCGCTCGCCTGGTGTCTTTTGATCGCGGGCAGGCAACGAGAGGAGATCCCAAGATGACCGAATTGATCGCGGTGGCCCTGGATCGGATCGACACGCGGGTTCGCGGTATCGAGAATATCCTTCCGCCGATGGCGCAGGCCCTCACGTTCATCAGCTCGAAGGTGCAGGGGATCGATCACCAGGTGGATTCCCTGCAGCAGCGGCAGGGAGAGACGCAGCAGTTCCTGGTTTCGTTCTACGAGGAATTCCACGGCTATCTCGAAGACTATCGCCGCCGGACCGAGCTGCAGCTCGCCGAGACCCGGATCGTAAAAGTGCGCCAGGAGCTCGAGCGCCGGTTCGGCCACTATGACGAGGTTCGCCGGCGGATCACCGGCATCCTCCAGGCGGCGGACATCGCCATCGTCCGCGCGGAGACCGTCCGCACCACGGCCGAGGAGCTGATGCTGGGAGCTCCCGGGTATTGGCTCGCCCCCGGCCTAGTCGCGCTGATGGCCTGGATCGTCGACGACCGGGAGATCGCCGACCGTGCGCTGGCGGAGGCCCTCCGCCGGGATCCTTATAAGACCGAGCTGTTCTTCACCCTGATCTGCCGGCGCGCCGGCCGGCCGGAGGCGATGAGCCGCTGGCTGGGGCTCTACCTCCGCCTGCTCGATCCGCAGGCGATCGATCGCGAGGTGGTGGTGGTCCTCGACGCCGTGGCCACCGGCACTCTCGGCCGGAGAGCGCAGGACGTCTTCTGGCAGACGAGCCTCGAATGGATCGAGGCCTTGCGCCAGGTGCCGGGACAGGTGGAGGCGCAGGCCCGGCGCTGGTTGGAGGTGCTGGCGGCCGAACGCGGCCGGGTGGAACCGGGCGAATTCAAGCTCCTGCGCGCCCACAGCCCGGCCTGGCCGGCCCTCGAGGCCTCCCTGGCCAGCGTCCGCCGGAACCCCCGTGTCGTGGAACGCTTCCGGAAAGTGGTCGAGACTCCGACCCTCTTGCCCCTGTCCGTGCTCTCCGCGGTCGACGGCTTGCTAGACACCCTGGTCAGCCGTTTCGACGAAGAGGAGCTGCCGTTGCGCAGGCAGGAGCGCCTGTTGCAGCTCATCCTGGACGAAGAGGGAGACCGGCAGCGAGCGGAGGAGAAGGCGGCGGTGGAGGAGGCGCTGGTCGAGAAGGTCTCGTTCGTGGGGCGGCTCACCGACATCCTCATGGTCCCCGAGCAGGCCGGAGCCTCGCTGGCCGCGCAGCGGTATGCGGCGGCGTTCTGCCGGGACTGGATCCTCGCCGCCCACCAAGCGCTGGTACGCGGCGATGGCGAACAGTGCCCCAAGGCGATCGAGCTCAGGATCGGAGACTGGCAGGGAACCAGCGGCGACGGCCATAACCGCAAGGAGCTGGCCGAGAGCGCCCGGTCGCTGCACGAAGCCCGGAAAGCGAGAGAGCTCGCCGCGATCAAGCTGCCGGCCTATGCTTGGCTGGCGCCGGCGGCGGGCCTGGCCTTCACCGGCCTGGCAGTGGCGGGGGCGGTCTCTCTGGGCTTCGCTCTTGTCCTCCTGGCCATCGGCGGCGGTCTTTTCGTGCTCGGCAAACGGAACCAGACGCGGCGGCGAGAGGCCCTCGCGGCGAAGCTGGACAGCGAATTGGGAGACGCTCTGCGGACGCTGGAGCTGCTGCTCGAAGAGCTCGCGAGCTATCGGCGGAACTGGACCCTGGCCCATGCGGCGGCCCACGACGTCGACGAGCTCCTGCGCTCCATCTCCCTGGCGGACACCCTCTACTCCGGATCGCAGGACGAGCCTGCCGCGCTCCTGAGGGACTCGACCGGCGGCGGCACAGGCCGCCAGGGCGGAGGCGAGCTGGCTGAGAAGCTGGCGGTCTGGGACCTCGTGCCGCCCCCCTCCCTGGTGCACGGCGCCGCCCCGGCTTTCTAGACTAGACTTCCACCTCGGAAATTCCTGTCACACAAAGGAGAGAGCCGGATGAGAAAGCTGCCGTATGTCGCGGGGGTGCTGGCGTTGGCCGGGATGGCGCTGGTTGGAGGGACCGCTCCGGCGGCCGGGCAGGCCCCCGCCCCGATCGTGCTCAAGGCCGCGCGCGTCTTCACGTCCACGTCGGAGCGCCCGCTGGCGCCGGGGATGGTGATCGTCGAGGGGAATCACATCTCGCAGGTCGGGCAGAACCTGGCGCTGCCGCCGGGCGCGCAGGTGATCGACCTCGGGGACGCGACGCTCCTGCCCGGCTTCATCGACGCGCACGTCCACATGAGCATGGAGATGGGGGACGACTGGTATCGCGACTTCTACCAGGGCGTCCTGCGCTTCCCGGCCGAGCAGACGCTCTATGGCGCCCAGTACGCCCGGCGGACCGTCGAGGCGGGCTTCACCACCGTGCGCGACCTGGGCTCGCAGGACTTCGTGTCGCTGGGCTTGCGAAACGCGATCAATGCCGGCGTGGCGGAAGGGCCGCGCATGCTGATCGCCAATCACGGCATCGGCTCGACGGGCGGGCACGCGGACCAGACCCCGTTCCCGCCGGAGCGCGTCAAGCCGGCCGGCACCCTCGAGGGGATCTGCAACGGACCCGCGGAGTGCCGCGAGGCCGTGCGGTATCAGATCAAGTACGGCGCCGACGTGATCAAGTGCATGCCCTCCGGCGGCGTGCTCTCGCTGGCCGATCCGGTGGACGTCCCGGAGCTGACCCAGGAGGAGATGAACGCCATCGTCTCCGAGGCGCACGCCTGGCACCACAAGGTCGCCGCCCACTGCCACGGCGACGCGGCCGCCAAGATCGCCATCGCGGCCGGAGTGGACTCCATCGAGCACGGCTCCTTTCTGCAGGACGACACGCTACGGCAGATGAAGGAGAAGGGGGTCTACCTGGTGCCGACCCTCTTCGCCGGCTTCTGGGTGGGGGAGAAGGCCGACCGCTTCCCGCCGGCCATCGCGGCCAAGGCGCGGGCGGCGGCGGCGCAGATGCAGTCGATGTTCCAGCGCGCGGCGAAGATCGGCGTCAAGGTGGCCTTCGGCACCGACTCCGGGGTCGAGCCCCACGGCCTCGACGCCCAGGAATTCGCCCTGATGGTGAAAAATGGTTTCACTCCGGCCCAGGCGCTGCTCGCCGCCACCGCGAGCGCCGCCGACCTGCTGGGTCTCGCCGATACGATCGGCACGATCGAGAAGGGAAAGCTCGCCGACCTGGTGGCGGTGCCGGGCGATCCCCTGCAGGACATCCGGCGGACCGAGAAAGTCACGTTCGTCATGCAGGGCGGTCGGGTGATCAGGAACCTGGCCGCGGCGCACTGAGCCGTCCTGAGGGAAGAGGGTGGGCTCTCAGTCCGGGCGGAGCGAGAGGGAGAGGGTGCGGTCCCAGGCCGGCTCGACGGGGGAGACCGCGGCGAGCAGGGCGAGGCCGATGCCCGCGGCGCCGGTGAGGAATCCGAAATCGTCGTGCCACTCGCCGCGGCCTTCGGCGTCGGTCTCCCAGGTGCGAAAGCCGCCGGCACCGCACCCCGGCCGGCGCAGCGCGAGAGCCTGGCCGAGCCAGCGCCGGGCCGCCTCGCCGAGGCTCGCCTCGCCGCTCGCCTGGTAGAGCCGGTTGAAGAGATGCGCGACGCCCGCCGCTCCATGGCAGAGGCCGGCGTCGACCACCCCTGAGGAGGCGAGCGGCCGGCCGGCGGCGGCGCGGGCGATCTCGAAGGCCGAGGCGCGCCAGTCCGGCCGGCGCGCGCCTTCGCCCGCCACCGCGAGGGCCGCGGCGATACCGAGGTCGCCGTAGCACCAGGCAAGCCGGCCGCCGCGAATCGCGACACCAGGACCGACGACGTGCGGAAAGCAGCCTTTCCCGCGGTCCGGAGCCCGGTGCGAGAGCAGCCCGCGCACGGCCTCGCCGAGGAGCGGCAGGGCCTGATCGACGCCGGCGCGGCAGGCCGCGCCGAGGAGCGCGGCCACGCCGGCCGCACCGTGGGCGGCGCCGAGATCGTAGCCGCCCTGCGGACGGTCCCGGCGCCGCGCCGGCGGCAGCCGTTCAGGAGGAGTGAACCAGGCCGCCCCCGTCGCGGTTCGTTCGGCGCCGGCGGCGAGGCGCTCGACGACGATCTCCAGGGAGCGGATCGCGGCCGGCCGCGGCAGCCGCTCGACGGCGTAGACACCGAGGCCGGCGAGGCCCCCCAGAAGGTCGTGGTCGCCGTCCCAACGGGAGCGGGAGAGCCACGCCAGGACGACCTCGTCCACGGGGTCGCCGGCTTCCGCCTCCTGCTCGAAGAGGCGGCCGCGCAGGTGCTCGGCGACCCACGCGACCCCCGGAAGACCCGCGAACAGGCCGGCGCGCGGCGGCCCTGCCGCCAGCCCGTCGACGGCGCGATCGAGCAGCTCGATGGCCCGGGCGGCGTGGTCCTCCCGCGGCGTGCTCGCGTCACTCGCGTCATTGGCGTCATCCGCGCGGGTCGCCTGGGAGTGGAGGTCGAGGTAGGCGAAGAACAGCGCTCGCCCGGCGTCGCCCGAGGCCAGCGCCGCGTGCCAGATCGCCGCTTCCTCGGCGCCGATGCCGGCAGGAGGCGCGGGCGCGGCGGCGAGGTCGGCCGCGATGGCTTCGACCGCTTCCAGCGCTGAGGCCGCGGGCTCGCCCGTGACCAGGGGCTGCCAGGAGGATTCGTTTGTCGCCGAATCTGGAATCATTCTGGACCTCGATCACCGAATTCCGGAGCGTATCCGTTCGAAAGCGAGTCTCGAGCCTCCCCGGAGTAGGGCCCCCAGCCGCGCGGCCGGGAGCCCGGCCCGAGTCGCGAGCGAAGGCTCCTGGAGGTCTGAAACCGGTGGCTCCGGCCTCAGACGGTGACGCCGGGCCCAGGTCCGAGCGGAAGCGGGCGCGGCGCGGGCCGGATCAGCAGCAGAGCGGACAGTGAGGGAAGTGCGAGAAGGAGGGGCAGTCCGTGCCGCCCACCACCTTCTGGTACTCGTGGTCCTCCAGCCTGCGGAGGGTCTCGCGGTTGAACTCGAGCTTCTTGTTTCGCGGTACCAGTTGCTTCTTCTCCATTGTTTCTCTCCTTTCGGGTTTTGAGTCTCCGCGGCTCCTCGGGCTTGGGGTCTGTCCCACGAGTGATGAAAATGGTTCAATGCATCGATCAGCGATTCCGTTGAACCTGCCCGCGGCGGAAGCGGACTGACTCCTGCGTGGGGTTGCCGTGTCCCAGGTCAGCGCGGGGCGCCGACGTCGCGCCTCGGAAAGGACCAGACGAATGGATCTCTCCATCGTACACTTCGGCCACGTCGGGGCTGCCGTCGATTTCATGGGCGAGGCCGACAACCTGGGATTTGCCCGGTTCTGGCTGGGCGAGCATCACAGCGACTGGCAGTGCGCCAATCCGCTTCTGCTCGGCGCCCTGCTGGCGGCGACGAGTGGCGGCATCCGGATCGGCAGCGGCGGCGTCTGCCTCGACTACCGGAGCCCACTGCGCGTCTCCGAGGACGCGCGGCTGATCGAGTACATGCTGCCGGGGCGCTTCGATCTCGGGGTGACGCGCGGCATGAAGCTGGCGCCGGAGTATCGCGACGCCATGCTCGACGGCCGGCCGCCCGAGACGATGCGGCCCTACGACGAAAAGCTTGCTGATCTGCACGGGCTGGTGACCGGCCGGCTGAGCCTGGCGCACCCGCTCGCCGGCCAGAAGACATACCTGGAGTCGGGCCCGCCCATGTGGGTGCTGGGCACGAGCGTCCCGACCGCGCGGTGGGCGGCTCGCAACGGCACCGGTTTCTGCTTTTCCCTCCATCACGCGCCGGAGCAGGGCGGCGCCGCCATCGTCGACGAGTACCGCCAGCACTTCATCCCCAGCCCTGAGTTCGCGGAGCCGGAGGCGATCGTCGTCGCCAGCATGGTGTGCGCGCCCACCCGCGCGGAAGCGTTGGCCCGGCGGGAGGAGAACGGGTTCATCAAGGTGACGGTCACGGGCTCGCCCGGCGATTGCGCCGCGGAGCTCGCCGCGACCGCCGGCCGCTGCGGCGTGGACGAGGTCATGATCCTGGATCTGCTGCCGGGCCATGGCGCCGAGCTGAGCGAGACGTACCGGTCGCTGGCCCGGCTCGCCGGGCTGGAGCCCCGCGTCGCGAGCTACCCGACAGAGCCGCAGCACTCTTAGCGGCGAAGCTCGGCCGCCAGGGAGACGACCCGTTCCACCTGCCGCCGGGCGCGCTCGGGGTCCGGCGACTCCGAGAGGAAGACGAGCACCGGGACGAGGAACACCCCCGCGAGCCGGGCTGGCTGGGGCCCGCCGGCCTCTCGATGGGCCTCCACAGTGCCGCCGATGCCGGAGTCGGAGCCTGGCATTTTTGCGACGGTACCGCGCTCATCGTGCTCCCCTCACCTCGGAGTCTACTGGAATTCTACTACGCTACGCCCGTAATCCGTCGCTTCCGGTAGACTGAAGCCTCGCCATCCGGTCCAGTGAGGAAGCCCGATGCCCAAGCCGGTCTGGTGTCTCTGTCTATGCCTGTTGGTCCTGCCCGCCGCGGCGCAACCGTTCGATTTTCCGGCCGCGGCGGCCGGCGATCCCGCGGCGCTCGCCACGGCCATGCCCGCGCTGGCCCGGGAGGTGATCGCCGTCTATCGGAATGACGACCGCCGCTCGTATCTCGACGACCTGTTCCGGTTGCGGATCGTCGCCGGCCAGTACGCGGAGGCGAGCGCGACCTTGGCGTCCCTGCGGGCGCTGCCGCCGGGCGGCGTGTCTCGTCAGGCCGGCGCGACGAATGTCATCTACGAGATCTTCGCCACGGCCAGGGCCCGGCAGAGCGCGGACGGATCGACTTTCGACGCGGCGTTCCAGCGCGCGTTCCGCGAGGCCCTGGGCGGGCTGGACGACCGGACGTCGGCGCTGGTGATGCGGGCGCTCGGCGTCGATCCGGCGTCCATTCCCCAGGCGGTGAAAGACGCCCTGGAGCCGCAGAAGGGCAAGCGCGCCATCCCGCTCGCCGGCGCCCTGGCCCTGGTCCGCGCCTATCAGGTCGATCAGGTTTTCAAGGACGTCCTGCCGCTAGCCGCCGCCCTGATCGCCGAGGACGATGGCCGGCGCTACGTCATCGATCGGGATCTCCCCGTCCGAACGCCGGACGGCGCCACGGTCTGCGCCCTGGTGGTCCGCCCGCGGTCGGCCTCCGGCCGTCTGCCGGCGCTGCTCAACTTCACCATCTACGCCGATCCCGGGACCACGATGGACGAGGCGCGGCGGACGGCGTCGAACGGCTATGCCGGCGTCGAGGGGCTGACGCGCGGCAAGGGGTGCAGCCCGGATCCGCCCGTTCCCTACGAGCACGACGGCTCGGACGCGGCCGCCGTGATCGATTGGATCAGCCGCCAGCCGTGGAGCGACGGCCGGGTCGGCATGTACGGCGGCAGCTATGAAGGCTTCACCCAGTGGGCCGCGGCCAAGCACATGCCGAAGGCGTTGAAGGCGCTGATGCCGTCGGTGACGGCGGCCCCCGGCATCGACGTGCCCATGGAAGGCAACGTGTTCCAGACCTTCGTCTACTACTGGCCGTTCTATACCGCCACCAACAAGACCCTCGACAACGCGCCCTACAACGACCGGGGCCGCTGGTGGCGGATGAATCGCGAGTGGTACGTCACCGGCCAGGCCTACCGCGCGCTGGACAAGATCGAGGGCACGCCCAATCCGTTCTTCGACCGCTGGCTCGACCATCCCGCCTATGACGCCTACTGGCAGGGCATGATCCCCTACCGGCAGGACTTCGCCCGCATCGATATCCCGGTGCTGACCACCACCGGCTATTACGACGACGGCCAGATCGGCGCTCTCTACTACTTCATCCAGCACCACCAATACCGTCCCGGCGCCGAGCACGATCTGCTGATCGGTCCCTACGATCACATCCGCGGCCAGCGGGGGACCTTCAGCCGCCTGGGCAATCCCCTGACCGTTCTGCGGGGGTATGAGACGGACCCGGTGGCCCAGATTGACATTGGCGAGCTTCGCTATCAATGGTTCGACTTCATCTTCAAGGGCGGTCCCAAGCCGGCCATCCTGAAAGACAAGGTGAATTACGAGGTGATGGGCGCCAATGAGTGGAGGCACGCTCCGTCGCTGGCGGCCATGGGCAGCAAGGCGCTGAGGTTCCATCTGAGCGCGGCGCGCACCGGAGACGCCTATCGGCTCAGCGCGCAAAAGCCCGCGGCCGGCGCCTTCGTGCCGCAGAAGGTCGACCTCGCGGACCGCACCGACGTCGATCGCGTGTTTCCCGGTGGTGGGATCGTCGACCAGGACCTGAACCGTTGGAACGCCGTCGTCTTCCTGAGCGATCCGTTCCGGAAGGCGACCGATCTGAGCGGCCTGTTCTCCGGGCGGCTCGATTTCATCACCAACAAGAAGGACCTGGATTTCGTCGTCGAGCTCTACGAGCTGACGGCCAAGGGGGAGTACGTCGAGCTCTCCTTCTACATGGCGCGCGCCAGCTATGTAAAGGACCGCGGCCATCGCCATCTCCTGACGCCGGGCCGGCGCCAGCGGCTGGACTTCCGGAGTGGCCGCCTGACCAGCCGCCGGTTCCAGGCGGGGAGCCGGCTGGTCGCGCTGCTGCGGATCGTCAAGTCGCCCGGGGCGCAGATCGATTACGGCACGGGCAAGGACGTCAGCGACGAGACGATCGCGGACGCCGGGGCGCCGCTGGAGATCCGGTGGCTCGGGGACAGCTTCATCGACGTTCCCACGCGATAGCGATAGGATGCCCCGGTTCACGGTCTCGCGGTTCGTCTCCCACGTCGTCGGAGGATTGCGCATGCGTCGGTTCCCCCTCATCGCCCTTCTGCTGGCCGCGCTGGCGGCTCCCCTCGCCGCCCAGCCCCGCGTGCCCGCCGAGCTCACGCCCCGCCTCGACCAGCCCATCGACGCCGACGCCACGGCGAAGATCCGCAAATACACGACGGCGCCGGAGTTCAACTCGCCGCTCACGGACTACCTGCCGGCATCCACGACCGTGCCGGCCCCGAGCGCGGTCCTCGGCGACGTCGCCGGGGCGCCGGGGATCCTGCCGTACACGGCGGACGTCAACCGCTACTTCCGGATGCTGGCGGCGGCCAGCCCGCGGGTGCGGGTGATCTCGATCGGCACCAGCGAGGAGGGACGCGAGCGGATCGCGGTGGCGGTCAGCTCGGAGGCGAACCTCGAGCATCAGAAGGAGAACGACGCGCGGCTCGCCCAACTCGCGGACCCGCGGCTCCTCAGATTGGATGATGCCCGCGCCGAAAACCTGATCGCCGCGAGCGTGCCGGTCTATTACATTACCGGCACCATCCATTCCCCCGAGACCGGCGCGCCCACCGCGCTGATGGAGCTCGCCTACCGGCTGGCGGTCGACGAGAGCCCGTACATCCGCTCGATCCGCGAGCACGTGATCACCCTGATCACGCCGGTGGTCGAGGTGGACGGCCGCGACCGCATGGTGGACGTCTACCACTGGCACCTCGCGCATCCCAAGGCCGTCCCGCCGCGCCTGGTCTACTGGGGCCACTATGTGGCGCACGACAACAACCGCGACGCCATGGGGCTGACCCTCTCGCTCTCCCGGCAGGTGCTCGACACCTATCTCGGCTGGCACGCCCAGGTGCTGCACGACCTCCACGAATCGGTGCCGTTCCTCTACGACAACACGGTGGGCGACGGCCCCTACAACGCCTGGGTCGATCCCCTGCTCACCAACGAGTGGCAGCTCTTCGGCTGGATGAACGTGGCCCAGATGGGCAAGTTCGGCATGCCGGGGGTCTTCACCCACGGGGATTTCGACACCTGGAGCCCGGGCTACCTGATGTTCCTCGCGGCGATGCACAACGGCGTGTCGCGGCTCTACGAGACCTTCGGCAACGGCGGCGCCGACACCGAGACGCGCGAGATCCCGCCGAACGAGACGGCGCGCACCTGGTACCGCCAGGACCCGCCGTACCGCAGCGTCTCCTGGTCGCAGCGCAACAACAACAATTACGAGGAGACCGGTCTGCTGATCTCGCTGGCGTTCACGGCCGAGAACCGCGAGCTGCTGCTGCGGAACTTCTGGGAGAAGAGCAAGCGCTCGATCCTGAAGCCGGAGCGGGAAGGGCCGGCGGCCTACGTGCTGCCCGCCGGCGACCGGCGGCCGGGCGCCCAGGCCGAGCTGCTGCGGGTGCTGCAACTCCAGCACGTCGAGATCTCGCGCGCCGACAAGGCGTTCACGGTGACGGTGGAGAGCGCGGCCACGGAAGCGAAGGACGGCGAGAAGGGCAAGGCCAAGGAGAAGGACAAGAATGCCAAAGGTTCCAAGGCGACCGTAAAGCGGACGTTCCCCGCCGGCAGCTACGTCGTGCGCATGGACCAGCCGTTCAGCCGCGCCGCCGACGCCCTGCTCGACCGCCAGTACTGGAGCCCGGACGATCCGCAGAAGCGGCCGTACGACGACACCGGCTGGTGCTTCCCCGCGCTGTTCGGCACCGAGGCCGTGCGCGTCACCGACCGCCAGGCGCTGGCGGCGTCTCTGAGCCGGGTGGAGGCGCCGGTCCGCCCGCGCGGCGGCGTCACCGGCAGCGGCCCGGTGTTCGTCGTGGCCCAGCGCGGGGACGACGCGATGTTCGCGCTCCGCTACGGGCTCGGGGACGCCACGGTCGCGGCCGCGGCCGCGCCGTTCAAGGCCGCGGGACGCGATTATCCGCGCGGCACCTGGCTGGTGCGGGGGATCGGGAAGGACGATCTCGACCGCGCTGCCGCGGGAGCCGGGGCCGCGGTGGAGGCGATCGCCGCCACCGCCGCGCCGAAGGTCGCGACGCGGCCGGTCGCCAAGCCGCGCATCGCGCTGCTGCACTCCTGGCTCAATACCCAGACCGAGGGCTGGTGGCGCGAGCGCCTCGACCTGCTGAAAATTCCTTACAAATACGTCAGCACCCAGGACGTCGCGGCCGACTCAGGGCTGGCGGCGCACTACGACGTCATCCTCTTTCCGCCGGTGGGAGCCCGGGATCCGCTGCGCATTGTCACCGGCCTGCCGATGTGGGGCGAGCCGATGCCCTGGAAGACGACCCCGGAGACGCCGAACCTCGGGCGGATCGACGCCACGGACGATCAGCGGCCCGGCCTGGGATTCGCCGGGCTCGACCACCTGCGCCAGTTCGTGGAGCAGGGGGGCCTGCTGGTCGCCGTCGACGATACGGCGCGCATGCTGATCGCCACGGGCATGGCGCCCGGCGTGCGGGTCGCGAGCTCCGAGGGCCTGCGGGTGGTCGGCAGCGTGCTCGACGCGCGGTTCCCCGACGCCACGTCGCCGATCGCCGATGGCCTGGGCGATCGGCTGTCGGTCTACAGCGCCGACGGCATGAGCTTCGAGCTGAGCCAGGCGGTGACGGGCGGCTGGGGTGAGGAGAAAGAGGATCGGCCGACCGGCCGCGGCGGGCCCAAGGACGTCGATACCCCGCAAGGCCGGCCCGGCCAGCCGCCGCCCCCCACGCCGGTGAAGGTCGAGCGCTGGGAGGCGCGGCCGCTGGAGCTCGAAGAGCTGCGCAACAACCCCGCGGTCATCCCCGAGGCGCTCCGCCCGCGCACCCTGGTGCGTTTCGGCGACGCCGACGATCTGCTGGTCTCCGGCCTGCTCGAGCACGGAGACCAGCTCGCCCGCCGCGCCGCCGTGGTCGAGGTCCCCCTCGGCAAGGGCCACCTGCTCCTCTTCGCCATCAACCCCATCTGGCGCGGCTCGACGATCGGGAGCCATCCGCTGGTGTGGAACGCGATTCTGGGGCATGGGTCGTT